>NZ_JBXWPK010000002.1:0-515578 GCF_059611825.1 Ruegeria sp. CDSA221
CGCTGACGGCCCAGCTCGGACGTGATCGAGCCGAACAGCTCTGGGTCGCGCGCTGAGAGAGACTGGGTGAAAAAACCGGTATCACGTAGATTGGCGTTCATGGGGGCTCCACAATGCTGGGATTTCTTGCGGATTTCCTATCGGAAACGGGACATCGGCAAAAGGCTTAAAGCGACGATTTGGCCAGCGGTGGCGTCAAGTCTGGTCTATAGGGGAAAGGTATGATTGTTTCGGAACCAAATGTGCAGCACTGGAAACCACAATAGATGATTCAAAGAATCGCTTTTCTTGCCAGCGACGCCAAGGTGGCTCAAACCGCACGCGACAAACTGGTCAGGCGCTATGGCAATGCGGCGCCGCGTGATGCCGGTGTAATTGTCGCGCTGGGTGGGGACGGCTTTATGCTGCACACTTTGCACAACATGCAGCACCTCGATACGCCCGTATATGGCATGAATCGTGGAACAATCGGGTTCCTGATGAACGAGTTCCACGAAGAAGATCTGATGGACCGTCTTTCCGCCGCTGAAGAAGAGGTCATCAACCCGCTGGCGATGCGCGCGATGGATCAGTCCGGAAAGATCCATGAGGCGCTAGCCATCAATGAGGTCTCTTTGCTAAGGGCAGGCCCTCAGGCGGCGCGGCTGAGGATCAGTGTGGACGGTCGCGTGCGCATGGAGGAATTGGTTTGCGATGGCGCTTTGCTGTCAACGCCAGCAGGATCGACGGCTTATAACTATTCCGCGCATGGGCCAATCCTGCCGATTGGATCGGATGTTCTAGCTCTGACAGCGATTGCAGCCTTTCGTCCGCGACGCTGGCGGGGGGCGCTGCTGCCCAAAATCGCCCAAGTGCGGTTCGATGTGTTGGATGCGGACAAGCGGCCGGTCATGGCGGATGCGGATTCAAATTCATTTCCGGATATTGATTGGGTCGAAATTCGATCTGAACCGGCGATCCGGCACCGTATCCTGTTCGACCCGGGCCACGGCCTGGAAGAGCGTCTGATTTCGGAGCAGTTCACCTAATTGAAAGGCTAGGTATGAATTAATCGCGCTTGTGTGAACCAGTTCACACGAATCCGATTAACATTAAGGTACTGTGAACTTGCCTGGAGAACACGCCATGGTGGAAGTGAGTGGCCATCAACGGCGGTTTCGAAATGAACGTGCAGTTTATGTGCGGGCGAGGGTAGGTGGTGCTACGCTCGTTATCGGATTTCTAGGCATATTTTAGAAAGCGGACCCCGGGTACAAAACCCCGGGGTCAATTTTTTTTGGACAACGTCTATTTAGAAGGACGTCCCCATTTTCTTCCACAATGGCAGGCACATTTGCCCCACCCGGTCTTCTATTGCCGCGGCGGCGTCTACGGCCATATCCTCGCGCCATCTGCGGGCTGCGATCTGGATGTTGATCGGCTGCGGCCCATGCGGCAGCTCGGCCAGCCGCGCCGGTACACATGCCGCGGGCAGGCCGATGAAGTTCATCGCATAGGAATAGACCGCACAGCCCAGAACTTCATGCACGCCCTCGGCGCCCTCGGTATCTCGGTCCGGTTTGAAGAACGGCTGTGGCAGGAATGGTGACAGGACCAGAGGATAGTTTTGCATGAACAGAGACCACTCGCGCGCATAGTGGCTGCGCTTGGCCAGCATTTCGATAAGGTCTGTGCCAACTATGGGTGGGAATTCCTGAAAGTAGACCTCGAATATGTCGCGGATTGTTTTTGATCCCGCAGCCTCGATATCGGCTTTCAACAAGGTCAAAACTTCGCCCATCAGGGCGCGGTACCCGCCACGACCAGCTTCAAAGATATCGGGTGGTGCGACCTCTTCCACTACATAGCCTGCTTCGATCAATGCATCGCGTGCCGTATCCAGAGCCTTGTCGACTTCGGGATGCAAATCGTATCCAAAGGTCTGCTTGGTGAAGGCGACCTTGATCGGGCCGGTTTGGTCCTCACCCCGCCACGGCATCGGCACGTGAAACGGATCGCGCGGATCGGGCGCGATCAAGCTGGGCATGGACAGGTGCAGGTCCGCTGCGGAGCGCGTGATCAGACCCTGCACCGACATCGATTGTGCCAATATGCCCCGTTCTGCCGATTGGCTGGGATTCCACGCCGGAACACGACCCAGACCCGGTTTGACGGTGACCGCCCCATTGGCGGCGGCAGGAAATCGCAGACTGCCCCCTATATCGTTGCCATGGGCAAGCGCACCGATCCCAGCCATCACAGCCGCGCCCGCGCCACCAGAAGATCCCCCGGGCGAGATATGACGCCCCCAGGGGTTATACGTGCGGCCATGCAGTTCGTTGTCTGTGTCAGCACGGAATGAAAATTCGGGCGTGTTGGTGCGACCGATGACGATGGCGCCCGCCTTTTGCAGGTTGGAAACAACCGGCGCATCATCCGGGGCGATCACGTCTTTCAGGGCAACGACCCCATTCGAGGTCGCATGTCCTTTTTGATCGACGTTGATTTTGATGGTGACCGGCACACCATGCAGGGGGCCGGGCTGCTCTCCGCCACCGACCGCCTTGTCCAGATATCGCGCACGGTCCAGCGCCTGCAGGCTCAGATCTTCGACAACCGCATTCAGCGCAGGATTGACCCGTTGCATCCGGTCGATTGCGGCTTTTACGGCCTCTTCCGCGCTGATTTCCCTGTTGCGGGTCAACGCGGTCAGATCGGTGGCGCTCAGACGCCAAATGTCGGTCACTGTCATGGGGCCTCACTGTCTTGGTCAGACAGTAGAGGCCCGGTGTCAGGTTGCAAGAGGCGGCAGCTGTGCCGATATTCTACTGGGCGTAGCCTATGGATTTCAGGGCTTCGGTGATTTCGTCCAGAATCACCGGATCGTCGATAGTGGCGGGCATCTTGTATTCCTTGCCATCCGCAATCGAGACCATGGTCCCGCGCAATATTTTGCCCGACCGCGTTTTGGGCAGCCGGTCCACAACCACGGCCAGTTTGAAAGCAGCGACCGGTCCGATCTTTTCGCGCACCAGCTTGACGACATCCTGAACGACGTCACCGTGGTCACGATCACAGCCCGCGTTCAGACACAGGAAACCAACCGGCATCTGGCCTTTCAACTGGTCCGACACGCCGATCACGGCGCATTCGGCAACGTCAGGGTGCGCGGCCAGAACCTCTTCCATGCCGCCGGTGGACAGACGATGGCCCGCGACGTTGATCACGTCATCGGTGCGCGCCATGATGTAGAGGTACCCGTCCTCATCAACCATGCCCGCATCGCCGGTTTCATAATATCCGGGAAAGTGATTCAGGTACGAGCTTTTGAACCGGTCTTCGGCGTTCCACAGCGTTGGCAGAGTGCCGGGGGGCAGGGGCAGCTTTACCGCAATCGCGCCCAGCTCTCCGGGTTTCATCGGATGCCCGCCTTCGTCCAGGATCTGCACGTCGTAACCGGGCATCGGCTTGGCCGGTGACCCCAGCTTGGTTGGCAGTTCTTCAATCCCCAGCGGATTGCCCGCGATGGTCCAACCGGTTTCAGTTTGCCACCAATGGTCGATGACCGGAACGTTCAGCGCGTCTTTGGCCCATTCGATCGTGTCGGGATCCGCCCGCTCTCCGGCCAGAAACAGGGCTCGCAGGCAAGAGAGGTCGTATTCAGGGATTAATTCCCCTTTGGGATCTTCACGTTTGACCGCGCGGATTGCAGTGGGAGCAGTGAAGAAACTGCGAACATTATGCTCGGATATCACCCGCCAGAAGGTGCCCGCGTCTGGGGTTCCAACCGGTTTGCCCTCGAACACTATCGTGGTGTTGCCGTGGATCAGCGGCGCGTAGCAGATATATGAGTGGCCAACGACCCAGCCGACATCAGAAGCCGCCCAGAACACGTCGCCGGGATCCACGTTATAGATGTTCTTCATCGTCCAGTTCAGGGCGACCAGATGGCCGGCCGTCGGCCGTACGACCCCTTTGGGCGCTCCGGTCGTGCCAGATGTATACAGGATATAAGCTGGATCATTGCCATCGACAGGAACACATTCCGCAGGCTCAACACCGTACTGGAACCCGTGCCAGTTGAAATCACGCCCCTCGACCAAATGCGCAACCTCTTGTTCGCGCTGGAATATCACGCAGAAATCGGGCTTGTGGCTGGCAAGTTCGATGGCACCGTCAAGCAGCGGTTTATAATGCACCACACGGCCCGGCTCCATCCCGCAAGAAGCGGCGATGATTGCTTTTGGTTTGGCGTCATCAATACGGACCGCCAATTCGTTGCTTGCAAAGCCACCAAACACAACCGAGTGCACCGCACCCAGCCGGGCACAGGCCAACATCGCCTCAAGCGCTTCGGGGATCATCGGCATATAGATGATAACCCTGTCGCCCTTTTCGACACCTTTTGCCCGCAATGCCCCGGCCAAAGTAGCGACCCGATTGCGCAGTTCGACATATGAGATCTCGCGCTTGGTGTGGGTGATTGGGCTGTCATAGATGATGGCCGTCTGTTCACCGCGACCATTCTCGACATGGCGATCAACCGCATTCCAGCAGGTGTTGACCCTGGCATCACAGAACCATTCATAAAGAGGAGCATTGTCGTCAAACAAAGCCTTGCTGGGTGGCCGAACCCAATCAATTCCTTTTGCACCTTCCATCCAGAATGACTCCGGATCGGATTTCCAGCTCTGGTAAACGTCCTGATATGCCACTTTGGTCTCCTCCGAAAAATCCCTGCACCGTGTCTAGGGCGGGGTATAGGGGGCAGACAAGCGGTCGAAGTGACGGGGCGTCACTTTATCGCAAAATATTTGCAGATGTATAAGAATTTCCCTGCTAATTTTTGCAAACCTGTCGGCAATTTATGGATTTTGCGCGCCGAATTCACAGTTTTGCAAAACTGCAAATGTATTGGTGCAAATATGAAGGAATCAGTCCGGGCACCTGTTTCGGTGCCCGGAGGGGATCCGTGACCCTTTACCCGTAATGAGCGACAGGCGTTCCTGCGATCGCCGCCATGTTCAGTAACCCGCGTGCGGTGATCGAGGGGGTCACGATATGTGCCTTGTTGCCCATACCCATCAGGATCGGGCCAACTTCCAGCGCGTTGGCCTTCATCTTCAGGATGTTGCGCACACCGCTGGCGGCATCTGCGTGGGCAAATATCAGGACGTTGGCGACACCTTCTAGACGTGAATGCGGGAAAATGCGCGACCGCAGTTCCGGGTCAAGCGCTACGTCCAGATTCATCTCACCCTCATATGTGAAATCGCGCGGCTCCGAGTCCAGAATTTCCAAAGCGGCCCGCAGTCGCTTGCCCGAGCCTTCGGCCTGATTGCCGAATTGAGATTGCGAACAGAACGCGATTTTTGGCTCCAACCCGAAACGCCGGACATGACGGGCCGCGCCCAGGGTGGTTTCGGCAAGCTCTGCAGGCGTTGGTAATTGCCGCACATGTGTATCGGCAATGAACAAGGGGCCGTCCTCAAGAACCATCAGAGACAAAGCGCCATGTGCGCGCAGGTCGCCATTGGCCAACACCTGTTCGACATAGCTTAGGTGCCAGCGGTATTCGCCAAAGGTTCCGCAGATCAGGCTGTCGGCCTCGCCACGCTGGACCATGATCGCCCCAATGGCTGTGCTGTTGGTGCGCATGATGGCCTTGGCCAGATCAGGGGTGACACCGCGGCGCTGCATGATCTGGTGATATGAGGTCCAGTAATCATAGTAGCGATTGTCATGTTCAGGGTTCACGATCTGAAAATCCTCGCCGGGACGCACGGTCAGGCCCAGGCGCTCGCATCGCGCTTCGATGACTTCGGGACGTCCGATCAGGATCGGTGTTTCCGTGGTTTCTTCCAGAATGGCCTGAGCGGCGCGCAACACACGTTCGTCCTCGCCCTCGGCAAATACAATGCGGCGCGACGCAGCTGCTGCGGCCTCGAAAACCGGGCGCATGATCAGGGCGGATTTGAAAACCGTCTGGTTCAAGCGCTCTTTATAGGCCTCCATATCTGGAATCGGACGTCTGGCAACGCCACTGTCCATAGCCGCCCGGGCCACTGACGAGGACACAACAGCGACGAGGCGGGGGTCAAAAGGTTTTGGGATCAGATAGTCAGGTCCGAATGTCAGTTGCTCGCCCTTATAGGCGGCGGCGGCTTCTGCACTGGTCGTTGCCCGGGCCATATCAGCGATACCATCTACGCAGGCGATCTGCATAGCGTCGTTAATTTCGGTCGCACCAACATCCAGGGCGCCCCGGAAGATGAAAGGAAAGCACAGAACGTTGTTCACCTGATTGGGAAAATCACTGCGACCCGTTGCGATTATCGCATCGGGGGCCACTTCGCGAGCTGCGTCCGGCAGAATCTCGGGCGTCGGGTTGGCCAGCGCGAAGATGATTGGTCTGTTGGCCATTTTCGCGACCATTTCGGGTTTCAGGACATTCGGTCCGCTAAGCCCCAGAAACAGATCGGCATCCCCGATCACGTCATCCAGCGTGCGCAGATCAGTCTTTTGCGCGAATTGGCTCTTGTGCGGGTTCATGTCCTCGGCTCGCCCTTCATAGACAAGCCCGTGAATGTCACACAGCCAGATGTTTTCGCGTTTCACACCCAGCTTCACCAGCATATTCAGGCAGGCGATCCCAGCCGCGCCTCCGCCGGTCGAGACGATTTTGATATCTTCGAACTTTTTCCCGGCAACGTACAGCGCGTTCTTGGCAGCGGCGCCCACGACGATTGCGGTGCCGTGCTGGTCATCGTGAAAAACGGGGATGTTCATCCGCTCGCGGCACAGTTTTTCGACAATAAAACAATCGGGGGCTTTGATGTCCTCAAGATTGATTGCCCCGAACGTGGGTTCCAGCGCGCAAACGATATCGGCCAGCTTTTCGGGGTCGGATTGGTCAACCTCGATGTCGAAACAGTCGATCCCTGCGAATTTCTTGAACAGAACCGCTTTGCCTTCCATCACCGGCTTAGAAGCCAGAGCGCCTATATTGCCCAGGCCCAGCACTGCTGTTCCGTTCGAGACCACGCCAACAAGATTGCCCCGCGCAGTGTAAAGCTCGGCGTTGGATGGGTCGGCCTTGATTTCCAGGCTGGCCTCGGCGACGCCGGGCGAGTAGGCGCGCGCCAGATCCCGACCGTTGGCCATGGGTTTCGTAGCCCTGATTTCGAGCTTTCCAGGCTTTGGGTGAGCGTGATAATCAAGCGCGGCCTGTCGCAGGTTGGGAGTGTCAGACATAGGCAATTCATCTCCGTTCCGAATTTGGTTGAAGGGTTAAACTATTTCTGGCGCCTTGGCTACGTGACGTCACTTCATAAATGGATTTTTGCCAAACACGGCCGTAGGTTGAATTATGTTCTAATATGGTTACGGTCGCGCATCTTCATATTCGGCACCGCTTCCACAGGAGATCGAAGGCCCAAGATGACCCCGGAAAAACAATCTCGGTCGATACCCGTCACAACCGATACCAAGCGGTCCTTTGGGCTGGACCAGCCGCTGTTTCGTGCAGCGATTGGAGTTGCGTTGCTGATCTTGGTGGTCCTCTGTATCTGGTCGGTGCAGGCGATGTCCCTCAGCCATGAGGGTGGCCCGTTCGAATCCATTTCGGCCGCGGCGCTTGTTCTGGCCGGGGGCATTGCGCTTTTCCGGTATCGCGGGATTTCCCGTCTCTATATCGGTCTCGTCTGTTTGCTGCTGGCAGAGCGCGAACTTGCTGCGGATATCTATGCCGTAGATAGCTTGCCATATGGGATTCTGAATGGGCTGGACACGCTGCTCGATATGAACGCGGTTCGCGTCATCCTGGCTGTTTTGGTTCTGGGCGGCTTGCTCTGGCACGGGGTGCCAAACGGGTGGCGTGCGTTCAAGCATCGGGTCCCGTTTCTAATGGTGTTCTTTCTGGCCGGTATGTGTGCGGTGGTTGCGCAGGGGTTGGAAGAAGTCAGTGGCGCACTGAAAGACGACCTGTCGGACCAGATGATCATGCGTTTGTTTGTGTTGGAAGAAACGCTTGAGATGTTCTTTTCGATTGGCATTTTGGCTTCTGTTCTGATCGGATGGCCCAAAGCCACGACCGAAGAGAACTTGAATGACCAGCAATCAGACCAAAGCTGAGATTCGTCTGCCGACGCAGGAATTACGTGACGACATCCCGTTTTTTACCAAGGTACTGGGGATGCGGATGGATATGATCTATCCGGCTGATGACCCTCGGGTCGCCGTGTTCTCGGGGCATGGATTGCGATTACGGATCGAACAGGATGCACCCGAGGCGCCCGGAATGTTGCGCATTCTGACCGAAAATCCGGATCAGTTTGCGGCTGGCCAGCGCAGTTTGGTCGCGCCGAACGGGACGCGTGTCGAAATTGATGAACTGAACCCGCCGATGGTGATGCCGGATACCGTGCATTCCTTTGTCGTGCGCAGACTCAAGGATCAGGCCCCGTGGGTCATCGGGCGCGCCGGAATGCATTATCGCGATCTGGTACCCGATCGCTTGGGCGGGTCGATCATTGCCAGCCATATCCGCATTCCCGATGGCGGTCCGGTTCCGGACATGGTGCATTTCCACAAGGTCGGGTTTCAGTTGATTTTCTGCATCCATGGCTGGGTTGATGTGGTTTACGAGGATCAGGGCGACAAGATGCGCCTGACCGCCGGCGATTGCTTTATCCAGCCGCCCGAAATCCGTCATCGTGTGTTGGAAGCATCGGACAATGTGCAGGTGATCGAAATTGGTGTTCCCGCCGAACATGTCACCGAAATCGACCACGAAATGCAGTTGCCAACCCCGCAATTCCGCCCGGATCGCGAATGGCAGGGCCAGCGCTTTGTCTACAACCGGGCCGAGGGGGCAGAATGGGGGCCGTTCCGTTTGCCGGGCTACATCTGTCGCGACACCACGATTGCCCAGAACACGATGGGTGTCGCAGGCGTTCAGGTGGTGCGTCGGGGGCAGGGTGACACCGCCTGGGCTAAACATGATACCGATATTCATTTCACCTTCGTTATGAACGGTGAGCTTACGCTTGAAGGCGAGGGGCGCGACCCGTATCGGCTGGAACAAGGTGATGCCTTTGTCATTCCACCGGGCATGCGGACACGCCTGTCTGATCCGACCGATGATGTTGAACTGCTTGAGGTCACGCTGCCTGGCGTGTTCAATACGGTTCTGGATTAAGCATTTTGGCTCAGGAATTCTGCGCTCGGGGCTTCAATTCCCCGGGGGCTTTCATTTAGGGTATGACTTTCTGACCAGATGATCAAAAAATGGGGAATCGCCATGAGCTTGAAAGACGCAGCCTTGTCCGTGCGGGAAAACGCCTATGCGCCTTATTCCAATTTCAAGGTCGGCGCGGCGATCCGGTCCCTGTCGGGGCAGATCTACTCCGGTTGCAATGTGGAAAACGTGGCCTATCCCGAAGGCACTTGCGCCGAGGCCGGAGCCATTGCCGCCATGGTCGCTGCTGGCGAGCAGGAACTGACCGAGGTTTACGTGGTCGCGTCGTCTCCTCAGCCAGTACCGCCGTGCGGGGGGTGCCGCCAGAAACTGGCCGAGTTCGGCAAGCGTGACGTCAAGGTGGTATTGGCCAGCTTGGACGGGGCGGAGTTGAAAACCACTATCGGGGATCTGCTGCCAGGCGCATTTGACGCCTCGCATATGGAGGTTGTCTGACCCCATGGACGCCCGCTCGATCATCGCAAAGTTGCGCCGCAAGGATATACCCTCCGCCGAGGAACTGCACTGGTTTGCCCAGGGGCTTGCCGATGGTGGGGTCAGTGACGCGCAGGCAGGGGCCTTTGCCATGGCGGTTTGCATGGGTGGGTTGGGTGCGCAGGGCCGTGCCGATCTGACCATTGCGATGCGCGACAGCGGCGATGTCCTGAACTGGGATGTGGAAGGTCCGGTAATCGACAAACACTCGACCGGGGGTGTGGGCGACAGCGTCAGCCTGGTACTGGCCCCCGCACTGGCCGAGCTTGGGGCCTATGTGCCAATGATTTCTGGCCGGGGACTGGGACATACGGGCGGCACGCTGGACAAGCTCGAATCCATCCCCGGTGTGACCACCCAGATCAGCCAGGACCGGCTGGTGCAGGTGCTGAACGAAACGGGGGCAGCCATCGCCGGGGCCACCGGGCAAATCGCGCCGGCGGACAAACGGCTTTACGCCATTCGGGATGTCACGGCGACAGTTGAAAGCCTCGACCTGATCACCGCGTCGATCCTGTCGAAAAAGCTTGCGGCCAGCCCGGATGCGCTGGTGCTGGACGTTAAGGTTGGCAGTGGGGCCTTTATGAAAACCCTTGATGACGGGCGCAATCTGGCACGGGCGCTGACGGAAACCGCCAACGCTGCAGGGTGTCGGACCTCGGCAGTCATAACCGATATGAACCAGCCGCTTGCCTCTGCGCTGGGCAATGCACTTGAGGTGGATGAGGTCATGAAGGTATTGACCCAAGCGCCTGACGCGCCGTTGGCTGTGATCTCTGCCGAACTGGGTGGGGTTCTGTTGGCTGACGCCGGTATGTTTGCCACTTCGGAAGAAGGCCGGGACAAAATCGCCAAGGTCATCCGCGATGGCCGTGCCGCAGAACGGTTTGGCCGCATGATGGCCGCAGTTGGGGCACCCATTCACTTTGTCGACGATTGGTCGCGCTATTTGCCCGAAGCCAGCGTGATCCTCGAAGTGTCCGCTCCCGCTGCGGGCTATGTAACCACGATAGACGGAGAGGCTCTGGGCCTTGCGGTTGTCGAATTGGGTGGCGGACGTCAGGTTGAAAGCGATGTGATCGACCCTGCGGTCGGGCTGTCAGATCTGGTGCGACTGGGCGACCGGGTCGAAAAAGGCGCGCCATTGGCTGTCGTCCATGCCGCCCGCGAGGATGCCGCGCGAGGTGCGGCTGATGCTGTTCAAAAGGCGATCACGCTTGGAACGGGTAAACCAGTGGTGCCATCCCTTGTCCACGAGAGGATCACGCCATGAGCCGCGCCTTCCTTGTGGTGATGGATTCTGTGGGTATCGGCGGCGCGCCCGATGCTGATCAGTTCTTTAATGGTGACATGCCGGATACTGGGGCAAACACTCTGGCCCATATCGCGCAGGCTTGTGCTCAAGGTCAGGCGGAAGAGGAGCGATCCGGGCCTTTGCATCTACCGCATTTGGATGCGCTGGGGTTGGGTGCTGCGGCACGGCTGGCCTCGGGTGCGGAAACGCCGGGTTTGCTGGCCCAGCCGACAGGTCTGTGGGGCTGCGCCTGTGAGGATTCACCGGGCAAGGACACGCCATCGGGGCATTGGGAGCTAGCAGGGCTGCCTGTGCCGTGGGACTGGCATTACTTTCCAAATACAACACCATCATTTCCGGCTGATCTGAGCAAGGCCGCAGCCGAGGCCGCCGGAACCGAAGGGGTTTTGGGGGATTGCCACGCCTCGGGCACCACGATCATCGCCGAATTGGGGGCCGAGCATATGCGAACCGGTTGGCCGATCTGCTATACCTCGGCCGACAGTGTCTTTCAGATCGCCGCGCATGAAGAAAGTTTCGGCCTAGACCGTCTGCTTGACCTCTGCCGCGCGCTGGCCCCACGTTTGCACCAGATGAAAGTGGGGCGTGTGATCGCACGGCCCTTTGTCGGCTCGCCTGAACAAGGGTTCACCCGCACGACCAACCGCAAGGATTTTGCCATCGTGCCGCCCGCTCCGGTGCTGACGAACTGGTGTCAGGATGCGGGCCGCCGTGTTCATGCAGTGGGCAAGATCGGCGATATCTTTTCCATGCAGGGAATCGACACACTGCGCAAAGGGTCGGATGCTGACTTGATGGGTCATCTGTCCGATTTGGTCGATGAGGCCGAAGAGGGCAGCCTGACCTTCGCCAATTTTGTCGAGTTCGACAGTCTCTATGGCCATCGGCGCGACATCAGCGGCTATGCCCGCGCGCTGGAATGGTTTGACCAAGAGATAGGTGCAATTCTGACCCGGTTGCGCCCCGATGACCTGATGTTGTTGACCGCTGATCACGGCAACGACCCAAGCTGGATCGGCACCGACCACACGCGTGAGCAAGTACCTGTCCTGATTGCAGGGCAGGGTGCGGGGCAGATCGGTCAGGTCAAATTCGCCGACATTGCAGCCAGTATCGCACATCACCTGAGTATCCCGGCACAAGGGCCGGGGCGGAGCTTTCTATGACTGTCGCTGACCTACCCAAGATCGAACTGCACTTGCATCACGAAGGTGCCGCGCCGCCTGCCTTCATCCGTCAGCTGGCGCATGAAAAGCGCATCGACCTCAGCGGGATTTTCAAACCTGATGGGTCATATGATTTCCGGGATTTCGCCCATTTCCTCAGCGTATATGAGGCCGCCTGTGAAGTGCTGAAATCGCCCGAGGATTTCCGCCGTCTGACGTTGGCTATTCTTGAAGAAAGCGCGGCGAACGGGGTGGTGTATTCGGAAAGCTTTCTGAGCCCCGATTTCTGTGGCGGTGGCGATTTGGTGGCCTGGCGCGACTATCTAAGTGCCATTCAGGATGCCGCTGATGAAGCCGAGCGGAAATACGATATCACTCTGCGCGGCGTGGTGACCTGTGTCCGGCATTTCGGACCCGATCAGGCCAAGCTCAGTGCATATTGTGCCGCTGAAACAGCGGGCGACTGGATTACTGGGTTCGGTATGGGGGGCAATGAATCCATGGGGGTTCAGGGCGACTATAAGTGGGCGTTTGACTGCGCGCGCGAGGCCGGACTGCGCCTGACCACCCATGCCGGAGAGTTCGGCGGGCCGGATAGTGTCCGCGATGCGATCCGTGATTTGGGAGTTGAACGCATCGGCCATGGCGTGCGTGCGATCGAAGATCCCGACCTTGTGCATGAGATCGTTGATCGTGGTGTGACGCTTGAGGTTTGCCCGGGCTCGAACGTGGTTCTAGGCCTGTTTCCCGACTTTGCCAGCCACCCGATTTCCAAGTTGCGCGAGGCAGGTGTCAAGGTCACCGTGTCCACCGACGATCCGCCATTTTTCCATACCACCATGCGGCGTGAATATGAGATGTTGGCCAAAGCTTTCGGTTGGGAGGTCGAGGATTTTGCCGCCCTGAATGAAACCGCCCTGAATGCGGCTTTTTGCGATGAAGCGACCCGTGCGCGGGTCAAGAAAAGACTGGAGATATCATGAGCGAACACCTGACCGTCGTCGACCACCCGTTGGTGCAGCACAAACTGACGCTCATGCGGGACAAGGGCACTTCGACCGCCGAATTCCGTCAGTTGCTGCGTGAGATCACCTTGCTTCTGGCCTATGAGATCACGCGCGAAATGCCATTGACCACCCGGCACATTGAAACCCCGATGGAAGAGATGGACGCCCCCATCCTGGCAGGTAAGAAACTGGCGCTGGTTTCTATCCTGCGCGCCGGTAACGGAATGCTGGACGGCGTTTTGGAACTGATCCCGTCGGCCCGCGTCGGCTTCGTTGGCCTGTATCGCGATGAAGAGACTTTGAAGCCCGTCCAATATTACTTCAAAGCGCCCGAGGGGCTGAAGGACCGTTTGGTCATTGCTGTCGACCCGATGCTGGCAACCGGCAACAGTTCGGCCGCTGCGATTGATTTGCTGAAAGAGGCTGGCGCGACGGATATCCGTTTCCTCTGCCTGTTGGCCGCCCCCGAAGGTGTTGCCCGCATGAAAGAGGCGCACCCGGATGTTCACATTGTCACTGCGGCACTGGACCGCGAGCTGAATTCGAAGGGCTATATCATGCCAGGTCTGGGCGATGCGGGTGACAGGATGTTCGGGACCAAGTAAGCGGGCTTATCCGCCGCAGATATTCTGCAGCCGGACCCATTCGCGATCTGGCAGTATCTGTTGCAGGGGCTGGCCCGCCATCGGGTCGGCCTCGATCAGGCCCAGCACGGTTTCACCTGTGACGTCCGTCGCATAGGCAAAGGGGACCGAGGGCAAAGCTGCCTCGGCAAAAATTTCCAGCAGGTTCTCGTCGGGTACAGCCGGACGGGGTTCTGATAGAACTTCTTCGGTATAACTGTCGACAATCTGAGGTGTCAGCTCACCGGTTGTCAGCAGGCGGAACGCAGATCTGATGCCGGTACGGTCCAGCAGATCATCCAGTGGGTCCTGTGCCTGCACACGTGCACGTTCCGCAAGGATGTACCCGGCCACGACCGAGGGGTCTTCGTGATCTTCGACCAGAGATCGGTTCAACAGGACAATTCCACCCGGCAGGGTCAGGCTGGTCTGTACTCCGGCGGGTAGGATAACAATTGCGCGCACGCCCGTTCTTGCCGCCAGATGATCCAGTGCTTCCTGAGTGCCCTCGGACACGCAGGCGCGGCCTGACACTCTTTCGATGCGCCTCAGGATTGTGTCGCCGATGTCGATACGTTTGATTTCGGGAACGACGGATACGACATGGTTTTGTAACGCTGACGGTAACCACAACAGCATGAGCGCGGCCACAGCAGCCACAACCCCGGCCACGCTGAACCACCGCAAACGCCCGGGGTGGGGGCGTGACCAGTCGATGGCACGCTGCAGACGGTCAATGGCTTCGATCATCGTGGTTTCGGATTGGGCCAGTTCCAACGTCTCTTGCGGGTCGCCATCCGGGTGGTAAATCGCAGGGAAAACACCGGGGTTCTGGCGCTCTAACGCAGCCAGCGACCAATGCGTCAGTGCCCGGTCGTTGAAATCTGATATCGTCAGAGTCGCTTCGCCAATCGACACAACAACCTCGCGCCGCTGAACATCGGGCGAGGGGCGCCACAGACCGGTGGCTTCGATCCGCTGGAACTGTTTCAGTGCCGTCATCGGGGTGATGTCTGCTCGTTCTTAATTGGAGCCAGCTTAACACGCTAAATTCAACCGGCGCAAACCTGTTGCGCGACGTTCAGGAAATGTGCTGGATACCTAGACGAGCGGAATATTCTGTTACCGCTCTCCATCATGCCGCGGGGAAAATGATGCAGGCGGACACCCAGACTTCACCGGTTTTGGCCTCGGTGCTGATGGTCAGTGCTATGGCAATCATCGGCGTGATTGATAATGTGGTCATCTTGGTGGCCGAAACGATCGGTCTGTGGCAGTTCCATTTCAGCCGGGCACTGCTCATGCTACCGCTGATAATGGGCCTGTCACTGTTGGGGCTGGGCCGCTTGCGCCCGATTAGGCTTGGCCCCGTGATCCTGCGTAGTGTTCTCATCACATTGGCCATGTTGTTCTATTTTGCCTCGCTTGCGCTGATGCCGATTGCTCAGGCGTTGGCGGGTTTGTTCACGTCGCCGATCTTTGTGCTGTTGATTACAACCGTCGCCATGAAGCAACGGATAGGCCCATGGCGTATTCTGGCCGTTGCAGTAGGGTTTGCTGGGATTTTGTGCGTGTTGCAGCCGAATCCCGGCGAGTTTGATGCAAAAACGCTGTTGCCGGTCGCCGGAGGGCTGTTCTACGCGTTCAGTTCAGTCATCACCCGAAGCCACTGCGCGCAGGAAAGCACGACGGCATTACTGGCGGCAATGGTGGTGACTTTGGGACTGGCCGGAGCGTTGGGACTAATCGTGTTTTCTCTTTACCCAGTGGCTCCGGTCGCTGGGCCGGACGGGTTCGTCACCCGAGGTTGGGTCTGGCAGATGGGACCGGCACTTCCATGGATTATCGCGCAGGCTGTTGGTTCAACGATTGCGGTATTCATGCTGATCAAATCCTATCAGATCGGTGAGACCTCTTATGTGGCGGTGTTTGAATATTCGGTGATGATTTTTGGGCCCTTGTTCGCCTGGAGGGTCTTTGGGCAGAATATTGGTGTTCTGCAGATCCTCGGCATATGCCTGATCGCAACGGCCGGAGTTCTGCTGGCCTGGCGGTCCACGCGTCCCGCCGCTACAGAGGCCGCATCGTGATCATTTCGCGCGGTCGCTCTTATATCTTCGTCCACATTCCCAAAACTGGAGGGACATCTTTGTCGCTGGCTTTGGAACAGCGCGCGATGAAGGATGATATTTTGCTGGGAGATACGCCCAAGGCAAAGAAACGCAATAGGCGGATCAAACAGCTATCGGCGCGTGGCCGCCTTTGGAAACATTCAACCCTCGCCGATATCGAAGGTGTTCTTTCACCGGATGACTTTTCGGGGATGACAGTCTTTACTCTGGTCCGAAATCCCTGGGATCGGCTTGTCAGCTATTATCACTGGCTCAAGGTGCAAGGCTTTGATCATCCCGCAATCGCGCTGGCCCGCGCCCATTCGTTTGAAGGATTTGTCTGCCATCCCGCGACGCAACAGTCGCTCCGTCAGCATCCGGCGCGGCACTACGTGACGCGAGCCGATGGTATTGAACAATGCCAGCATTTCATCAGGCTCGAAGCCTTTGATCAGGGGGCAGAGCCTCTGTTCGACCATTTGGGGTTTCGGATCACGCTGCCGCATTTGAACCGATCAGAGCGGTCACAAGACTACCGCAGCTATTATTCAGCCGCATCACAGGAGGCCATCGCCGAGGCTTGCGCTGAAGATATAGACAGATTCGGATACTCTTTTGATTAGATGACAGAAATATCGTTTCCCTGCGGGACTTAATACCGGGCGATTACAGATCGTTGTTCCGTTTTTAGCGTTATCCAACGGGGTTTGGGACCCAAATCAGGCTCAAATGTGTCAAAATTTGGACGCGTGATCGGTTTGGATGCTAATGAATATCTATTGTTTTTGGTGCCAGCAGGGGGGGGAGGCACGTGTTTGAAGTAGTGAGTGACATGGGTATTTCAGATGTTCCGGAAAGCCGGACACAATTCGAAACCAGAGTAGAACTGAACGCGCGCCGTGGCGGCTTGATCCACGGGACCAGGGTTGCAACTGTCGACGGCTGGACGCCGATTGAAGACATTCAGCCTGGTGATCTGATCCGGACAGTCGAGAACGGCTTTAAGGCAGTAAGGCGCATTTCTGTCGATACGATTTCGGTTCCTACTGAAGAAAGTCGGATCGAGTATTTGCCAGTCCGCGTACCCCCAAGTGCCGTCGACAGCCCAGGTACGATTTGGATCATGCCTGAACAGGGTATAGCATTGGAGCATGGCACCGCAGATCTGACTGTTGTGGCAGCACGAAAGTTGAGCGGTTTGTTCCGCATCAAGTCGGACGTCCCGGCATCCTCATTCGATGTCAGTGCACTGTTCTTTGATGAGGATGAAGTGGTCTATATGGAAGGCGGTATGCGCGCCTTCTGCCCGTCAGGGCGTTTCGGCGGCCACAGCGGCACAAGTGCGGGCTATCAAATTGCCGAAAGCGAAACAGCGGCGGATTTGGTCGAAGAAATACGAACCGAGGGCCGCGTGGCAGCCCTTGCCAACCCGTTGGGTGCGCTGCCTGCACCCATCTCGCTGGAACAAGTTGTCCCTTTGAGACCCAGCAGGGGCGCGCGTCGCCCGGGTCGTCCGGGTCGGCCTCTCCCAGTGATCTGAACGGCAGACCAACCAAACACGATAAGCAGGGTGCTGGCGTAAGGTCTCTTACGCCAGCACCAACTGTTTAGGCAGCCTTGGCTTCGGGGTTGAAACGCCCGTAGAAGCTTTGGCCTTTACCTGCCATCTCACGCAGCAGCGGCGGGCAGGTAAACCGTTCCCCATATTGTGCGGTCAACTGATCGCAGCGCTCGGCCGCATAAGGGGTGCCGATGATGTCCAGCCAGCTCAGTGGACCACCTGACCAAGGTGCAAAGCCCCAGCCCAAGATTGCGCCGACGTCACCCTCGCGGATGTCTTCCAGAACGCCTTCTTCCAATGCGCGGACGGCCTCCAGAACCTGAGCGAACATCAGGCGTTCCTGCACTTCGATCAGGTCGGGCTGATCCTCTGCCAGCGGATACTTGTCCTGCAGACCCTTCCAATATTCGACGCGCTTGCCTTTATCGTCATAATCGAAGAAGCCCGCGTTTGCCTTGCGGCCCAGACGGCCCTGTTCTTCCATCCAGAAGATCAGATCATCGGACGGGCTTTCAGGATATTCGTTGCCCATCGCGGCCTTGGTCGCGCGTGCGATCTTGGCACCCAGATCAATCGAGGTCTCATCAGTCAGCTGGATCGGCCCGACAGGGAAGCCCAACTGGCGTGCCGCGTTGTCGATCAGAACCGGGCTGACGCCTTCGGTCACCATCCGGGCACCTTCATTGATGTAGGGAATGATGCAGCGGTTGGCGTAGAAGAAGCGGGCATCGTTGACCACGATAGGCGTCTTGCGGATCTGGCGCACATAGTCCAGCGCCTTGGCCACTGCGCGATCACCGGTTTCCCTGCCTTTGATGATCTCGACCAAGAACATCTTCTCGACGGGCGAGAAGAAGTGGATGCCGATGAACTGATCCGCACGCACCGAAGCTTTGGCCAGGTCGCTGATCGGCAGGGTCGAGGTGTTCGAGGCAAAGATGCAGTCCTCGGGAATGATCGCCTCGACCTTCTTGGTCATCTCGGCCTTGACGCCCACATCCTCGAACACGGCTTCGATGATCAGATCGCAGCCTTTGAGGTTGTCTAGATCCGGGGTTGCGGTGATGCGACCCAGCATGGCCTCTTTCTTTTCAGCCGTAACCTTGCCGCGCTTCATACCTTTGTCCAGGTACGTCTCGGTATAGGCTTTGCCTTTGTCTGCTGCTTCCTGATCGCGGTCGACCAGAACAACTTCCATACCGGCCTGCGCCGATACAAGTGCGATACCCGCACCCATCATGCCAGCGCCCAGAACACCGATCTTCTTGACTGACTGATCCGGTACGCCCGCAGGACGCACGGCGCCTTTTTCCAAGGCTTCCTTGTTCAGGAACAGTGATCGGATCATGGCACCCGAAGACGGGTTCATCAGAACGGAGGTGAACCAACGGGCTTCGATCTTCAGCGCGGTGTCGAAATCAACCAGTGCACCTTCGTAAACAGCGCTTAGCAACGCCTTGGCGGCAGGGAACGCACCCTGGGTTTTGCTATTCACCATAGCCGAGGCGCCGACGAAATTCATGAAACCAGCAGGGTGGTAAGGCGCGCCACCGGGCATTTTGTAACCCTTGGCATCCCAAGGCTTCACAATGTCCGCATCTTTGGCGTTCAGCACCCAATCTTTTGCTGCGGCAACTGGATCCTCGGCGATCTCATCGATGTAGCCTGCACTTTTCGCCTTTTTGACGTCCAGCATCTTGCCTTCCAGCAACAGCGGAGCGGCTGCAATCGCACCGACCTTGCGGACCATACGGGTGGTGCCACCAGCGCCGGGGAAGATGCCAACCATGATTTCAGGCAGGCCGTATTTCGCCTTTGGGTTCTCGGCTGCAAAGATGCGGTGCGTCGACAGCGGTAGTTCCATGCCAATGCCTGCGGCTGTACCGGGCAGGGCGGTTGCAATCGGCTTGCCGCCTTTCTTGGTCTTGGGGTCCATGCCCGCCAGCTCGATCTTGCGCAGCACGCCGTGCATATTCATGGTGCCTTCGAACAGGCCCTTGGCGGGGTTGTCGCCCGCCTGTTCTTTCATCACCGCAAGCAGGTTCAGGTCCATGCCACCGGCGAACGAACCTTCTTTCCCGCTGGTGATAACGATGCCTTTGATCTCGTCATCGGCGAGTGCCTGATCGATGCAATCGCTCAACTGTGCGAAGCCGTCAAAAGACATCACGTTCATGGATTTTCCTGGAACGTCCCAGGTGATAATGGCGACGCCATCCGCGTCTTTGCTCAGAGTGAAATCAGTCATTGTCATCTCCAATCTGGTCAGCCGTTAGCGGGCTGCCATCTTTCCGGGTGAAAGAGAATCCGTTCTCATCATCCTTCACCATCATGTCTAAGTCGCTGTAATAGCCGGTCTCGTTCGGGGTCCGTGTGCCCACCACCAGAAAGGTCGCAGGCGCATCGGTGTTGTTCACAAGGTGATGGCCGTTGGCTTCACCTGCGGGCCATGCGGCGCAATCGCCGGGCTGCATTTCATGCTCGCCATCGTCGTCGATCAGCGTACAGGTGCCGCTTAGCATGATTGCAAACTCGTCCTGCTCCATATGGTAGTGGCGCAGCGAGGACATGCCTTGCGGTTCAAGCCGTACGATGTTGACCCCGTACTGGGTTAGCCCGCCCGCATCACCGAGGCGCTGAACAAAACGGCCTGCGGTCGCCTCGGCCAGCTTGCCGGGATAGGCCGAGCCGCCCTGAAACGGAATCTGAGAGAGATCCAGCTTGGGCATCAGACGCGCTCGATGATCGTTGCTGCACCCATGCCGGATGCGATGCAAAGAGTGGCCAGCCCGGTTTCCTTGTCCTGACGTTCAAGCTCATCCAGCAGGGTGCCGATGATCATCGCGCCGGTCGCGCCCAGCGGGTGGCCCATTGCAATCGAGCCGCCATTGACGTTGACCAAAGCCGGATCGACATCGAATGCCTGCTGGAAGCGCAGAACAACCGAGGCAAAGGCTTCGTTCACTTCGAACAGGTCGAGATCGCTGATTTTCATGCCGTTGTCGGCGAGGATTTTCTCGGTCACGGGAACCGGACCGGTCAACATAATGGTGGGGTCGGTGCCGATCTTGGCCGTGGCCTTGATGCGTGCGCGCGGCTTCAGGCCGTATTTCTCGCCGAATTGCTTGTTGCCGATCAGAACTGCCGCCGCACCATCCACGATGCCCGAGCTGTTACCCGCGTGGTGGATATGATTGATCTTTTCCAGATGCGGGTATTTCAGCTTTGCGACGTTGTCGAAGCCGGGCATTTGCTCGCCCATCATCTGGAATGCGGGGTTCAAGCCACCCAGGCTTTGCATGTCCGTGCCGGGGCGCATGTATTCATCATGGTCCAGAATGGTCAGGCCGTTCTGATCCTTAACGGTGATGACCGATTTCGAGAACCGGTTGTCGTCCCACGCAGCTTTTGCACGGCGCTGCGATTCCATCGCCAGCGCATCAGCCTGATCGCGTGTGAACCCGTATTCGGTCGCAATGATATCAGCCGAGATACCCTGCGGAACGAAATAGGTGTTCATCGCCAGTGAAGGGTCAGCCGCAATCGCAGCGCCATCGCTGCCCATCGGAACACGGCCCATCATCTCGACCCCGCCTGCGATATAGGCGTCGCCTGCGCCGCCTTTGACCTGGTTGGCCGCCAGGTTCACAGCTTCCATGCCCGAGGCGCAGAACCGGTTGATCGCCAGCCCGGGGATCGATTCATCCAGATCAGAACCCAGCACTGCGGTTCGTGCCAGACAGCCGCCCTGTTCCATAACCTGGGTTACGTTGCCCCAGATGACGTCCTCTACGGCGTGGCCCTCTAGATTGTTCCGCTCTTTTACGGCGTTCAATGTCAGCGAGGACAGGCGCGCCGAAGTCAGCTCGTGCAGGCTGCCATCCTTGCGGCCTTTGCCGCGCGGAGTACGCAGGGCGTCATAGATATATGCGTCGGTCATAGTTTTCTCCTTAAGCTCGATCCGGCACAGAGCCGGGCATCAGGTCGTAGGGGTGTTTCCAGCCAGGCTGCTGGGACAAGCGTGTCAGCCAGGCGTCGATATTTGGCCATTCGGTGCGGTCAAAGCCGAAGGGTTCAGGATAGTAGAGATAGCCACAGCAGCTGAGATCAGCATTGGTTACACCGTCCCCAACGATCCAGTCGCGACCGTTCAGATGTGCATCCAGGACTTGATACGCAGCCTTCAGGCGACCCTGGTTGAATGCGATCACATCTGGGTTGCGATGTTCTTCCGGCAGAAAGTTGATCAAAAAACGGGTCAGGCCTGCCATCGAGCTGAGTTTGTGGTTGTCCCACAGCACCCAGCGCAGTACCTCGTATTTCTCTTCCTGCGTCTTTCCTCCGAACATGCCTGTCTTTTCAGTTATATAAGTCTGAATGGCCCCGGACTGACTGGTGCGAAAGTCGCCATCAATCATGACGGGCGCTTCACCCATTTCGTTGACAGTGGCACGAAATTCGGGAGTGCGTGTCACTCCTTTGAAGAAGTCGACTTCGACGGCTTCCCATTCTAACCCTGATAACTCCAGAGCCAGCGCCGCCTTGTACGAGTTTCCGCTGACGCCGAAACAATGCAGTTTGATGGTCATCATTTGCCTCCCTTGGCACATGAGTCAGTGCGATGTGCTGTATCATGTAGCCCGCCCTTTTTTGGGCGGGTCTGTTTTCTTATCGTTTGCGCTCTTCAAGTTCGGAATTGAAGATACGCAAACGGTGCGTCAGGCTCTCTTCGTCGATGACGCTGTTGAAGTTCTCGAACAGGAATGACAGTGCCTCACCTTCGTCCAGACCAGCCTCGCGCGCGAACCCTCTGAGTTTGCGATAGCCGTCTTCGGTCATGGCGACCGGGAAACGGCGTGTTAGGCGAAATCGTTTTGGCATATCGAGCCTTTCGAATGGCCGGCCCCAAGATGGTCTGGGGCCGGTCAGAGATCAGAAGCTTGCCGCGTCCAGGCCCATGACAGTATCCGCACCGCTCTGGATGCGTGTCAGATGAAGACCGGTGGCTGGCAAGCGACGCGCCATGTAGAACTGGCCGGTGGTAATCTTTGTCTCGTAGAACTCGGTGTCCGAAGTCCCGGCTTCAAGTGCGGCATAAGAGGCTTTTGCCATCTGTGCCCACATCAGGCCCAGGCAGACATGACCGAACATGTGCATGAAGTCATTCGACCCAGCCAGCGCATGGTTGGGGTTCTTGGTGCCGCTTTGCATAAAGTACATGGCAGCGGCCTGCAGATCCTTGGAGGCCGCTTTCAGCGGTTCGATAAACGCCGTATCATAGGCTTCGTTCTGACCTGCGTTTTCCTTGCAGAAGTTTTTGACCATTTCGAAAAACGCCATGACGTGTTTGCCGCCATCCTGGGCAAGTTTACGGCCCACAAGGTCAAGCGCCTGAACGCCGTTTGCGCCTTCGTAGATCATCGCGATCCGGGCGTCGCGGGTATATTGCGACATGCCCCATTCTTCGATGTAGCCGTGGCCGCCATAGACTTGCTGGGCCTTGACCGTCATGTCATAGCCTTCGTCGGTCAGGAACCCTTTGAGGACCGGCGTCAGCAGTGAGATCAGGCCATCGGCGTCATCGTCACCAGAGCGGTGGGCCTTGTCGATCATGGTCGCTCCCCACAGAACAAAGGCACGGGCACCCTCGGTAAAGCTTTTCTGATCCATCAGGCTGCGGCGGATGTCGGGATGCACGATCAGCGGATCGGCTGGACCGTCCGGGTTTTTCGCACCGGTCACATCGCGGCCTTGCAGGCGGTCTTTGGCGTATTCCACCGCGTTCTGATAGGCCGCGTCGGCCTGGGACAGACCCTGCATGGCTACACCCATACGGGCTTCGTTCATCATGGTGAACATCGCGCGCATGCCTTTATGCTCTTCGCCCAAAAGATAGCCGGTTGCCTCGTCATAGTTCATGACGCAGGTCGAGTTGCCGTGGATGCCCATCTTTTCTTCGATGTTGCCGACCGATACGCCGTTGCGTTCACCCAGGCTGCCATCTTCGTTCACCATGAATTTAGGAACGATGAACAGGGATACACCCTTGATGCCTTCGGGGCCGCCCACGATCTTGGCCAGCACCAGGTGAATGATGTTGTCGGCCATGTCGTGTTCACCAGCCGAGATAAAGATCTTCTGACCGGAAATCTTGTAGGAGCCATCCGCCTGCGGTTCAGCCTTGGTGCGCATCAGACCCAGGTCGGTGCCGCAATGCGGTTCGGTCAGGTTCATGGTGCCGGTCCAATCGCAGCTAACCATGTTCGGCAGATAGGTTTCTTTCTGCTCTTGGGTGCCGTGCGCCAGAATGGCCGAGGCTGCGCCGTGGGTCAGACCTTGATACATGGTGAACGCCTGGTTCGAGGCGGAAAACATCTCGGCCACGGCAGAGCCGATGACATAAGGCATGTTCTGGCCGCCGAATTCTTCGGGCATGTCCAGGCCGGTCCAGCCGCCTTCCTTCATCTGACCGAATGCGTCTTTAAAGCCAGTAGGGGTATATACCACACCGTTTTCCAAACGACATCCTTCGGTATCACCGATTGTATTCAGCGGGTGCAGAACATTTGTCGCCACCTTACCGGCTTCTTCTAGAACAGCGCCGGTAAAATCAGGTTCAAGCTCGCTATAACCCGGGATGTCCGATCCCGATACATTGAGCACTTCGTGCAATACGAACTGCATGTCTTTGGTTGGTGCATTGTATACGGGCATTGGGAACTTCCTTAGTTTCGCTTGTCCGGTGGGTGGGTGCCGCCGGGGTTATTCTGCGGCCTTTTTGTCGCTCTTGATCGAGGCGATCACTTTCTCGCCCCATCTCAACTGTTCTTTTAGATCGTCAATGGCCTGGGTCAGCTCTTCACGCCGGGATTCCATATCGGCAAGCCGCTCGCACGCGATCTCATAGGTGCGGGTCATCTGTGTAACCTGCTGATCACCTACGTGATACAAATCAAGAAGCTGGCGAATTTCTTCCAGGCTGAAGCCAAAGCGTTTGCCTCGCAGGATCAGCTTGAGACGCGCCCGGTCGCTTTTGGTGAACAGTCGTTTCTGCCCTTCGCGGATCGGAAACAAAAGTTCCTTTGCCTCGTAAAAACGTAATGTGCGCGGCGTGACATCATAGGTCTCGCACATTTCACGAATGGTCATCAGATCTTCGGTCATGGTTTCTGCACTCTTGTAACTGGCCTTCGTTAAGCTGATTTGCGCAGTCGATGCGCGTCTTACAGCACGTAGATGCCGTTCACGTAACGCGAACGCTGCGTCACAAATAAGTTGACGTAACTTCCGTTCGCGTCAAGGTTTCTACTGCAGGGAATTTCAGGACGTCACGTCAGATCACCTTCCAGATGCAATTTTCCAAACACGGGAAAGCATGCTGAAAGGGTAAAAGAGCCCAGGAAGGGTCTGTTTTTGGCTTTGGCAAATCCGATAGTAAACGCGATCAACTGGGCAGCAATGCCTAGTCTAACAATTTCGCGGTCTGGTCACGCATTTGTTCCAAGGCATCTATGGCTTCATCCAACTGTTTTTTCTGATTGTTCAGTTCGACAAGCTGATGTTCGGCCATTTCGATGAAGGCCTTCATCTGTGCCTGATTCCCCTGATCTTCGTAGATCAGCAGCCACTGGCGGATATCTTCCAGAGGAAATCCGTATTTCCGTCCCCGCATGATCAGCGTCATCCGAGCGCATTCCCTAGGCCCGTAAAAGCGAGTTCGGCCTTCGCGGTCAGGCTGCAGAAGTTCGATATATTCATAGTAGCGCAGGGTACGTGGAGTCACGTCAAACTCGGCGCACATCTCTTTGAATGACAAACGGTTGTCGGGCATTCCTGGTCTCCTTCGAAACAGCGTAGGACGTGGCGACTTCAAGCGCAACAGGCGGGCTTGCTCTTTTGCTAGCCTGACGCTCATAAAGGGAGAAACAGAGAGGACACAAGTAGATGGTCGACAAAGCTGCTATAGCACGACAGTTTATTGAGGCCATTCCGCATGCCAAAGCTTTGGGTTTGACACTCACCAAAATGGGTAATGGCGAGGCCGAGATTTCGATGCCCTACAAGGCCGAACTGATCGGTGATCCACGCACGGGTGTGATCCATGGCGGGGCGGTTTTTGCCCTGCTTGACACCTGCTGCGGTTCCGCGGTCATGTGCCATCCTTCTTCGCCCGGCGCCACCGCGACAATAGATCTGCGGATAGACTACATGCGCCCGGCGACGCCAGGACAGAGCATTACGACACATGCTGTCTGTTATCACATCACCAGAAACGTGGCCTTTGTCCGCGCAACTGCGATGGATGAGGACAAGGACCTGCCCGTGGCAACCGCCACCGGTTCATTCACAGTGGAGAGCCGATGATGTCACGACCTCGGCCCGAAGCCATGCAGCTTATCGAACAGCGTCGCGATGCAGCACTGAAGGCAATCGTGGATGGTGTTCCATATATTCAGTTTCTCGGAATCGAATTTGACCGGCGGGGAAATGAGTTGACCGGGGTACTGAACTTTGACCAAAAGCTGATCGGAAACCCGATGCTTCCGGCGCTTCATGGTGGTGTGACGGCTGCCTTTCTGGAAGTAACCGCGGTTATCACCCTGAGTTGGGAGTATTTCTTTCCCCGGATCGAAAACGGCGAATTGGATGCCAGCACGGTCTTTCAAGATGAAACCATCATGTTTCCAAAAACAGTAGATTTTACCGTTGATTACCTGCGATCGGGCTTGCCACGGGATGCCTATGCGCGTGCCTTTGTTCGCCGATTAGGGCGCCGGTATGCGTCGGTTCGTGTCGAAGCGTGGCAGGACAATCATCAGCGACCTTTCGCACAGGCCAGCGGGCATTTTCTGATGCCGCAGTCCAAATCGAAAGCTGAGTAGATTTCCATGCAAGACGCCTCGGCACCAATCACGCACAGGCGCGTGCTTAAAATTGCAGCGCCCATCGTGCTGTCGAATGCCACGGTTCCGATCCTTGGGGCCGTGGATACTGGCGTAGTCGGGCAGATGGGTCTGGCTGCGCCGATTGGGGCTGTTGGGATGGGGGCCGTGATTCTGGCCTCGATCTACTGGATATTCGGCTTTCTGAGGATGGGGACCACCGGCCTGGCGGCGCAGGCGCGCGGGGCGGGTGACACTGCCGAAACCGGTGCGCTGCTGATGCGGGGCATATTGCTGGGCAGTGCGGCAGGTATGGTTTTCATATTGGCCCAGGTCCTTTTGTTCAAAGGGGCTTTTGCCCTTTCCCCCGCCAGCCCCGAGGTTGAGGCGCTGACCCGTGACTATTTGCAGATACGCATCTGGGGTGCGCCGGCAACGATTGCGCTGTTCGCCATCACTGGCTGGTTGATTGCGATGGAACGTACGCGTGGGGTCTTTGTCCTGCAGGTCTGGATGAACGGGCTGAATATTCTCCTGGATCTGTGGTTTGTGCTTGGTCTGGGTTGGGGCGTCGAGGGGGTGGCCATCGCGACGCTCATCGCCGAGTGGAGCGGGCTGGCACTGGGTCTCTGGCTGTGCCGCAGTGCTTTTACTGGGAATCAATGGCGCGACTGGCCGCGGATCTTCGATCCCACGCGCCTGCGCCGGATGATGCAGGTGAATGGCGACATCATGGTCCGTTCGGTACTGCTGACTGGCGCCTTTACCACTTTCCTCTTCGTTGGGTCGGATCTGGGGGATGTTAATCTGGCAGCCAATCAGGTCTTGCTGCAGTTTCTCGAAATTACCGCCTTTGCACTGGATGGGTTCGCCTTTTCCGCCGAAGCACTGGTCGGCGGCGCCATTGGCGCGCGGGATCGGCATCAGGTGCGCCGAGCCGCGGCCATGGCTTCGCAATGGGGGGTAGGGGGTGCATTTGTACTTGGTGCGGTTTTCTATCTGGCCGGGCCAGCTTTGATCGACCTGATGTCAACTGCACCTGAGGTGCGACTAGCCGCACGCGAGTATCTGGTCTGGGCGGCGCTGGCGCCGGTGATCGGTGTGGCAAGCTGGATGTTTGACGGCATCTACATAGGCGCGACCTGGACGCGCGCAATGCGCAATGCGATGATCCATTCGGTTGCGATTTATGTTTTGGCCCTGTTCATATTGGTGCCTGCGCTCGGCAATCACGGCCTTTGGGCCGCGCTGATGATCTTGAATATCGCGCGTGCCTGCACGCTGGGATGGCGATACCCCAAGCTTGAGGCTTTGGTCGCTTAAAGAAGGTCCAGAAGGGATTCAGTAGGGCGACCAATGGCTGCGTTGTCCCCTTTGATTGCAAGCGGACGCTCGATCAAAATCGGATGGGCCGCCATTACTGTGATCAGGTCATCCTGAGCGGTATTCTTGGTTAGGCCCAGTTCCTTGAACAGCTTTTCGCTAGTCCGCATCAGGTCGATGGCGGGGATATCAAGGCGTGTAAGTACGGCCCGGATTTCGTCTGCCGAGGGCGTATCCTCAAGGTATTTGCGAATTTCGACCTGCGCTCCGTTTTCCTCAAGCAAAGCGAGCCCTGCGCGAGACTTAGAGCATCTGGGATTGTGCCAGTATTCGATCATATCCAGTCCTGTCTTTTGCTTCCAACGGCCTGCGCAACGGTTTCAAACCCGTCGCGCGCCAGCAAGTCATCCAAACCTCGCGCGATTTCCGCCGCAAGTGAGATACCACCGAAAACCATCGCGGTGTAAAATTGCACGGCCGAAGCACCGGCGCATATCTTGGCATAGGCCTGTTCTGCTGTGCTGATGCCACCAACACCGATCAACGGAATCTGACCGTCGGTCAAATGGCTAAACCGGGCAAGAACGCGGGTGGATTTTTCGAACAAAGGTGCGCCGGACAGGCCGCCTGCTTCGTCTCTGTGTGCGCTGCGCAACCCATCGCGCGACAAAGTGGTGTTCGAGGCGATGACCGCATCAACGCCCGATTCATGGGCCACTTCGGCGATATCCCGCAGCTCATCCTCGGTCAGATCGGGGGCAATCTTGAGGAATACTGGTAGAGGGCGCATTAGGGTGTTTCGGGTTTCGATCACGCCGCTCAACAGAGCGCTCAGCGCCGCTTTGCCTTGCAAATCCCGCAGCTTTTCAGTGTTCGGAGATGACACGTTGACCGTAGCGAAATCCAGATGCGCCCCACAATGGGCCAGTACCTTGGCAAAGTCGCCGGGTCGATCATCGCTGTCTTTGTTCGCACCAAGGTTCAGTCCGATCACCGCATCCCTGGGGCGCGCCGCCAGACGACGGGCCATGGCCTCCATCCCTTCGTTGTTAAAGCCAAAGCGGTTGATGGCAGCCTGGTCTTCGGTCAGGCGGAATAGGCGCGGCCTGGGATTGCCGGGCTGCGGGCGTGGGGTAACGGCACCGACTTCGATGAACCCAAACCCGGCGCGAGACAGGGGGCCAAGAACCTCTCCGTTCTTGTCGAACCCTGCGGCCAGACCAACCGGATTGGGCAGATCCAGCCCGGCGATTTTGGTCCGCAAACGCGGCGAGGTGACCGGCCCCGGCGCAGGCGTAAGCCCCGCTTTCAGGGCCTTGATCGACAGGGTATGTGCGGTTTCCGGATCCAGCCGGTGCAGGGCAGCCAGCCCCAGCTTTTCAGTCAGTTTCATCCAAACATTTCTCAGCCTTCGGTCGGCGCGCACCGGATCAGGCGAGAGGTCTTCACCGCAGCCTGACGATGCACGACCGCCTGTTTGTAATCAGGGTCGGATATCATTTCCAGAAAGGCATGGGCCGATGGGTAACGCGCGATAAATACCGCGTCCCATAGCTCATCCTTTGGGCCAATCAACGTAGTCTGAAACGCGCCGCGCCAAGTGATCTTTGCCCCAAGGCGGGCAATGATCGGCCCGGTTTCGATCCCATAATTTCGATAAGCCTGAGCGCCCGACAGACCGCTTTTGGCCAGTTCGTGCCCCGATGGATATTCGGCCCGGCTGCGGAACCTCACCAGGTTCAGCATCTCGATCGGGTGGTCACGATCCAGCACCTTGAAGGCTTCGAACTGGGCGCGACCCGGGTCGATATATTCCGTCATTTCATGTCGTCCGGGAAGCGATGCGCGTTGCCGTCAAAGGGCAGGGGGCAGGACCAAGCTATGTCGGTCATGCGGATCTGACGGTAGAGATGCGGAAACAGAGCGCCCCCGCGCGAAACCTCCCACTTCAGTTCCTCGCCCATCGCGTCAGCATCGCAGGCCAACAGCGTCAAACCTTCGGCGCCGGCAAAATGCTTGGCAGCGGTTTCCGCAGCTTGTTCAGCTGTCGAAAAGTGGACAAAACCGTCCGAAACATCAATCGGAGCACCATCCGTGGCGCCATCGGTCTGCAGCGCTGTCCATTCGTTGGCGCGGAAAATCTTGTAAATCAGCATAGAACGGTCATGCCCCGCGCTGCGGCTAGATTCAAGCCGGATTTCCCCCTTTGACTCTTTGCTGAAGGCGGCGCAACATCTTGGCAATTAACAAAGGGAGTTAAAATATGTTCACCCGTTTCCTAGCCTCGGCTGCTGTGCTGGGTTTGACTGCAGGAATGGCCGCCGCCGAATATAAACTGACCATTCTGCACACCAACGACTTTCATTCGCGTATCGAGCCGATCAACAAATATGACAGCGGCTGTAGTTCAGATGACAACGCCGAAGGCAAGTGTTTTGGCGGATCTGCCCGTCTCGTAACAGCAGTGGAAGAAGCCCGCGGGCGTGCCGAAAACTCGATCCTGGTAGATGGCGGCGATCAATTTCAGGGCTCGTTGTTCTATACCTATTACAAGGGCAAGGTCGCGGCCGAGTTCATGAACAAACTGGGCTATAACGCTATGACCGTGGGCAACCACGAATTCGATGATGGCCCGGAAGTCCTGCGCGGCTTTATCGACACGGTTGATTTCCCGGTGCTGATGTCGAACGCGGATTTTTCCGGCGAAGAATTGCTGAACGGCAAGATCAAAAAGTCTACAGTGATCGAAGTCGGCGGAGAAAAAGTCGGCCTTGTTGGCCTGACGCCGGAAGACACGCATGAACTGGCCTCTCCTGGCCCGAACATCACATTCTCGGACCCGGTTCCCGCGGTTCAGGTCGAAGTGGACAAGCTAACCGCGGAAGGCGTGAACAAGATCATCGTTCTCAGCCATTCGGGATATGCTGTCGACCAGCGTGTTGCACAGGAAACGACCGGCGTTGACGTAATCGTAGGTGGGCATTCCAATACATATTTGTCCAACGTTTCTGACAAGGCTGTTGGCCCCTATCCGACAGTGGTCGATGGCGTGCAGATCATTCAGGCCTATGCCTATGGCAAATTCCTGGGCGAGCTGAATGTCACTTTTGATGACGACGGAAATGTTGTCGCGGCGGCTGGCGAGCCGCTGATCATGGACAACAACGTGGCCGAAGATCAGGCCTCGCTGGACCGTATCGCAGAACTGGCCGCTCCTTTGGACGAAATCCGCAATAAGGTCGTGGCCAGCACGTCTGAGGCGATTGAGGGTGACCGTTCGATCTGTCGTGTTCAGGAATGTCAGATGGGCAATTTGGTCGCTGATGCCATGCTTGCGCGGGTTGCTGATCAGGGCGTTCATATCGCGATTGCGAACTCTGGCGGCTTGCGTGCTTCGATTGACCCTGGCGATGTGACCATGGGTGAAGTTCTGACCGTGCTGCCGTTCCAGAATACGCTTTCAACCTTTGAGATCAGCGGACAAGGCATCGTTGACGCGCTTGAAAACGGCGTGAGCCAGGTAGAAGAGGTCAAGGGCCGCTTTCCGCAGGTTGCCGGTCTGACCTTTGTTTGGGACGCATCGGTGGCACCAAACGAAGGGCGCGTATCAGAGGTCATGGTATCCAACGGCGATGGGCTTACCCCGATTGATCCGGCGGCGACTTATCTTGTCGTTACCAATAACTACGTCAGAAATGGCGGTGACGGGTACAGTATGTTCGAAGGCGACGATAAAAATGCCTATGACTTTGGCCCGGATCTGGCGGATGTCACGGCGGAATACCTAGCCGAAAACGCGCCTTACCAGCCTTATCTGGACGGTCGCATCAAGCAAAAGTAAGGCGACCAGAGCGAAACGAAAAGGGCCGCACCTTGGGATGCGGCCCTATTTCATTCAGCTAACCTTCAGCCTTGATCAATGTCGTATTCCGGCCAAAGCCCTGTATCAAAACCCGCAAGCATGGGCTGGATATGTTCCGACACAGATCGCCATCCCCCAATGGATTTGGTTGAGATTTTGTTGCGAACCTGGTCGATACTGGCAGTCCGGACCTGTTTGGTATTCTCTTCCGGATGCATCATCGTCTCGGTCCATTCGAGGTCGCAGAAAGCGGCGATCTGCTTGCTATAGGTTTCGGGGTCCGCGACAAGCTTTTCATATGGAACGGTCAGGATCTTGTCGCCAAAAACAGCATCCCAATGCGCCATATAGCGACGATACAGGTTGGCAGAATGGGCAATGGTCTCAAGATTCGAGGCATAGTTCATGCCACCCGCAGGGAACCGGCGGATCCATTTCGAAAGACCAACATCGCGCGGATCACGCAGCATGTTTATTATCTTGGCGTTTGGGAATGCCGACAACAGGAAGCCGACCCGCTGAAAATTGTGGGGCATCTTGTCAACAAAAGCGGTTGAGCCATCGGGGATCGGCGGCATCAACTCTCGGAACTCTTTGGCATATTTCGCTGCGGCAGTGGAATCGAAGGTCTTGCGATGTTGTGCGTAGTCGCGCGAAAGATCGGCCCCAACCGTCAGTTCGCCGCAGCCAGCAATGTCTGGCGCGGAGCTCAGCATCATTTCCATGAGCGTTGTGCCAGAGCGCGGCTGGCCCAGAACGAAGATCGGAACCGGCTGATCGGTTTGTTCGGACCAAGGAACTCTTCCCCCTACAGGGAACAGGCCAGTGATACGTTCGAACTTCTGTTCTTCCGCCTCTAAATCATAGGGTTTGACATTGTGTTGGATGGCATTGGCACGTGCAAATTGCGGCAGTGCTGCGCCAAGGCTATCGGCTTTTTGGATCAGGTGGGCCTTGGCAAATTCCAGTTCCGACAGCTCGTGTACGCTTTCGGATATCGCTGCTTCTACCGCCTGCATCAGTTTCGGGGCGTCCTCTTTGCTGGACATTGTCGAAAGCTGAAGAAGGGTGGCAACATGGAAAGGTTCTTTGGCGTAGATGCCCTGCAGAATATCGGCGCATCCCTTTTTGTCGCCACTCTGGTGCAGATTTACGGCTTTTTGAAAGGCTATCTTTTCGTTGTCCGGTGCCAATTCATACGCCTTGGTTATATCGCGTGAGTTGTGCTCGATATAACCGATGCGGCCATAGGCGCGGGCACGAGTCGACAACAGGCTGACATTTTCAGGGTCGCTTTGAAGTTTTTTGGTCACGTGATCAATGATCAGGCGCCAATTCTGTCCTTTCAGCGTAATCTCATCAATGACCCGGTTCAGTTCCTTGCTGGCTGGGAATTTTTCGGCCTTGAGTTCGGCATATTCCAAGGCTTTGGCCATCTGGCCGGTTTGCATAAGAGCATTGGCGAGGTTTTCGACGAATTGCGGATCGTCAGGTTTCATCCGCGCGGCTTCGACAAAATGCGGGATCGACCTTTTATACTGTTTCATCTCGGTCAGAACAAAACCGGAAATGGCATGAAAATCCGAGTCGGTCGGAAACTTTTTTACGCCAAGTTGAGCCTTTTTCAGCGCAGCCTGGAATTTGCCTTCTTCCAGCGCTGCGACAGCTTTGACTTTTAAGGTTTTCGCCGTTTGATTTTGCATATGACCCCGTGAGAACCTGTGCCTGTAGAAAACGATTGTTGAAAGTTCATTACCTATGTGCGGACGGTTTGCAATAACCCTTCCAAATGATGCCATGGCCCAGTTGTTTTCTGCGCGCCCGGCCAATGCTCTGCCTGTTGTCCCGAATTTCAACGTTTGCCCGACATGTCAGGTGCATGTGGTCAGGGCAGGCGAAACCGGGCGTCAGTTGGATGCCTTGCGTTGGGGGTTTTTACCACACTGGTACAAGTCCAAAACTGCTGGGCCATTGTTGATCAATGCCCGCGCCGAAACGCTAGCTGAAAAACCGGCTTTCAGGGCGGCCTGCAGAGAACGCAGATGTCTGATCGTTGCCAGCGGGTTTTATGAATGGACCAAAACCGAGAGCGGAGACCGGCTGCCCTGGTATATTTTCAGAAAAGACGGGGCCCCGATTGCTTTTGGCGGGGTATGGCAAGATTGGGGACCCGAGGGCGACAAGAAGGGAACATGCGCAATCGTTACGACACCAGCGAACCGCAATCTGGGCAGAATTCATCACCGCATGCCCCTGATTGTTGATCCCGAAAACTGGCCGTTATGGTTGGGTGAAATGGGCAAAGGGGCTGCGCGGCTGCTGTCTCCGGGGCAGGAAGATCTTCTTGGCTTTCACCGCGTCGATCGGGGCGTCAATTCCAATCGGGCCAGCGGGCCGGCGCTTGTCGATCCCATCGCCGGTTGACGCCGTGGCTTTCCATCCGTTCCCACGCGCGTTAGATCGTTGACATGGTTCTGAAATTTACCAGCCTTCCGCAATTATATGAGCATGAGTTCGACACGACCATAGACGTGCGCAGCCCGGCTGAATTTGCCGAGGATCATTTGCCGGGCTCAATCAACCTGCCAGTTCTGGATAACGATGAACGCGCGCGCGTCGGGACGATTTATGTCCAGGAAAGCCCGTTTCTGGCCCGCAAACTGGGGGCGGCTTTGGTTTTCAGGAATGCGGCCAATCACATCGAACACAGCCTGTCCCATCATGAAGGAGGATGGCGGCCCCTTGTCTATTGCTGGCGCGGTGGGCAGCGATCAGGCGCGTTTACCTGGATGTTGCAACAGATCGGCTGGCGGGCCGAGGTTGTCGAAGGCGGTTATCGCTCCTATCGCCGCTTGGTAAGCCGGTATCTTTATGACGATCCGTTGCCGTTTCAATTCGTCCTTCTGGATGGGTATACGGGCACAGCAAAGACCGAGCTGCTTACACACCTTCAGGAACGTGGTGTCCAGGTTCTGGATCTCGAAGGGCTTGCCAATCACCGGGGGTCGTTGCTGGGGGCAATGCCGGGCGGACAACCCAGTCAAAAGGCATTCGAATCCGCGCTGGCCGCAGAACTTTGTGGTTTTGCCCCCACCCGTCCCGTCGTAGTCGAAGCGGAATCGTCCAAAATCGGCTCTTTGATCCTGCCGCCGAGGCTTTGGTCCGCCATGTGTGCGGCCGTGCGTATTCAGATTGACGCCCCGATAGAAGCGCGCGCGGAATATCTGGTCTCGGCATATGACGATGTCCTCAGCGATGCCGAGCGGTTGAAAGATCTCCTGTCGCCGCTGAGGTCTCACCGTGGGCATGAGGTGGTGGATGGGTGGTTTGCGCTGATTGACGGCGGTAACAAGTTGGCCCTTACACGGTCACTTATGGAACAGCATTACGACCCGGCTTATGCCAAGTCGGCGCGCGTACACAGCGCCGAAATTGTAGCCTCGATCCAGGTGCCCTCGCTGGCAAGTACCGGTCTGAAAGAGGTCGCTGTGCGGGTCGAACAGGTCCTGGATCAGCTCTGAAGTTTTACACCCGGCGTATCGTCGATCATGCCGATGATTGCTGCCGGATATCCAGCCGCATGTAGGTCTGCACACAGGCCTGGCGCGTCATCGGCTTGGACAGCGGCCAATAGCCCTCCGGCGGTTTGAGGATCGAAAAGAAGATCAGCCTTGGGTCCGTTGGCGAGTTCAGGCGCGATGGCGCGGTTGTCCTCGAAGATCGTGGACCGAACACCGCTTGCGCTGAGCTCTACGGCCCCGGCCATCACGGGAACCGCATCCAGAGCAATTACCGCACCGCAGCCAGAGGCACCGCAAATACCTTGCAGATGCCCTGCCAGACCAAACCCGGTCACATCGGTCATCGCATGGGCGCTGAACAGAATGCGCGCGGCTTCGCCCTGCGGCTGAACCATGTGGCGGAACGCCTCTGCGACCCAGATGCCATTGGCCAAACCGGCCATTTCGGCGGCCATGATCACGCCGCTGCCAATCGGCTTGGTCAGGATCAAAGCGTCGCCCTTGCGGGCCCCGGACAAGATGATCGGGTCGTTTTCGCACAGGCCGGTCAGAGTGAACCCGATGGTCATCTCATCCCCCATCGAACTGTGGCCTCCGACGATTTCGGCCCCGGTTGCGCGGATGACGTCACTAGCGGTGGCCATGATTTCTGACATGGTACGTTGTTGCAGTGCGGGTGACATCCGAGGCAGAATAATCGTCGCGGTGGCGGCCTGCGGTGCCGCACCCATCGCCCAGATATCACCTAATGCGTGAATGGCCGTGATCCGTGTCATCAAAACCGGATCATTGGTAAAGCTGCGCAAATGGTCCGAGGTTATCACCTGCCGCGCGCCGCCGGTGAGAAGCAAAGCCGCATCGTCACCTGAAAGCGGTATTACGTCTTGCCGATCGGGGGGCGGTAAATCAGACAGAACACTGCGCAAAGCGCGACGCCCAATCTTTGCGCCGCACCCACCGCACATGGGCTTTTCACCCAGGACTTCGGGCACGCCCAAAGCGTGGTCGCGGGGCAACTCTGCTGCTTTCATCTGGGGCAGATTCCGGAACTTATTCATGAAATTCTGGTCGATATGGTTCTTCCATTTCCACATCAACGGACCACTGAGCGAGGCTCCCAATCGCTCGGCCAATGCGGATTTCCCACCCAGCGATATCAGCTTGAGGTAATCTTTTTGCGGATGATAGGGGCGCATCTTTCCGGCACCCAGCGAGGCCCGAAGATTGCCATAAAGAATCGGGGCTTCTCGGACGGCATAGACACCTGCTTTTGGTCTGGGGTTTTCTGACAGATGGGCACAATCGCCGACTGCGAACACAAAAGGATTGCTGGACTGCAGCCTGCTATTCACCGTGATATATCCATCGTGAAGATCCAGCCCGGACTGCGCCATCCAACCATAGGGTTTGGCCCCCGCCGCCCCCGTCACGAATTCAGCTGCAATCTGGCGCCCGTCCTCCAACCGGATGTGATCCGCATGAATTTCGACGATGGCGGCCTGTTCGATCACGTCGATGCCAAGGTCAGCCATCGCATTGCGAATGATCGAGGCCGCCTTTGCGCCAATCGCGGTCAGGGCCTGAGCATTGTCGATCAGGGTCAATCGGGCGCTGCGGTTTGCGGAACGCAAAGCGTGCGCCATCGCCATGATCAACTCGACCCCGGCAACACCACCGCCGATCACGGCGACCGAGGCGGCGCCTGCACCAGATTGGTACTCGGCCCACCTGGCGGCAAAAGACCCTAACGGTTTTGCGGGGACCGCATGGTCGGAAAATCCAGGTAGGGCCGGCATGTCGGATGTAATGCCAACATTAACCGAGGTTACATCATAGGCGACGGGCGGTCGGCCGGGCACATGTACCTCTTGCCGGTCAGGGTCTAACCCTTCGACGGCACCCAATATCACCCGTGCCCCCGCAAAGCGAGCCAGGCGCACCAGATCAATATCCAGGTCACCCCGGCGATAATGACCGGCAACGAAACCGGGCAGCATCCCTGAATAGGGGGCTGAAGGCGCGGGGTTGATGACCGTCAGGCGCGCGCCAGGCAGAGGGTTCATCCCCCATTTTCGCAACACCAGCGCGTGCGTATGACCGCCGCCGATAAGAACCAGATCGCGGGTCAGGGGTAACGGAGGTCTATGCATAGGTATCAGGTGTTTCTGTGATCAGGAACGTCTTCGACTTGTTCGACCGCATGTGTGGCCCAGATTTTGTCCTCACCCGCGTCCGGCAGATCCTGGGGCTTTTCATGGCGGTGAATATGCCATTTGGCAATAAACAGGGCCGTGATCGGAGCAGTCAGGAACAGAAACAGCGTGATCAGCAGCTCGTGCAGAGACAGATGATGTTCGATCAATACGGAATGGATGATTGAGGCGATCAGAACGCCACCCACCCCAAGCGTTGTCGCTTTGGTGGGAGCGTGAAGCCTGGACATCGGGTCCTTTAGCTTGATCATCCCGTACGATCCGACAAAACCAAATATGCCTGAAACAACCAGGAAGAAGGCGACCAGGAATTCAAAGATTACCGACATGTCGCCCTCACTCGATGATATTGCCGCGCAGCATAAAGCGCGCGTAGGCAACGGTTGAGACAAAGCCGAGCATTGCGATGATCATGGCGGCCTCGAAGAAAATCTCGGTCCCCAGAAACAGCCCGTAAAGCACCATAAGGGCGATGGTGTTGATCACCATCGTGTCCAGCGCCAGAACCCGGGTGCCCACTCCATCGGCCGTAATGATCCGCCACAGGCACATCATGATGGCTGCGCCGAAACAGGCAAAGGCAAAGTAGATTGCTAGCTCGATCATTCGAAAATCTCCTTTAGCCTGCGCTCGTATCGTTGCTTGATCTGATCCCGTACTTCGTCCGGGTTTGGCGCATCGAGGCAGTGTACCAGTAAGTTGTGACCCTGCGCTGACAGATCGCAACTGACGGTGCCGGGGGTCATGGTGATTGTCCCGGCCAGAACCGTAATCGCTTCGGGTGTGCGCAGTTCCAGCGGAATGCAGACCCAGTTCGGTTCACGGTCGGAATCCCGTTTGAACAGGATGATCCTGGCAACTGTCATATTGGCGACAACAATGTCCCATAGAACCACCAATATGTATTCGGTGATCATCGGCCAATTCCGAAGAACGGGCCGGTCTGGCCAATACGGCTGTGTGACGAAGGGGATGATAATCCCCAGCACAAGGCCAAACACCAGTGAATTCAGCGATGGTGTGTTTGCCAGCAAAATCCACACAACCGTCAGCAGGAAAGTCAGATGCGGGTGCGGGAATATCCGGTGAAGCAGTTTTTTCATTCTTCCACCCCTAACACGGCCGAGATGTAATTCTCGGGTGCAAACAACTGTTCCGCTGTGCTGGTAGCGTAGTTCATTGCAGGCCCGGCAAACAATGTCAGCATGACCAGACCGATGATCAAAGCAAATACCGACGTAAAGGCCAACCCGGGCGAAGGTTCCGGGGCTGCCTGAAAGGCGGTCTCGCCGTCAGTTGTATCGGCTTGGTCGGTGGTCAAGCTGGCGTCATGGCTTTTCCAAAAGATCAAAGTTCCGGCGCGGGCCAGTCCTACTATAGTTACAAATGAGCCGATCAATACCACAGCCCAGACCGTATTTGCGTCTGGTGCATCTCGCGCGGCGTCCAGGACCAGCAGTTTGCCAATGAACCCGGAAAGGGGCGGCATCCCGGCCAAAGCAATCGCACCAATAAAGAACAGCGCGGAAATCAGTCCGGTCTGTGCCATTGGGTGCTTTGGGGCAATTGCGCCTCCGCGCCGCTCGATCACCAGATCAGCAATCAGGAACAACAGTGCCGTCGCCAGTGTCGAATGATAAATATAGAACAAAGCGGCAGCAGTGGCCGTTTCGGTGAACAGGGAAATTGCGATCAGCAGGGTACCCATTGACGCGATGGCGCAAAAAGCCACAAGGCGCGCGATGTGTCGTGAGCCCAATATGCCGATTGTACCAACCGCCAAAGTTACCAAAGCGGCAGGTTGCAGCCAGTTGATCACAAGATCATGCGCAACCAAAACCTCGGGGCCAAAGCCAAGCGTGTACATGCGCAAGATCGAGTACGCTCCGACCTTTGTCATGATCGCAAACAGCGCGGCAACTGGCATAGGAGCATTCGCATAGCTGGCCGGTAGCCAGAAGTGCAGCGGCAGAACTGCAGCCTTAATGCAGAATACCAGCAGCAACAGGGCAGCACCCACTCTTATCAGAGCGGTGTCTTCGAGCGGAAGCTCGGCAATCCGTACAGCCATATCCGCCATGTTCAGCGTGCCGGTCACTGAATAGAGCGTGCCAAGGGCAAACAAAAACAGCGTTGAGCCCAAAAGGTTGTAGGCGACATATTGCACGCCTGCCTTGAGCCGAACGGCTCCACCGCCGTGCGTCATCAAACCGTAGGACGCGATCAGCAATACCTCGAAGAACACGAACAGGTTAAAGGCGTCACCTGTCAGAAAGGCACCGCATACGCCCATAAGCTGAAAGTGGAACAAGGGATGAAAGTGCTTGCCGCGTGCATCCCATCCGGAGGCAATCGCATAAAGCACTATCGGAAGGGCTAAAAGCGCGGTCAGCAAGACCATCATGGCAGATAACCGATCCAGCACCAGCACGATTCCAAAGGGCGCTGGCCAGTTGCCCAACTCATAGACCAGAATGTCTCCACCTGCGGCCTGTGCGGTGATTGTCAGGGCGATGCCAAGCAGTGCCACGACACCGGCGACCGAGAATATGCGCTGCAAATCAAGGTGGTATCGCAGGACCATGATGATGAACGGAGCCAGAATCGCGGGCAGGACGACTGGCGCAACGATCCAATGGTTCATGCGTCTTCTCCCGGCGCGTCCGTATTGTCATGCGCGGCCATGTCGATGTGGTCATCCTTGGCCGACAGGTAAGCCGAAAGCGAGATCATCACGATCACCGCAGTCATCCCGAATGAAATCACGATGGCGGTCAGCACCAGGGCCTGCGGCAAGGGATCGGTATAGGCGACCTCTTCATATTTGTTCAGAACCGGCGGCGCGTCCAAAGCCAGCCGCCCGGTGGCAAACAAAAAGACGTTCACCGCATAGGTCAGTAGAGACAGTCCCAGAATGACTGGAAAAGTCCGGCGACGCAGGATCAGGAAAATCCCGGCGGCGGTCATCACGCCAACCGCAGAGGCTACGAGCGCTTCCATCAGACCTGCTCCTTTTCTTCTTGTTCTTCTTCGGCCGGATCGTCCCGCAGCGGGTTGATATCCATTGGGAATTCCTGCGCCATGCCGGGCTGCCAGGCCAAGCGGGACAGGCTATCCAGTGCCAGCATCACCGCGCCCAAAACCGCAAGGAACACTCCAGTATCGAACAGCATGGCGGTTGCCCATTCAAACTCTTCCAGCGGCGGCCACGTCAGATATCCGAAATCACTGGTCAGGAAGGGACGTTCATTGAACCATGCGCCAATTCCAGTTGCTGCGGCGATCAGAACGCCCCAGCCGATTGTGCCGTGATAATAGAACCGTTGCCGTTCGATGGCCCAGGTATAGCCGCTGGCCATATATTGCATCAGATAGGCGATGGCGACGACCAGACCGGCGATGAACCCTCCTCCTGGTTGGTTATGGCCGCGGAAAAAGATATAGGCCCCGACCATCAGCGCGATCGGCATCATCACTCTTGTCGCCACGACCATCATCAACGGATGAGAGTCACCCGATTGCGGCCAGTGCGGTTTACGGTTCAGCAAATACCCCCGGACATTGGTTTCCAGAACCGCCTCGGTCAGGGCAAAGATGATCAGGGCGGCAATGCCCAGAACGATGATTTCGCCGAAGGTATCAAAGCCACGGAAATCCACCAGGATCACGTTGACCACATTGGTGCCTCCGCCGCCCTTATACGAGTTGGCCAGATGGAATTCGGAAATGCTCGGGAAACCGAAATCCCGCAGCATCAACGCGTAGATCAACGCACCTGATCCGATGCCTGCCACGACCGAAATTGCCGCATCCCGCCAACGCCGCGCCGCGCTGCTGTCCCAGGGTGTGTCCGTGGGCAGGAAGTTAAGTGACAACAACAGCAGGATCATCGTCACTACCTCGACAGAAATCTGTGTCAGGGCAAGGTCGGGTGCGGACAGATAGTTGAAGGCCATCGAGACGATCAGGCCCACGACCCCGATCAGCACCAAGGACAACAGCCGGTTGCGGTGAAACCACATGATGGCCAGCGTCGCGGCAATCAGGCAGATCCAGCCAATGAACGGAATGATCTGAACGGGTAGGGGCGTGCGTGTTTCAACGCCAATAGATCCGGTGGCGAATGCATAATATCCCAGCCCAACCGTAAAGACGATCAGGATGGCCGCATACCGGCTGAGAACCCCGTTATGCAGAGTATCTGTGACCCAGCGGCTGGTTGTCGTAAGCGCAGCGATCACTGCGTCAAAAATGGTCTTCGCCTCGGGTCTGGGCAGCGCATTCCAGATAAACTCACCGCGCCGATGCTGTCTCAGCAAGGCCAGGCCACCCAGTGTCGCGAACGCGGACATATACAGGGCAGGCGTAAACCCGTGCCAGAGTTTCAGCGAATAATAGGGCAGCTTCTCGCCCCCGATTACCGCACTTGAAACAACCGCCACCAGCGGACCTACGATGGCGTTGGAATAAAGACCGATCAGGACGACAAGCACGACCAGGAAAGCGGGTGCAAGCCAAAGCCCGGCCGGCGGGTCATGTGGATGGGTTGGGTAATCGTCGCGTACTGGACCAAGGAACACGTGTCCAACAAAGCGGAACGAATAGGCTGCAGAGAACAAGGCCGCCAGCAGCGCCAGTCCGGGCACAAGATAATGCGAATGCAGCCAGGTTGTGTGGACCGTTTCCTCCAGCATCATCTCCTTGGACAGAAACCCGTTCAGCGGAGGTAGACCGGCCATGGAAAGTGCGGCAATCGTCCCGATGGTGAAGGTGATGGGCATCAAATGGCGCAATCCGCCCAGTCGCTTGATGTCGCGGGTCCCGGCCTCGTGATCCACGATCCCGGCGGTCATGAACAGGGCTGCTTTGAACGTCGCATGGTTGATGATGTGGAAGATGGCAGCAACGGCGGCGATCTTGGTTCCAAACCCCAGCAGCATGGTTATCAGTCCCAGATGCGACACGGTCGAAAACGCCAGCAGCGCCTTGAGATCGTCTTTGAACAGGGCGATGCAGGCCCCGATCAGCATGGTTACCAGGCCGGTTGTGGCCACAATGTAGAACCACGCATCAGTCCCCGCCAGAACGGGCCACATGCGGGCCATCAGGAACAACCCTGCCTTCACCATCGTGGCCGAGTGCAGATAGGCTGATACTGGCGTAGGGGCGGCCATCGCGTGTGGCAGCCAGAAATGGAAGGGAAACTGTGCCGATTTGGTGAAACACCCCAGCAAAATCAGGATCAGCGCTGGCATGTAATAGGGTGAAGACTGGATCAGCTCTTTGTTCTGGAGAATGACGCTTAGGTCATAAGAGCCAACGATATTGCCCAGGATTAGCATCCCCGCAATCATCGCCAAGCCGCCAGAGCCGGTCACAGCCAGCGCCATACGTGCGCCCTGTCGCCCCTCGGGGAGGTGTTTCCAATATCCGATCAAAAGGAATGAACTAAGCGAGGTAAGTTCCCAGAATATCAGCAAAAGCAGGATATTGTCCGACAGAACAATTCCCACCATCGCGCCCTGAAACAGCAGCAAATAGGTGTAAAACTGCCCCATCGGGTCTTCGCGCGAGAGATAGAACCGGGCGTAGAGGATGATCAGCAAACCGATGCCAAGGATCAGCAGCGCGAACAGAAACCCAAGGCCGTCCAACATGAAATTGGCGTTTAGGCCCAGTGCCGGAATCCAGTCGAACCGGGCGGTAACGACCCCGCCGCGCATCACGGTTGGGATGTGAATCAACAGCCCCATCAGCGCCAGGAAAGTGGTCAAACCAGCGGCCGAGGCTGCTGCATTTCGTCCAGCCCGGATCAAAAGGGCTGGGAATACAGCTCCGAGGAAGGGAAGGGCCGCGATGAGGAATAGGGACAACTGCGATACTCCGGTCTGGGCGGTCAAAAGTGCTATTGATTTTGTAAGGATAATTCGCGGAGTGTCCAGCGATTGCAAGCCATTCTGCCTGTTCAGGGGCCCCAAGGCAGAGGTTGGGGCGATGACACGAACTTGAACAGGCAGGTTAATTTCGACGCGGAACTGGATAAGCTGCTGTGATACATAGGACCGCATCGGATCAGGAGGGATTACAGTGGCAGCCGAGGCAAACCGGACACGGCGAAAGGTTCTGCTGTTTTGTGCTGCTGCTGTTCTGGGCGGTTTTGCAATCCGCGAATACCGCCTGATCCCGCAGAGCTATGCGGGCGGTCGGATCAGTGTCGGGGATGCGCATCAGCAAGCTAGGCTTGGAGATATATTTTTGGTGGACATCCGTACCCCACGCGAATGGGATGCCTCGGGCGTGGGCGAAGGCGCGCATCCCCTAGACATGCGTCGCGATGATTTTGATGAGGCGCTGCTGCAGATTGTCGGCGGAGACCACGATGCCCCAATCGCCCTGATCTGCGCGCGCGGTGTGCGCTCGGCCCGGCTGAGCAACCAGCTGTCCGAGGCGGGGTTCGCAAATATCATCGACGTGCCCGAGGGTATGTTAGGCTCAGCAGCAGGGCCGGGCTGGGTCCGGGCAGGCCTGCCGGTTCAACACTATGATGGGAAAGCAGAATGATCCGAAGCTTGTTTCTGTCGGTCGGGATGGCAGTGATCGCGAATGCAGGAATGGCCGCCTGTGTCGATCAGGAAGACATGTGCGAAACGCCGTCGGGCGGGTACCATATCGAACTTCCCGAAACCGAAAACCCACCGCTGGTGGTGTTTCTGCACGGTTATGGCGGGACTGCAACCGGAACGCTGAAGAACCGCAGTATGGTTGATCCTCTGCTTGCTCGCGGATATGCGGTTATGGCACCGGAGGGGTCCGAGCGTAACGGCCGCCAAAGCTGGAATTTCTTCCCGGGTTGGGAGGGGCGTGACGAAACGGCTTTTCTGCGCGAGGTGGTTCAGGATGCGTCGGACCGGTTCGGGGTCGATGATGACCGCGTCGTGTTGGGCGGGTTTTCTGCGGGGGCCTTCATGGTCTATTACCTCGCCTGCGCGGCGCCGGATACGTTTTCGGCCTATGCTCCGGTTTCAGGTGGGTTTTGGCGACCGCATCCCGAGGCCTGTGATGGCCCGGTGCGCATGTTTCACACCCATGGCTGGACCGACAATGTAGTCCCGCTGGAAGGGCGCCTTTTGGGCGGCGGTCGATTCCATCAGGGCGATATCTTTGCCGGTCTGGAAATCTGGCGGGCCGCAAACGAATGCGCCGATACCAAACCCAGCGGATTTTCCACGACCGGGCAATTCATGCGCCGCAGATGGACCGGATGCGCCGATGGCGCGATGTTGGAATTCGCACTTTTCCCCGGTGGTCACAACGTGCCGCAGGGATGGTCGGATATGATGGTAGAGTGGTACGAGGGCCTGCCGGGTGGTTGATCACTCGGCAGGAGTCATGACGGTTTTGCCTTCGACCAGGCGCTTCAATTCATCCCTGTGGAGACGGGCGGACCGGGTGATTGCCGGTTCCTGAACATCTTCTTTCATTCCGACCATGCGCCGCGCCGGTGAGGTTGAAACGCCGCTGAGTGCGGAAAGCGGGATGGCAAAGGCCAGGCTTATGGCAATCGGAGCCAGCCAGATTGACACCAGACCCGATAGGATGCCGGCGCCCAAGGCTATACCGCTGATAGTTTCCAGCGTGTGACATAAGATCAGCGTCCGCAGGCCATAGCTGCCACCATCCCGCGCCTGGGGAGACCAGCCTTTTTGAATACCAAGAATTGTCCGGAAGACGGCGATCATCTGTTGCACCATAAGGATCGGGGCATAGAGGATCGACAGGATAACCTCTGAGAGGAACGAGGTCATGAATTTGCCCGCGCCACCGAAATCCGCATAGCGCACACCGCTGAGGGGCAGGGCGAGCACGCCCAGCACCTTGGGAGCCAGTAACATGGCATACATGACTAGAATGATCAGCACGTGGCGGGTCTCGGACATCTCGGGCCATTGCGGGAATAGCGGATTGTCGGGGCTGAAATAATGCAGGACTGAGGCATCCTCACCCTGACCGATCAGCGCCCACATCACCAGCAGTGCAAACCACAGCGGCGACATCAGATATCCGACTGCTCCATGGAACATGTGGAACCGCGACACAGCGCGGAATCCGGTTGAGCCCAGCAACTTCAGGTGTTGCAAATTGCCCTGACACCAGCGCCGGTCACGCAACGCGTGGTCGATCAGCGTTGGTGGGGTTTCTTCATAGGATCCTCGGATGCGCGGTAGGAACCGCACGCCCCATCCGGCGCGACGCATGAGGCCGGCCTCGACGAAATCGTGGCTCATGATCAGTTGTTCCTGACCATTCATTGCGCGCAGTCTTGGCAGCCCCGCGCAGTTGGCAAAAGCCTTGGTGCGGATGATCGCGTTATGGCCCCAATAGTTACCTTCCTGACCACACCAGCGGGCCAGACCTTCGGCGAAGGCGATACCATAAACACCATTGGCAAATTGCTGCATCCGGGCAAAAACCGACTGAGCGCCAATTAACTGAGGGTAACTCTGGATCAGGCCCGCACCGGGGTCGCGCGCCAGAGAATCCGTCAGGCGCAGGATGGCGCGGCCGGTCATCAGGCTGTCGGCATCCAGCACGAGCATCGCATCCCAATCCGCACCCCAACGGCTGACCCAATCTGCGATATTTCCGACCTTGCGGTCTGTGTTCTGTTCTCGCCGGCGGTAATACAGTTCCAGTCCCGGCGCGAGGGTGGTGCGCAACGCTTCGACGCTGGCTTGTTCCTGTGCCGCGATCTCGGGGTCGCGCGTGTCAGAGAGGATGAACATCGCATAGTGGTGCTGACCATCCCGCGCGCGCAGGTCTTCCAGCATGGTGCGGGCGTTGCCCAGCACGTTCCAGGGTACTTCATTATAGACCGGCATAAGAAGCGCGACGCGCAGCGCCTGTGGGCGGCCCTGACGTTTGGGCTGTTCCTGCCGCGACAGGGAAATCATACCCAACAACACGGTGCAGACCGTGAAAGAGATCCAGAAAAAGTTGAATGAGATCAGAGCCAACAGAATCGCTTCGATCAGATTGATCCCTTCGGCTCCGAACCAGTCGGTCATGACCCACAGCATGCCCAGCGTAGCCGCCATTGCAGGCGAGAACGCCAGCGCACGCCAGAATCCCGCAGATGCCTGCCTGCTGCGGGGCGCCTGAGCGTCACGGAACCCAGCGCTGAAATTCTGCTCCGGCATCGCCAGGGGTGCCTCAGGCGGCATGATATGCAGATCGTTGCTCATGATGTCCAACGATACAGCCAGACTTCGGAGGCAGGCTGCTTGTCTTTCAGCAACTGCGCACGCAGTTCCACATGGTTCCGGTCTCCCGGCTCGAAGGAAAAGGCCAACCGCAGGCCGCCAGTATCGGGGTTGCGCTGCAGGACGCCTTCCGAGGTCTCTGCATGGGGCGAGTCCACAAAGATCGTCATCGCCTCAGGTTCGTCGAATAGCTCGCTGGCCTCAAAGTCGATCACAGCCAGACGGCCCTCGCCAAATGTATTGTCACCCATCGCGGTGTTGATCACACGCGGCATCGGGGTGCGCTGTGGTTCTTCACCCCAGATCAGGCGGTAGGACAGGTCCACCTGGCTCCCGGCCGCATAGGGCTCCATCGGACGCCAATAGGCGACGATATTGTCGTAGATTTCCTGATCGGCAGGGATCTCGACCAGAGTGACCGCGCCTTTGCCCCAATCGCCAGTTGGCTCGACCCAGAGGCCGGGGCGTTTGTGGTAACTCGCCTCAAGATCGGCATAATCCGAGAACGCCCGTTTGCGCTGCATCAGGCCAAACCCGCGCGGGTTCATGTCGACAAAGGACGAGAACTGCAGGCGGGTCGGGTTTGCCAGAGGCCGCCACAGGACCTCGCCAGCGCCGTTGCGGATCAGCAGCCCGTCGCTGTCATGCACAGCAGGGCGGAAATCGTCGAAACGGCTGTGATTGGTCTGGTCAAACAGGAACATCGACGTGCCGGGTGCAATGCCGACATGGGTCAACTCGGTGCGTGGGAACAGCGTCGCCTCAACCTCCATAACGCAATCCGCGCCGGCCGTGACGTTGAACCGATAGGCACCGGTCACGCTGGGGCTGTCCATCAGGGCATGAACCACCATGTTGCGCTGACCGGGCTTGGGACGTTCCAGCCAGAAACGGATGAATTCAGGGAATTCCTCACCATCCGGATCGCCGGTTTTCAGCGCCAGCCCCCGGGCCGACAGTCCGTAGACCTCGTGAAGGCCGATCGCCCGGAAATAACTGGCGCCCTGAAACACACAGAACTCATCGGTTTTTCCGGGGCGGTGCATTTCAGTCCGCAGGCGCAGGCCCGAAAAACCCAGCGTGTCGTCGACGGGCAACTGAGGAACCTCGGTCGACTTGTCAAACATCGACAGATCGAAGGCTACGGGTTTGGCCATGCCGTCTTCCACAGTCGACACCTGAACCGTGCGGGGGAAATAAAGCCCAGGGGTGAAGAAATCGACGTTGAACGGCGTCTCGGTCTCGTACCACATCGCACGATCCAGGCGGAACCGGATCGAGCGGTATTGCTCATAGGTCAGGTCCTGCCATTCCTGAGGGACCATCTCGCGCTCGGCAAAGGGCTTTGCGGCCAACGCGCGGGCCAGCGCGATCACGTCACTGCGGTCAAACGGGACCTCTCCGCCCACGGCAAAGGTGGCCGGGGCGAAGGCAAGCGCCGAAGTCGTGGCCAGAAATGCGCGACGTGTGAATTTCATTTCTTTGATTTCCAGGGTTGTGACTTAAACCACGCGGCCAAATAGGCCACGCTGATGATCATGGCAAAGCCAATCATATTAGCGACAAAGACAGTGGCAAAATCCCGCCCAAACAAATCGAGCCCAACGCCGATAAGTCGTGCTGCTGCCATGGAAAATACGAATACGGCAAGTGATTGCTGACCCACTTTGGTGACCAGGGTCAGCACGATTTGCCAAGCTTTGGCGCCTGCGCTCTGACCGGTTGCGATCAGGCGGTGTCCATGCTCGCCAGCAGCGACCCAGCCCAGATAGGCCAGCGACAGGAAATGCATGTAGCGAAACAGACCGAAATCGGTCTTGTCGCGGAATTCCTTCGTGATGGGCCAGACTTTGCGGATTTCATCGGCCAAGTCCGGGGCTGCGGCATTCACCCATGTGAACACTTTCCACGACCCGAAAGGCATTGAAAAGATCAGGAACAGCGCCGCTGCCCAGATCAACGTTTTTGACACCGGAGGGGCCGGGATCCAACCGCGCATGAATGCAAAGCCTGTAAAGAAAAGCAACTGCCAGCCAAAAGGATTAAAGAACCACTGACGATCCGACCAGGGCTCGGCAGGCAGGTCCAGAACGTCGGTCTGCGCCACGAGCCAGATAGCAACGGATGTGGCTGCAACCGCCCAGAATCCGATGCGGGACAGGCCCATGAACAGCGGCATCATTGCAAGTACCACCAGATACATGGGTAGAATGTCGAAATAATTCGGCACGTAGGTCAGGGTGAACAGGCCGACGATCTGCGGCGCAGGATCATTGAAGAAATGCTGCAGGTTCAGGGACGAGATGTAGTTCTTCTCAAACAGGCCTGTTTGATTCAGCGCAGCCATTGTCATCGCGACAAAGAAGAACAGGCCGATATGCGCCCAGTAAACCTGCCAGATCCGGTATGATACCCGCGCAGTGCCCATCCACCAGCCCTTGCGCAGGAACGCGCCGCCAAAGGCGATGGCCGAGGCCATGCCCGAACAAAAAACAAAAATCTCGGTTGCATCCGAAAAACCAAACCGGGCAGGGATCCACTTGGCCCAAGGGTCGTTGGGAATATGCGCAATCAGGATGATGAACATCGCAATTCCGCGATAGAAATCCAGACGCGGGTCGCGCGTACTAACAGGGGCGGCCGAGGTGGCTGCCACAGGTGCAAAATCAGAAGCGGGCGATAGAGTCGCCATACGAGTTCTGTCCTTCTTCAGTCTTTTTGTTTTGTTATTCTGCCGGAACGCTTTGTGCGTCTTGGTTATCGCGAGCCGCGTCGATCAATGCGCGGCGCGCCATAGCATAATTGTCCTCACCCCCGGCCCGCTTGGCACGGCGGTCGTCTAGAATGCGCTCGACAGCATCCAAACGGCCGGCACGCAGGCCGGAATCAATAGTGATGCGCTCGAATACATCACGTTGGGCGTGGCTACCACCAGCCAGTTGCATTCCGTCCCGTGCACTCGACAGGAAATCAAATGCTTCGCCGTAAAGGCCGTCGCCAAAAGCCTCAAGCCCTTTGGCTGCGGCAATACCGGGATCCGACATCCGGATCGGAGTGTCGCCCTGATTGCGCTGGGCATCTTTCTGGATGCGCTGCAGCATTTTGCCGGTCGCTTCGGTCCGGTTGTCGCCGGTCAGGGCCAGTAGATAGTGAAGATCGGCGAAGATCAGGCAGCCATCTTCGGTCCGGGCGGCGCTGAGGTCGGCCAGTTCCTCCCAGCGGTTTCCAACTTTGACGCCCTCAAGCTCGAGCCGGGACAAAAGCGACGTGGCATTCGATATGTCACGGTAATCGTCGGTTTTGTCCTGCCGGACATACTGGTCATACAGTTCCATAACCTGATCGACCTGGCCCAGGTCCAGATGCATCAGCGCCTTGTGCCACCAGACATGATAGCGGAAGTTGTTGCAATGCGCCCAGGCATCCTCGCGTCCGGCCAGCCAATCAAGACCTTGCTGCGCATTGCCGGTCATCTCGTGCACATGGGCCACTGCGTGCAGGCCCCAGGCATCATCCGACACCATCCACAGGGCCTGACGTCCGGCGATTTCGGCTTTTTCATAGGCCCCGGTTTCCTCAAGCGCGAAGGAATGGCACCCCAGAAGATATCCGCGACCGGCGTGGTCGGGTTCATAAGCAGGCAGGACACGTTCGATCGACCGTCGCATACCAGCGGCATCTCCCAAGACAAACCGTGTTGCATGGCTGAGTTTCATCGCCAGCGAGTCCTGTGGGTGGAGGCGCAGAATTTCTTCAAACTTCTGGATTGCATGTGAGGGCAGGTCGGACAGGTAAAGGGCCAACGCGTCGACATAAAGCCGCTCGCGCTCAGTTACCGGTTGGCGATCCATAGCGGTGTTGGCAGCATTCAACGCTTCCGCTGCAACTGGCATCATCTCGCGCCGACCCAGCAGGACCAGGAACAGACCTTTGATGGCGTGACCAAGCGCGAAATCGGGCTCAAGCTCTAGCACTTTGCCCAGATGCTGGGGTGTGACAGCTGAATGCGCCATGAAACCAAGCAGAACACCATTCCACGCCTCGACACTGGCCGAATGGCAAAGAGTGTTCATCTGTCCGAAAACATCTTGTTTCATGCGCGGGATCCAATCCATTTGCGATTTATTACTTTATTCGATTTAGCAGAGAGTCAGGCGGGGTCGTATCAGTATCGGCCCTGCTCTCGAATTGGTGAAAAGCTGTGTGTGGAAAACGTGAAAAAATCCGCCGATTCAACGGCATGTTTCAGCAATATGCCGCCTAATAAGGCATTGTGTTTCAATCTTCAAATGGGTTCTTAGCGTTCAGGACTGCTGCAGTGTCCGCTCCGAACTGTGGCGGAGCCGTCCGGTAGGTAACCGGTGTCCGCGACAATTTCAGCGGGTTTCCGATCAGTTTTACCTCGGCCGGGGCAGCCTGCATCGCGATCTGCATTTGCCGCGCCGCGACCTGCTCGGTGTCAAAAACCTGATCCAGGGTCTGGACCGGCCCAACTGGTACTTTGCGTGCCTCAAGTTCTGCGATGACGGTTGTTGTGTCATATGACTGAACCGCAGGGCGCAATAGGGCGTTCAACGCATCCCGGTTTTCCAGCCGCGCCGGATTCGTCGCAAAGCGGACGTCATCCGCCAGATCAGGTTGGTCGATGAATTCGCAGAACCGGCGGAACTGACTGTCATTACCTACAGCAAGGATCACATGGCCATCGGCGGTTTCATAAACGTCATATGGAACAATATTTGGATGACCATTCCCACGGCGTTGTGGCACATTGCCGGATGTCAGATAATTCACGCCTTCATTGATCAGCCACGCAATCTGGGAATCGACCAGAGCCAGATCAATTTGCTGTCCCTCTCCGGTCTGGTCCCGGTGGCGCAATGCTGCCAGAATGCCAACGCAGGCATACATACCGCACATGACATCAGCGATACCAACTCCAACTTTCATCGGCGCCCCTTGGGGATCGCCGGTCAGAGACATGACACCGCCATAGCCCTGTGCCATCAGATCATATCCGGGCTTTGATGCGTTAGGCCCATCCTGCCCGTAGCCTGAGATCGAACAATAGACGAGGCTAGGGAATTCCTGCGAGAGCGATTTATAATCCAGCCCGTATTTCGCAAGCCCGCCTGGTTTGAAATTCTCGATCAGGATGTCCGCAAACGAGGCCAGCCGCCGAATTTCCGCCTGACCTTCGGGTGTGGTGATGTCGATGGCGACCGATTTCTTGTTGCGGTTGGCTGACATGAAATAGGCACTAAGATCCGATGGAACCCCGTCGGCATCTGCGACATAAGGTGGGCCCCACTGGCGCGTGTCGTCCCCTTTAGTGGCAGGGTTTTCGATCTTGATAACGCTGGCACCCAAATCGCCCAGCAACTGTGTGCAGGTCGGTCCGGCCAGAATGCGGGACAGGTCCAGAACCTTGACGCCCTTCAGCGGCCCTTCAGATCCGGCCATCATATCCTCCGCGGTCAATCTCAGCAGCGATTACGGTGAACCTATCAGACTTGGTTGCCGCTTCCAGAGCATCCCTCAGTTCGGCGCGGGTGCGCACCGTGTGACCATTCCCACCGAAGGCCCGGCCCATAGCTGCAAAGTCGTGGCGGTCGAAATCGACGCCTACGTTCCCCATTTGCCGCTGACGCTGTTTCAATTCGATCAGGGCAAGGCTGGCGTCAACGAACACCAGGAAAATCGGGTTACCACCCATCTCGGCAACGGTCGACAGTTCTCCGGCGACCATCAGGAACCCGGCATCACCGGAAAAGCTGATGACCGGGCGCGTGGGTTCGGCCAGCTTCAGCCCGATGGCCATTGGCAGAGCGCAGCCCATGGTGCAGAGCGCCGAAGACTGGATCAGCCCGCGTTCTTCGGAACATCCCCACATCTGGCTGAGAAGGATGCGATGTGCGCCGCTGTCAGCGGTGGCCAATGTCTCGGCAGGAAGAGCCGCGCGGGTTTCCGCAATTACCGCGGCGGGACCCCACACATCATCAGTAGGGAAGGCTCGCGCCAGGGCGGCCCGAACCTGTTCGGGTTCGCCGCCGGGCCAGGTGGCGCGGGCAGGGTTGCCCTTTGCAATGGCCTCGAGGGTCGCGCCGGTATCAGCCACCAGGTTCAACCCGGCCTGATGCATGTAGTGATCGTTCGGAACCGCCGAAATGTCGATGACGCGCTTTTCTTCGGGGTCCCATATCTCGCGCCAGCCTGGGCGCATTTCGATCGGGTCATAGCCCAGACACAACACCAGATCGGCCTGTTCAACCAGCGGCACCAGATGGGTGTCAGCCAGCGGCGACAGGCCCGCGCCGCCAAGGCACAGTGGATGATCCTCGGGAACCACGCCCTTGGCCTTGTAGGTTGTCACAAAAGGAATGCCAAAATGTTCAAGGAACGCCTGCACCACATTGCGCGAGTCGTCATACAGAACATCCAGGCCGATAATCGCAATGGGCCGTTCGGCCTGTGCCACCCAGCGGCGGGCTTTTTCAACGCAATCCCCCTCGGGCGCGACGGCGGCAGGTTTGACAATACGGCGGCGTTTGACATCGGTCACAGGCGCATCCGCAACCGAAATCGGCACGTCGATATGCACCGGTCCTGGGCGCGGCTGATTGGCGAGCGACACCGCTTTGTCTGCGATAATATCCGCGCCTTTGGCGGTCAGCAGGAACGTCCCTTTGGTGATCGAGCGATAGACCCGTGCGTGATCCATGACCTGATGGGTGTATGTCAGCGCCTCATCTGCGTCGACACAGCCGGTCAGCACGATCATTGGCACCCGGTCCTGCAACGCATTGGCGACCACATTGATCCCGTTCATCGCGCCTGGGCCGAGTGTGGCCACCAGAATGGCCGGGGCGCCGTCGCGGTGATGCACCGCCTCGGCCATAAAGCCGGCCGCGTTCTCGTGTTTGGTCAGGTGAAAGGTTATCCCCGCCTTTTCCAACGCATCCACTAGGGTCAGCACCTCGCCACCTGGCATGCCAAAAGCGTGGCGGCAGCCAGCCTCATAAAGCCGTTGGGCCAGAATGTCCGCAGCGCGGGGCGACGAGTCCTGCATCAGTAAAGCTCCGAAAACTGTTTCAACGCAGATTGCGGAGGACAGACCCGGACGCAAGGCGCATCACGCCAGTGTGACTATTTGACAGCGGCTTCGGCCACGATCTGAAAGGTGTCATCCAATTCCTGGGCAATGTCCCTCAGGGGGTCTCCGCCCTCATAGATATAGGGCGCGAATACAAAGCTGGGCGTTTTATAGGATAGGGTGGCGGTGCCGTCCTCGTTTTCGGTCACGTAAAACCGGATCGGTGCTTCGATCATTGCGCGCACCGAGGTTTCCAGCACGCGCACCGCATAGTCATTGTTGAAGGCGCCGATCACCAGATTGCCTGGGATTGTAATTCCCCGCGCGGCGGCGGCTTTGGTGGGGCCGGCCTGCGTGACCACGATCAGACCGTTTGCCTTAACCGCCGATTTGGTGTCCGAGACCAATTCATCATAGCTTTTGCCCGTTGGATACACGGCCCATCCCGAGAGCGGTTCGTCGGCCCAGGCGGGCAGGGCCAGCAGGGCGAAGACGGTCCAAAGCAGTTTCATCCAGAGGCTTCCTTTTAAGGTGTCTGCAGAAATCCTGCCAGAAATGTGAGAACGTCGCACTCACAATCTTGTGTGCATTCGGGATTGCGCCGCGCCGCTTAAAGCCGCAGAAACGGGCGCAGGACGAAGGGAAAGGTCTGGATCGGATGCGCCTGATGATCTGCAAAACCTGTGGCACCGCACGCGATCGGGCGGCCGAGGTGCAGGCTGTGAAGGACGCACTGAAAAGGGCTGGATTGACGGATCAGGTCGAATTGAGCGAACACGCCTGTTTCAGCAGCTGCGCGGAACCCACGGCGCTGGCTATACAGGCGCTGGGGCGCGCATCTTATGTGTTTTCGGGTGTCGATGTGGTGGCGGATGCTGCGGATATCGCTGAAACTTGCCGTACTTACCTGAACAGCCCGCAGGGCTGGATCGAAGACGCCCGACCCTGCGGGCGGCTTCGGATGTGTTTGCGTGCGCGTATTCCGGCGCTTTAGTCAACCTGAACCGTAACCGCAGCACGAACCGGCACGTTATCGACCGAAAGCGGGCTATGGCTGTTGGAATTCAGCGAAACCGAAACCTCGACCTCACCTTTGGGCAACTGATCAATGTGCATCCAACTGCCGTAAAGCCGGGCGAGCTTTTCTCCGTTGATGTAAACATGCGCGTGCCCTTCGCCTGCCATGTCTGCGGTCGATGCGTTCTGCGGTGCGAAGGTAAAGTTTTTTGGCATAACATGCAGGTTCCAGCCAGACATAGGATCCTGTGTCAGAGCGATGTCCAGTGTAGGTGCATCTGTGCCTGCCGGTAGGTTCAAGGCCGTGGAATGATCGTGGGCCATGGTCTCAGTGGGTGAGGCTCCGTGAAGAGACGGATCAGAATGGTCGTGGCCATCAAATGTGACGCCGTTTGCAGCAGCAATTACAAATCCTGTACCGCCGCCAAAGACCAGACCGATCACGAATAGAGCAAGTGAACGGGTCATTGTATTTCCTTGAAAACATAGGGAAACGCGCCAAGTTTACCCCCAGCGCGTTCAATCGAAGTGCGATCAGGCCGTTGCTTCGGAAGGTTGCGCTTCTTTCTGCCAGAAATAGCCAGCGAACGCGCCAACCAGAACCCATGCAACCAGACCGATTCCAAAAGCTCGTGCCGCGAACAACGCGCCAATTTCAGTCGGCACAGGGCCGGTGAAAACATCGGGCTCGGGTGCACCAATAAGATGTGGCACCAACAGAAGTACCGCGGCGATCACATAGCTGATCAGGTTACCTCCAAAGGCGATCAACCACATGGCGACAAGGGCTGCTGCAACTGTTGCGAACCACCAGACCTGACGTGCATAGACATCGGCTGCTGCGACACCCGGCACTTCGGGCGCAAGGGTGAAACCTGGTGCAAGGTGGAAAGCGATAAATCCGGCCAACCCCCAAAGAACGCCGGTCCGGCCATCAATCTGATGCCCTTGACCTTCGGCTACCGACATCAGCGCAACCATCACCAGCGCATAGCCGGTATAGGTCAGCATAGTAAAGATGACACTCAGAGCATCACGCGTCAGTTCAGAGAACATGCGCGGCAGCTCGGGATGAGCCGATACGGTCTCGCCCCCGAAATGCACCAGCTCTCCGGATTCATAAAGCTCGGCATGCAACAATACTGGTTGCACAAATACCAACTGCAGCAAGGCGGCAATCAGCCCCGCTGCAGCACCAGCGAACAACGCGCTGGTCAATATACGACTGAACACGGTCTTAGTGGCAGGGGAAGCCGGTCGCGTGACGCACGTCATGCGCTGCATCATGCAGGGCCGCTGCCTGAACGTGACCGGTCAGCGTGATGAGGCCCAGACCCAGAACCACTGCAAACATGACCGGAACAAAGCCTGTAAGCGCGGCGGATGCTGTTTTCGTTTGTGTTGCCATTTTGTATTCTCCTCTGCCGCCGCACCCGACGGCCGGTGTTTCGTTTTTTCGCCTGGCAGGTCTCCTGGCTTGCGGGTCGATGCCTCTGTTCGCCTTCCCCCCGGATAACCGGGAGTGGCTGGTTGAACAGGGGCTCTCCGCTTACAGTCGCGGGGGCGGCTTTGGAGTTGACCACCGAGGCAGTCGCACCAAATTCCCTCTTAGCATCCGGATTTCTCCGGCAGGACCAGACACCCCCATTTAGCCGCTATAGCTGTGGCGGTGCAATCATCATTTGCGACGTATTGTGTCAGATTATGCGCTTTTTCAGCAAATAAATATCCATGATCCAACCATGGTCGGCACGGGCATGGGCGCGGCGGTCCAGAATCTGCTGGGCAACCTCGGCCAAAGGGCCTTTGATCAGGATTTCCTCTTTCATGCCGACATATGCGCCCCACCAAATGTCCAAGTCTTCCATGTCCAGGTTTTGGAATGAACATTCACCATCCAGCATCACCGCCACGTTTTCTGCGGTTTCCGGCCATCCTTCGTCCCGGATGCGACGACCAGTTGTGACGATATAGGGCGCGCCCAGTTCGTTGATCGGAATCGCATGGGCCGCCGTCAGCGCTTGAAGCGCTGTGATGCCGGGAATCACGCGTGTTTCTGGCTGAGGGGTCAAACGTGCCGCGATTCGCAGCGAACTGTCATACAGCGACGGATCCCCCCAGATCAGCAGCGCCACATGGCGGGCCTTCGGGTGGGCTGCGATGGCCTCCTGCCAGCGCAATGCAATCGCGTCGTGCCATTCGTCCACTCCGCGTAAATAGCCATCATCGGCACGGCGTTTGGGAATGTCGAAATACGCGATTTGCGGAGGAGTATCCGCGACCTGAGCGATGATCTGCTCGCGCAGCCCTGCCAGATCGGCCTTGTTTTCGCCCTTGCGGGGGATCAGGATCAGGTCCGCCGAACGGATCGCCTGCGCCCCTTGAAATGTCACATGATCCGGGTTGCCGGTGCCAATACCGATCAGCGTCAGGTCAATCATTTTCGAACTCTGCCAGAGGTCCATACAGAATCAGGGCCGGGGCGGTGCCGATCTCCGTTTCCAACTGCTGCGACAAGGCACCGATGGTCGAGCGTTGCAGCTTTTGTTCGGGGGTCGAAACGGATTCGGCCATCAATGCAGGCGTGTCCAGCGGTAGGCCGTGCGAATGCAGGGCGCCAACCAAAAGGGGAAAGGTGCGCTTGCCCATAAATACGACGGTCGTAGCCTGTGTATCAGCCAGTGCTGCCAGGTTCAGATCTTCGGGCAGTTTGCCACTGACATCGTGGCCGGTGACGAATTGCACGCGCCGCGCGGTCAGTCGCCGGGTCAGCGGAATGCCTGCCGCTGCCGCCGCCGCTACCGCCGAGGGGATGCCGGGGATGATTTCATAGTCGATCCCGGCCTCTTGCAGGGCCACCAGTTCTTCTTCAAGCCGGCCGAACATGCCGCCATCACCGGATTTCAGCCGCACGACATGCTGACCGGTTTGTGCATATTCGACCAACAAGCGGCTGACGTGATCCTGCTTGGGCGAGGGGCGCCCGGCGCGTTTGCCGACACCAACCAGATCAGCATCCTCGCGGGCGTGGCTCAGGATCGGGCCGCTGCTGAGGTCGTCAAACAGCACCGCATCAGCTTTCTGCAACCTGTCTACCGCCTTCAGCGTCAGCAATTCCGGGTCGCCGGGGCCTGAACCGATGAAGGACACAAAACCACTCATGCCGAGGCCTCGGCGATCAGATGAAAGAATGTCCCGGTGACATTGTCTCGCACCGATCCGGTTTGCGGGCCTTCCGCGCCTTCGGCGTCGAACACGCGCGCCAGCGGGGCGTCAGGCTGTTCGATGATCGAGGAATAGTGGAACTCATGCCCGCGTAGCGCTGTGCCTTCGGTAAATCCGGCCATCGAGGCCAGTAATTCCGCCTTGCGATAACCCAGGTTGAACTTGCGCTTTTCATAGGAGGTCACAAGGCCCAGAAGGCCCGCCATTTCGTGCCGGACTCCGTCTTTGTCGATCAACGCCTGACCCAGCGCCATGTAGCCCCCGCATTCGCCATGCACAGGTCTTGTCTCGGCATGTTTGCACAGCCCAGTCTGGAAGGTGTTGGCGGCGGCCAATGTGCCTGCGTGCAACTCGGGATACCCACCCGGCAGCCAGACCAGATCGACATCCGGGGCAGGGGCTTCATTCGCCAGTGGTGAAAACGGTAGGATTTCTGCACCCGCCGCGCGCCAGCCTTCCAGCAAATGCGGATAGGTGAACGAAAACGCAGCATCCCGGGCCAGTGCGATCCGCTGCGCCGGAGGGCGGGGCAGCACGGCTGACGATGGCCTATTTGGGCTTGAGGAAGCCGCCCGCTTGATCGCCTCCAGATCGACATGTTCACGCAGGAACGCAGCATAGCCGACAATAGCGCTTTCCAGATCGGGATGTTCCACTGCCTGGATCAAACCTAAGTGCCGCTCGGGAAGTGTCAGGTCTCCGCGTCGTGGCAGAACGCCCAGAACCGGCAGGCCTGCACGTTCCATACCCAACCGGGTCAGACGCTCGTGGCGCGGGCTGGCGCAGCGGTTCAAAATTACCCCGGCAAAGGGCAGGTCGGGGTTGTACATCCGAAACCCCAGCGCCGTGGCTGCAGCTGATTGCGCTTGACCGCCGACATCCAGAACCAACACCACAGGCCAGCCCATACGCTGCGCGGTTTCCGCGCTAGATCCATGGCCAATCTCACCGGGTTTGGCGACACCGTCGAACAGACCCATCGATCCTTCGGCTACGACGATATCCGCGCCGTCAGCCTGTGCCGATATTGCGTTCAGCAGAGGATCGCCCATCGCCCAGCTGTCCAGATTGAACGAGGCGCGCCCAGCCGCCGCCCGGTGAAAGGCCGGGTCGATATAGTCAGGGCCGCTTTTGAAAGGTTGAACGGTCAGGCCATCCTCGGCCAGCGCACGCAGCAGGCCCAGCATCACGGTGGTCTTGCCAGTCCCCGAAGACGGTGCCGAAATCAGAATGCCCGGAGGGTTAGTCATCACCATGGCTCCAGCTTGACCAAGGGCTGTCCGCGCTTTGCGGGCGATACCGGCGGTCGTAATCCTTTGAATACAGGCAGCTTTCGTCAAACCCTTCACCAGCGAGTGCTGGACCCACCATGATCAGCGCTGTGCGTGAGATGCTCTCGTCCAGCGCGTCTTTCAGCGTCGCCAGCGTCGCACGGATGATCCGCTCGTCGGGCCAGCTGGCACGATAGACCACGGCCACCGGGCATTCGGCGCCATAGGCCGGGGTCAGATCGGCGATCACAGTGTCCAGATTGCCGATCGACAGGTGGATGGCCAGCGTCGCCCCGGTACGGGCAAAATTCGCCAACGTCTCGCCCTCGGGCATCGACGATGCGCGTCCCGGTGTCCGGGTCAGGACCACTGATTGCGCAAGTCCGGGCAGGGTCAGTTCCGTGCCCAGTGATGCGGCCGCAGCGGCAAAAGACGGCACGCCGGGGGTCACGCTGACCGGGATGCCCAGCTCTTTCAGGCGGCGGATCTGCTCGCCCATCGCGGACCAGACCGACAGGTCGCCGGAATGCAGTCGCGCAACATCTAGACCGGCCTGATGTGCGGTTGCGATTTCGGCCATGATCTGGTCCAGATCCATCGCCGCCGTGTTCACGATCTTGGCGTCGTCGGGGCAATGGTCCAGAATTTCCTCTAGCACCAGCGAACCCGCATACAGGCAGACCGGGCAAGCGGCGATGATATCGCGCCCCCGCAGGGTCAGCAGGTCGGCGGCGCCCGGTCCAGCGCCAATGAAATGAACGGTCATGTCTGTCCTCCGATGGCGATGGCGCAGGTGGCCAGCCGGTCGTCTGAAATCTGTCTGGGTGAGATCAGCCGCGCACCAGTTCCGGCGGCGGCAAGGGCGGATGCTTCGGCCACGCTGCCGGTGCCATATGTGGCGCGGCTGCGGGTCGAGCAGGTGAGGGTGCGCTGCCCGGCCAGATCGGCGGGGGCAATGAAATGCAATGGCAGGGCAATGGCCGAGGCGAAATCTGTCAGCGCGGCGTGGCCTTCCTTGTCGGCAACCGTGGCCAGCGCGTCCACAGATTGGCCGATACTGGCCCGATCATAGGCGGCGCGCAGGCTGTTCACCGTGGCGGTCGAGGAAAATCCGATGCCTGCGACGATCATAGCGTGACGCTCCATTGCACCACCGGATAGGCCGATTTCCAACCGCGCCGCGGCCCCAGGGCTGAAGCCTGTGCCAGTTCGATCCGTAGCAGCTCACCGCCCAGCATATTCTGCCATTGCGCCAGCAGAGCTTCGCTCTCCAGTGTCACAGCATTGGCCACAAGCCGCGTTCCAGATGGCAGAGCCGCTTGCAGCCATTGCAGCAGCTCACTGCTCAGCCCGCCGCCAATGAAAACCACATCGGGCAGGGGCAGGCCGTCCAGCGCATCCGGGGCGGTGCCATGCACCACCTGCAGCCGGTCCTGACCCAAAGCGTCGGCATTGCGGCGAATACGCTCGGCGCGGTCTTCGCGGGGTTCGACCGTCGTGGCGCTGAGCGTTGGATCACACATCAGCCATTCGATGCTGATTGACCCGGTGCCGCCGCCAATGTCCCACAGATGCTCGTCCCGCTGCGGGGCCAGCGCCGATAGGGTCAGCGCACGGATAGGGCGTTTGGTGATCTGGCCGTCGGTCTCAAAAATCTCATCCGGTTTGCCAGAGGCGCGCGGAAAGGCCTGCCCGCCGCCAGCAACCTCGAGCCCGACGCAGACCGGGTGATCGAACCCACCCAACAGCGCCTCAGTCAGCGAGACACTGCGCGCCCGTTCGCGCGGGCCACCCAGGGCCTCCATCACATGTAGGTGTGTGTCGGCAAAGCCGGTGTCAGTCAGATAGGTGGCAAGTTCCGTCACGGCCTTACCATCGCGCAACAGCAGAATCGCGCGCAGGCCGGGGGCCAGATGCGGGCGCAGCCGGGTCAGCGGGGCCGCGTGCAGACCAAATGTCTGCGTGCTTTCCAGCGGCCAGCCCAACCGCGCAGCGGCCAGCGAAAACGTCGATTGGCCGGGCAGGGCGGTCCATTCACCGGCCTCGAAATTCCGCGCGATCACGGATCCGGCGCCGAACCAGAACGGATCGCCCGAGGCCAGAACCACGGTTGATCGCCCGCGAAAACCGGTCAGGATCGGCAGACCATCGGCAAAGGGCACGGGCCATTCCACCTGCTGGGCCCCGAAATCGGGAACCAAGGACAGGTGTCGCGGTGGCCCCATGATGATTTCGGCGCGTTCCAGCACTTGACGGCTTGCGGGGGGCAAGCCATCCAGTCCATCTTCGCCCAAACCCAAAACGGTCAGCCATGGAGCTTCAGACATGTCCAACCTCCTGATATTGGGCGGCACGACCGAGGCCAACGAGCTGGCAAAAGCCATAGCTGAGCGGGGTATTCCCGCGACCTACTCCTATGCAGGACGCGTGGACAACCCGCGCCCGCAACCTCTGTCGGTGCGTATTGGCGGGTTCGGTGGGGCCGAAGGGCTGGCGAAATATATCCATGACCACAGCATAAGCCACGTGATCGACGCTACCCACCCTTTTGCCGCCGGGATGAGCCATAACGCGATTGAGGCCTGCCATGCGGCGCAGATTCCACTTGTTGCGCTGACACGGCCCGAATGGGCACCGCAGCCCGGTGACACCTGGCTGCGCGTCCCGGATATCGCCGCAGCGGTGGCCGCTTTGTCCGGTAATCCGCAGCGCGTGTTTCTTGCGGTCGGGCGCATGCATCTCGAAGATTTCGTCAGCCAGCCCCAGCACCATTACCTGTTGCGGCTGGTGGATGAACCCGATGTCCTGCCCTTGCCGAATTGCGAGGTTGTCGTGGCGCGCGGACCCTTTGCCGAGGCTGATGACCGGGCGTTGATGCAGCGCCACGGCACGCAGCTGGTGGTATCCAAGAACGCGGGCGGCGCCGGCGCGCGCGCCAAGCTGGACGCCGCGCGGGCTCTGGACATACCGGTGTTGATGATCGACCGTCCAGCCCTGCCGCAGCGGCTGGAACTGTCGAGCGTTCCGCAGGTTCTGGACTGGCTGGCTCATTCGGGTGTGAACCTCGGCGTATAGACGATGGGATCACCGTCGCGTTCTATCACGCGGGTTAAGGATGAGCCGACGATCACCACGGTCTGCATATCGGCCATATCAGGCGTGGCCTCGACCAATGTCGAAATCCGGATTGCCTCATCCGCCCGGCTGACAGCGCGGGCGAACAGGATCAGCCGCTCGGGTTCACATTCTTCGCGCAGGATTTCCAGCGTTTTGACAAAGCCTTCGGGGCGAGATTTCGAGCGGGGGTTGTAAAACGCCATCGCGAAATCCGCTTGTGCCGCCAGTCGCAGGCGCTTCTCAATCAGAGGCCAAGGTTTGAGGTTGTCACTCAGGTTGATGGTGCAGAAATCATGCCCCAGCGGGGCACCTGCACGTGCTGAGGCCGCAAGCATCGCGGTGATCCCGGGCAGCACCTCAACCGGTAGGTCACGCCATTCACGGGGGCCGTTTTCCAGCGCTTCGAACACCGCTGCTGCCATGGCAAATACACCCGGATCGCCCGAGGATACGACCACTACGCGCTTCCCTTCGGCCGCCATTTGCAACGCATGCTGCGAACGGTCGATCTCAACTCGGTTGTCGCTGGCATGCAGCGTCAGGCCGGGGCGTTCGGCGATGCGCGCGACGTAAGGAATGTAGCCGACGACATCCGTCGCCTCAGCCAGCGCAGCGGTCACTTCGGGCGTCACCAAAGCCTCGTTTCCTGGCCCGAGTCCTGCGATCTTGACCCAACCGCTCATGGCCGCCGCCCTTGTCCGTGAACGATGATGATCGAGAAATACGGAGTGATCCCCTCGCAATTTTCCGACAATTTGCACACGCGTTGATTGGGCATCTGAGCGTATTCCACGATCCAAGCACGGTCATACAAACCGGCCGTCTTCAAGGCCCGCTTCACTTTGTCGATATTGCGCCCGATCTTCATCACTACCAGCGCGTCGGTTTGCGCCATCCGATGTGCAAGATCATCCTCGGGCAATGTGCCTACCAGCACGGTCAGAACATCATCGCCCCATGTGATCGGATCGCCAGTTGCGGTCCATGCGCCGGACATTCCGGTGATCGCAGGCACGACTTCTACTTCAGCTCCGCTGCGTAGGCGATTGTAAAGATGCATGAATGATCCATAGAAAAACGGATCTCCCTCACACAGGACCACCACGTCTTCGCCCTGATCCGACAGTGTCTTCAGATGCGCGGCACAATCTTCATAAAACGCCGAGAGCAGCTCATTGTACCGCGGATCACTCAATGGAATTTCTGTGGTCACGGGGTATTCCATCGGGAATTCCACCGCGCCTTCTGGGATCATGCCATTGACGATCTTGCGGGCCTGACCACTGCGACCCGGTTTGCGGAAAAAGGCCACGTGACGTGCTGTGCGCAGTAGGCGGTCGGCCCGGACGCTCATAAGGTCCGGATCGCCGGGGCCGAGGCCCACGCCGTATATCTTGCCCGCGTTCATTCGGCGCGGCTCGCGATGGCGTTGATGGCTGCGACTGTGATGGCACTGCCGCCGAGGCGGCCCTTGACGATGCAGGACGGCACTGGCTGCGCCTCCCACAGAGCGTCTTTAGATTCGACCGCACCGACAAAGCCCACCGGGCAGCCGATGATGGCCGCAGGGCGCGGGCAGTCGGGGTCTTCCAGCATGTTCAGCAGGTGGAACAGGGCGGTGGGCGCATTACCGATGGCCACCACGGCGCCTTGCAGATGCGGGCGCCACAACTCCAGCGCAGCGGCGGACCGGGTGTTGCTCATCTCGGCAGCCAGCGGACGCACACGTTCGTCGTGCAGGGTGCAGATCACTTCGTTATCGGCGGGCAGGCGGAACCGGGTCACACCCTCGCTGACCATGCGGGCGTCGCACAGGATCGGTGCGCCGTCTTCCAACGCGGCACGGGCCGAGGTCACAAAACCGGTTGAGAAATGCACGAACTCTTCCAACCCCACCATACCTGCCGCGTGGATCATCCGAACGGCGACTTGTTCCTCATCGGCGTCGAACCGTGCCAGATCGGCCTCGGAACGGATGGTGGCAAAGCTTTGTTTGTAGATCGCCGCGCCGTCGGTTTCGTATTCATAGGGCATCAGGAGAAGTCCATGGTCATAAGTGTTTCGGGGCTTAACCCGCGCAGGTTTGGCTCATCTCCCGCGCGGCCTTGTTTGACAAGATCAAATCGACCATCGTGGCCGACCAGGGTGACATCAGCTGGTCCCATGCGCGCGCATCCTTTAGCACAGCCCGAGACATGCAAGTGGCCGGGAATACGCGAGGTCAGCGCGCGGGCGATATCGCGGGTCTCCACCTGCGCCTGCGGGCAGAGCGGGGCGCCGGGGCAGGCGTCAGTGGTCATCAGCGGGTCGGTGCCATCGGTGACGAACGCTGGGGCGGGTATCGCCGCCCCGCCTTCCATCAGGAACAGCCGCCAAGGGGTGACCCGCAGCGCAGAGGCACCGCAGGTCTCAATCAGCCCCGCAAGCCCGCGCGCTGGCAACTGACCGAACGCGGCTCCGTAAAACGCACCCAGCTCCACGATGCCCGGTTCAGGCAGAGCGCCAACATCACCCGGTGCGCTGCCTTGGCATTCTGACGGCAAATCCTGTGACGCAACCAAGCGGGCCATGCGCCGGGCCTCGGGAGTTTGGTGATCCGCGAACCATTCGGCCAGCGCGATCAGGTGGTCGATGGCGATTTTTTCGGTCACGCGACGCCCTGTTTCGGCGCCATCAGCGCGTAGGATCAGCCCGTCGGGGCCTGTCTCCAGCCGGATATCCGCCGAATCCCCGACCAACAGGCGATTTGGTCCGGTGTCGATGGCAAACCCAAACTTGGCTGGTAGCGACGGCAATTCACCCAACCGGTCGATCAGTTCCTGCGTCAGTCGTGCGGTAAGATCGCCGGATTGGTAGAGCGGCGTCACCAGAATATTGCGCCGCACCTCGATACCCGGTTCCGCATCCAAAAGGTTCAGCGCAGCGAGTTCTTCTAGCAAAGGTTGGTGATCGGCCTCGGCCACACCGCGCAGTTGCAGATTGGCGCGGTTGGTCAGGTCAATTGTGCCATTGCCAAACCGGTCGGCAAGTTCGCACAGGCCTAACATCTGCGCAGCCTCAAGGCGCGCCAGCCGCGGCCGAACCCGCACGACCAACCCGTCCCCCGACATCATCGGGCGATGGGCGCCGGGGCACCAGCCCTGAACGATCGGTGCACTCATCCCAACCCCTCCAGATCGGCTCGGATCGAGTTTCGGCGCGTGTTCCACAGGCCAGCCTCGAGCAGCGCACGGAACCGATCCTGCATGGCCTGATGCGCCTGTGGGTTCTTCTCTTGCAGAAAGGCATCAACCTCGGCGTTACCCAGTGTGGCATCGTGGTAGATGTCAAACAGATGCGGTGCAACGGTTCCCGACAGATGGGCAAAGCTTGCCATATGATCCAGCGTTGCCGCGATCTCGGCGGCGCCGCGGAATCCGTGCCGTTGCATTCCTGCGATCCAGTCAGGATTAGCCGCGCGCGCGTGGACAACGCGGCTGATTTCCTCAGACAGGGTTCGGGCGCGGGGGATGTCTGGGTTGGTATTGTCCAGATGGTACAGCTGCGCAGTACCGCCAGTGACTTTCTTGGCGGCGGCAAAACCGGCCTCATGCGTGGCATAGTCATTGGCCAACAGCAGATCGGTTTCGGTCAGGTCCTGAAGGTGAACAAAGCTATCGGCGTGGGCAACGCGTTGGGTAATACCATCGACATCCCGTGCAATTTGCTCGCCCTCAAGAGCGAAGGAACTGGCGTCCAGCCAAGCCTGACCGGCCTGTGTGCGCGCTTCGTCCGTATAGATTTCGGATAGCTGCGTCATGTTCAGGCCATAGCTGCCGGGGGCGGGGCCATAGACACGGGCGGCCGGTGCCTGCCCGGCATATGGGTTCCAGTCTGCTGCCTCGTCCCGTTCACACAATGCTCGCACTGCCTGGCCATACAGCGCAGAAAGCGTCGGGAATACATCGCGGAACAGGCCCGAGACACGCAAGGTCACGTCTAGCCGTGGACGGCTGAGATCAGTGATTGGCAGCACCTCGATACCGGAAACCCGCTCCGACCCCTTGTCCCAAACCGGTTTCACACCCAGCAGGTGAAGCGCCATGGCGAATTCTTCACCCGCAGTGCGCATCGTGGCCGAGCCCCAGAGGTCGACAATCAGCCCCTTGGGGTAATCGCCTTCTTCCTGCAGATGCCGCCGCACTAGTTCCTCGGCCAGTTTGACACCTTGGGTATAGGCCGCGCGTGTTGGAACCGAACGCGGATCGGTGGTGTAAAGATTTCGCCCTGTCGGCAGCACGTCCGAGCGCCCGCGATAGGGTGAGCCAGACGGGCCAGCCTCGATCCGTTTCCCGGCCAGTGCGTCCAAAAGTGATTGACGTTCCGCATGCGCCGAAGGCGTGGCATCAAAATTGCCGGTCACTTCGGGGACGCGGCCAAAGACGTGCAAGCCGTCGCCGAACTGGCTTTCTTTGATGTCGCAGACAAATCGGTCGATACGGGTGATCGCTTCGGCGGTACAGGTTGCCTGATTCAGACCCAGATCGCTTTCCAGACCAATGGCCTGCGCCTCATCCCGTATGTCTTCTTGTAGTCGGTCGCGGCGTTTGGGGTCCAGCCCGTCGGCGTTCGAGAATTCGTCCAGCAGGGATTCCAGCCGCACCATACGGTCCGGCGTGTCACTTGTTCGCATCGGGGGCGGGATATGGCCCAGTGTAACCGCGCCGATCCGGCGCTTGGCCTGTGCGGCCTCGCCGGGGTCATTCACGATAAAGGGGTAGATCACCGGCAGATCTCGGACCAACGCCTCAGGCCAGCAGTTTTGGGACAGGGCGACCGATTTGCCTGGCAGCCATTCCAACGTGCCATGCGCGCCGATATGGATCAGCGCATCCGCGCCATGCCCCTTACGCAGCCAGAGATAGAAGGCAACATAGCTGTGGCGCGGGGTGCGCGAAAGATCGTGATAGTCGTCATCGCGCAGCTCGGGCGTGCCGCGTTCCGGTTGCAGCGCGATCAGTGTCTTGCCCCGGTTCAAGGCGGTAAAGTTGAACGCACCATCGGCAAAAATCGGGTCGTCCTCAGGCTTGCCCCAGATGGATTGCAGATCCGTTTGCAACTGTTCCGGCAAGTCTTCCAGCGCGGTCTGATAGGCCGCGAGCGGCCAAGACAGTCGCGCATCCAGAAGCGTCTCGGCAATCGGCGCGCCAGGTGCGGTGTCATAGCCTTCGGCCTGCAGATCAGACAGCATCGCCTCGGCCGAGGCCAGCGCATCCAGGCCAACCGCATGGGCCATCTGCCAGTCCTTGCCGGGATAAGTCGACAGCACCAACGCTGGGACCTGATCTGGCTTGGGTTTGTCGCTTAGGCGCAGCCAGCCGTCCACCCGATCAATGATCGCCTCAACCCGTTCCGGCTCGGGGCGGTGGGCAAAACGGGAATATTCCAGATACGGGTCGCGCTTGCCCGGTTCCTTGAACGAAGCGATGCCCGCCGAAATGCGGCCATCCACCTCGGGCAGGACCACATGCATTGCGAGGTCGGCGGGGGACAGCCCGCGTTCCGCATCGACCCAAGCCTTGCGGCGTGCGGTGGACAAGGCGACCTGAAATACCGGCACATTGGCGGCGTCCAGCGGGGACGTTCCCGAGGCGCCTTTGCCCGAAAAGGAGGTGGCGTTGATGATTGCCGAGGGGGCCAGCGCTACGACCTGTTCGCGCAGCCAGTCAGCGGCGGTAGGGGCTTTGAGCGACGGCGCAAATAGGCCAACAGCCTGAAACCCACGCGCACGCAGACGGTGGATCAGGGCCGCGACCGGGGCAGTGTCTGCCGAGGTCAGATAGGCGCGATAGAAGGTCACGAGGATGCGCTTGGCATCACCGGCGAATGCGGTATCCGCCGGGATCACACCGCGATCCGGGCACCATACGCCACATTCCGGGATCGTCTTGGCCCCCATCACCGGGCCAGAATAAAGCCCCGCGGCCAGTGCCATTTGCGCCAGCGCAGCCTGCGCTGCGACCTCACCGCCTGTGTCGCAAAGATGCGCCAGCCGCCGCAGGGTTGAAACGGGCAGGGTAGAATAGTCATCCAGCCGCGTATCTTCACGTCCATCCGCAGGCAGCACAGCAACGGCAATGCCCTTGGCTTGAGCCAGTGCCAGAACCTGCTGCAAGCCATAGGACCAGTAGGGCACGCCACCGATCAGGCGGATCAGGATGCCTTTGGCGCCCTCCAGCGTCTGCTCGACATAGGTGTCGACAGAAAGCGGGTGTTTCAGCGCCGTTAGATTGGCCAGCCGCAGGGTCGGCATCCGGCCTTCGGGTCCACCACCACGATGCCAGCCTGCCGCGAAAGCGCCAAGGTCACTGTCGGAAAAGGACAGCACCACCAGATCCGCCGGGCTCTGGCCCAGATCGGTCGGGGTCTCCGTTTCCTCTAACCCATGGCTTTCGCGGAAGACGACGTGCATGGCTTACTCGGCAGCCTCGGTTACACCCACGAGGATATCGCGGATTTCGGCCTCTTTGATGTCGTCATGTTCGGCGATGACCACCAGACGCGAGCGGCGGTCTTCACCTGGCTCCCACGGGCGGTCGTACTGATGACGCACACGGGCCCCGACAGCCTGCACCAAAAGGCGCATGGGTTTGCCGGCAACAGCGGCATAGCCTTTTACCCGCAGGATGTTCAGTTCATTCGCAAGACGTTCGATATTGGCGACCAGCTGGGCCGGATCGGTCTGTTCCGGCAGCTCGACAATGATGCTTTCGAAATCATCATGCTCGTGATCGTGGTGGCCGTCGTGATGCGACGGGCGCGCGTCCATGTCATCCTCGGCGGCGGCCTCAAGCCCCAGCACAATACGTACATCCACAGCCCCTTCGGCCACTTCGACCACGGGCAGAGGGCGCGGGGCTTCAGCTGCGATGATTTCCTTGGCCTTGGCGATACCCTCGGGGCCAGCGAGATCAGGCTTGGTCAGCAGAATGATGTCGGCGCAGGAGATCTGGTCCTCGAACACCTCAGACAGCGGTGTTTCGTGATCAATCGAGTCATCGGCCAGGCGCTGGGCATCCACCGCAGCGACATTCGGGGCAAAGCGACCAGCGGCCACAGCCTCGGCATCGGCCAGAGCGATCACGCCATCCACGGTGATTTTCGAGCGGATATCGGGCCAGTCGAACGCTTTCAGCAGCGGCTTGGGCAGGGCCAGACCAGAGGTTTCGATCAGAATGTGATCGGGGCGCGGCTCTAGCGCCATCAGCGCCTCGATGGTCGGGATGAAATCATCTGCCACGGTGCAGCAGATGCATCCATTGGCCAATTCCATGATGTTTTCCGCCGGGCAATCGGGGATCGCGCAGGATTTGAGGATATCGCCATCGACGCCAACATCTCCAAACTCGTTGACCACAATGGCCAGGCGCTTGCCCTGCGGGTTCTGCATCAGATGACGCACCAGCGTGGTCTTTCCCGAGCCCAGAAAGCCGGTGATCACAGTGACGGGCAGTTTTTCGAGATTGCTCATATCTAAGCTCCAATCGGGGGAATGCGGGCCGCACAGTTTTTGCGGAAATGTTCAGGACGTTCGCGCCATTTAACGAGGCCATCTTGGGTCGCGAGATATTTGGTCGCGCCTTCAACAATGGTCTCGACATGATCGGTTTCATCGAGATGCTCATAGACAAAGGTCCAACGTTTGGGTCCGCCACGCAGCACAATCGAGCAGCCCTGATCGCAATTTGAAAGGCATTCTACTGCCTTCAAAGTGACGCCATCAGGAAGTTCTGCCTGCTCCAACGCCTTGTGCAGCAACGCCCCAGGACGATCTGCATCATTCTCGACGGGCAGGCCGCGGCGGCAGGTCGTGCACACCAGCAGTTCAACAGGTGTGGTCTCGGTCATGTCTCTCATCCCCCCAAATCCTCTTCGCGGGGGACGGGGTTTCATGCGGGCCACGTATTGCGACATGGGCCCGACACCGGATCACCCCGTCCGGTTTCAACTTCGGATGTTGGCAGGTCTCCCGGCTTGCGGATGTCAGAGGCTGGCCTCTGGCAGATGTCCCGCCTTCCCGGCCTGTCTGGCCAGTGGCTTTGGGCACCCTCTCCGGTCACGGTCGCGGGGGCGGCTGCGTTTGACGGATGACCGCTGACGCATTCCCTTTTCATCTGCATATGCAGACACCAACGGATGGGACATGCGGCACGGGCAGGGGGCTTGTCAAGCGCGGCAGACGCACGGAAATCATCGAGAATGGAAAAGCGACCTGCCAATGCCTGTCAGCGGCATGTTTGGTCAGCCATATGCAAAATGACCGCAGGCGAATTTGGGCTTTGCACCTCGAAGATATCCAGACGAAAGGATTCGCGGGCCCGTTACTTCAAAGGGCATATCGCGTGGAATCGATAGAGCGGTCAAATTTACCGGCCGAGCCAGTGAGTTCACCGCCTTCTGATCAATCCGGTGTCAAGCTTGACTCAGCAGAGCACTGCCGTGGCGAGACGGCGTGTCGCAGGCTCGAAAAGCCGAATGCGAAGCAACTGTTTGAAAGTATTGGAGGCGAGTACCGGAATCGAACCGGTGTACACGGATTTGCAATCCGCTGCGTCACCACTCCGCCAACTCGCCTTTTCAAGTAATATCAAATACTTGCCGTGGTGTGACAGGCGTTTTAGCAGCTTTAATCCGGGGCGTCCAGTGGGTTCGGTCTAAATTTGACGAACTGAAAATTGGATCACCCAATCGGATCACTCTAAAATCTTCACGACAGACGAAAGTTTCCGCTTGCGGGCCGTTGCTGGTTTGCCCGGGATGTGGCACAAGCCCAGCAACCTTGGGAAATGAATGAGCGATCCAATGACAGATTTCGCAGCCCGCCGCCGCACCATGGTCGATACGCAGGTCCGGCCTTCGGACGTTACCAAGTTCCCGATCATTGATGCCATGCTGTCCGTCAAGCGCGAGAATTTTGTGCCAGACGCGCAACGCGAAGCCGCCTATGTCGAGGGTTTGATAGAACTTGAGGCTGGACGCTGCATTCTGGAACCGAGAACACTGGCCAAGATGCTGGATGTGCTGAACATTACCAATGATGAGGTTGTTCTGGATATTGCTCCGGCGCTGGGATATTCGACGGCTGTTGCAGCCCGTATGGCGCAGTTGGTCGTAGCGGTGGAAGCGGATGAAGCGCTAGCTGCCGAAGCGCAAACGCTGCTGATGGAGGCTGACGCGGATAATGTGGTTGTTCACGTGGGGCCGCTGGATGAGGGCGCTGCCGAGCATGGGCCTTATGACGTGGTCATGATCCAGGGCGGCGTAGAAGAGGTTCCGTCTGCATTGATTGACCAGCTTAAGGATCATGGGCGTATCGCCTGCCTGTTCATGGAAGGTGATCTTGGGACAGTCCGTATAGGCCACAAATCAGGCGATCGCGTTACCTGGCGCCAGGCATTCAACGCCAGTGCACCTGTTCTGAAGGCTTTCTCGGCCGAGAGTGCATTTTCGCTATAGTCGGCGGGCAGATTTATCTGCTGCCTTGATTAGTTCAACACAAAGACGCAAACTGCCCTGAGGGCTGCGTTATTTTGATTTGAGAGGATTTCGCCATGCGTTTTGCAGCAGGAGGCAAGCTGGTCAGGACTCTGGCAGTGACTGCGGGTATTGCTCTGGGCACGTTGCCCGGTAAGGCGGTTTGGGCCGATAACCTGACCGATGCGTTCATCGGAGCTTATAATACCAGCGGTTTGCTGGAACAGAACCGGGCGCTGCTGCGGGCTGCGGACGAGGATGTGGCGATCGCGCTGTCGGCTTTGCGCCCTATTATCAACTGGACCGTCGCGGTTAGCCAAGATTATACGCGCAGCAGAAACAGTGGTGTTACGAACAGTGTTGATCCTTCGAACTTCTTCTCGGGCCTGACGCTGAGCCAGCTTTTATACGATGGCGGAGCCTCGATTCTGGGCAAGCAATCAGCGCAGGAAACGGTGCTGTCGACCCGGCAGGCGCTGATCGATATCGAACAGCAGGTCCTGTTCCGCGCGGCGACCGCTTACCTGAGTGTTCTGCTGCAGGAAGAGACCGTATCGATTCGTCAAAACAACGTTGAACTGTCCGCAGAAGAGCTTCGCGCCTCGCAGGATCGTTTCGAAGTTGGGGAAGTTACCCGCACAGACGTCGCATTGTCTCAGGCTCAGCTTGCAAGCTCGCAGGCCGATCTGGCGAATGCGCGCGGCGATCTGAGCACTGCTCAGGCGGAATATGTGAACGCAGTTGGCAAACTGCCGGGCCGTACTGCTGGTCAGCCCAGCCTGCCAAACTTGCCCCGGTCCCAGAGCGAGGCCGTCAGCCTGGCCCAACGCAATCACCCATCCATTCTGTCCGCCCAGCATCAGGTGCGCGCCCTTGATCTGGTCGTGCAGCAGCAGCGCGCGGGTCTGGGTCCGAATGTCAGCCTGAACGCTGATGCGGGCGTCACCGAGAGCTATGATGACGACGATTATGTGAATGATGCGAGTATCTCGCTGAACTTCAGCCAGCCGATCTATGCGGGTGGTCGACTCGCGGCAAGCGTGCGCCGCGCAATGGCCTCGCGGGATGGGTCACGTGCCAATCTGCTGAATGTGCAAAAGAACATTACGCAGGGCGTGTCTGATGCCTATGTTCGGTTTCAAACTGCAAGCGCAAGCCTGAGGGCCTCTTCGGAACGTGTACGCGCCTCGGAAGTTGCGTTTGATGGTATCCGCGAAGAGGCAACTTTGGGTGCGCGGACCACTCTGGACGTGCTGGCTGCTCAGCAGGATTTGCTGGACGCGCAGCTTGCCGAAATTGCTTCCAGAACCGAGCGATCTCTGGCGGCTTATCAGTTGCTGCAGGCCCAAGGTTTGCTCACGGCCGAGCGTTTGGGTCTGGCGGTTCAGATTTACGATCCGACCCTTTACTATAATCTGGTGAAGAAAGCCCCCGCGCAGGTCAGCAAGCAGAGCAAAGATCTGGATCGGGTCCTGAAAGCACTGCGTCGGGACTAAACACCCAATACTGCCTGTTGTGAGGTCTGCATTGTTTGGCTACACTCGGACCTGAGGTTAGAGCGGTAGAAAACAATGACAGACAATGTCGTGAACTCCGGGATCGAAGACGTACTGTCATCGGTCAAGCGGCTGGTCAGCGAAGAAGGTCGAAAAGTTCCCGATCTGGTGCGTTCCAAGTCAGAGCGAAAGCCAGGGCGGCTTGTTCTGACTGATGCGCTCAGGGTTGGCGAGCAAACAGATGTCGAGACGCAGCCTTTCAAGCTGGATGCTGAGTACAGCGCTGAAAAATCGGTGAAACCGATGCTTTTGCGCGCCTGCGATGTTGTTGCGGGTGATGAAGCGGAGTCGGCTACAGAGCATTCACCTGATCCAGTTGCGGAAGAGGGCATAGCCAAAAGTCTAAGTGCCAAAATTGAGGCGCTGGAAGCCGCGATCGCCAGGACCGAAGATCAGTGGGAGCCCGACGGTGACAGCGTAGATGCCTATTCAGGAACGCCAAATCAACCGTTGGAATGGCAACCCCAAGACGAAGCCCCAGATGCAGAGACTGAGACTGTTGAAAAGGCAGTGTTTGTACGGGACCCAGAGGTATCGGCTGCCGCGGATACAACAGGTTCAGAAGCAGATGCTGCCATGCCCCGGCTTGATGACGATGGCTTGCGCTCTTTGATTGCGCAGGTTGTTCGTGAAGAACTGCAGGGCGTACTGGGTGAACGCATTACGCGGAACGTTCGAAAAATGGTTCGCCGCGAAATCTACCGTGCGTTGGCCGAGCAAAAAGCCGAGTAAAAGTCAGCCTCTAATCGGCGTTTCAGCCAGTTCCAGCAAGCGGTCCAGATCCATATGTCGTTCCAGATGGTCGGCCAGACGATCAAGCGTATCTTCGACACCGTCCTCATAGTGCAGGGTGGAAGAGACTCCCAAAAGCTGTAGGTAGTCGGCCCGAAATTGATCGGATGAGAATATACCGTGTAGGTAGCTTCCGCGTATCCGGCCAGTCCGATCAGCTGCGCCCTCCGGGCGGCCCTCGACCTCCAGCCAAGCGCGGGTGCAATCGTTGCCTTCGGTGCGGCCCATATGGATCTCATATCCGGTTAGCGGTTGGTGCCCCGGCAGGGCGCGTGCAGTCCGCAGGGTCACCTTTTTCTCGCCGACCATAACGGTATCCACATCCAACAGCCCCAATCCATCGACTGTACCTGGCCGCCCGTCCACACCATCGGGATCAGCAATGGTGTTACCTAGCATTTGGTAGCCACCGCATAATCCCAACACGTGACCGCCACGTCGCACATGGGCATAAAGGTCGATATCCCAGCCCTGCGCACGAAAGTAAGCCAAATCGCCAATGGTTGATTTGCTTCCGGGAAGCAGAACCAAATCCGCATCGCCGGGCAGCGCGCGGCCAGCGGGCACGATCTCGACCGTGATGCCAGGCTCTGCCGATAGCGGATCAAGATCATCAAAATTGGCCATCCGTTCCAACTGAGGTACTGCAACCTTACAGGAACCGCCACTGTGGGACCGGATATCCATCATATCTTCGGCTGGCAGCTTCCAGGCATCGTCGAACCAAGGCACAACACCGATACAGGCCCAGCCTGTTCGAGCGGCGATGTCATCGCGACCTTCGTCGAATAGGGATACATCGCCCTTAAAGCGATTGATGGCAAAGCCTCGGATCATTGCCAGATCGCCAGCATCCAGCACGGCCTGAGTCCCGACGATCTGAGCAATTACCCCACCTCGGTGAATATCGCCGACAAGTACGACCGGCACACCCGCGGCGCAGGCGAAGCCCATATTGGCAATATCACCCTGACGCAGGTTGGTCTCGGCCGGGCTTCCGGCCCCTTCAACCAACACTAGATCAGCGTCGGTGCAGAGCCGGTCAAAACTCTGGCGCGCGGCTGTCATCAGCTTGGATTTATCCTTGCGGTAATCGCCAGCCTGCATCGTTCCGGCGCGTTTGCCCTGAATGATGATCTGCGCGCCTGTATCTGTTTCAGGCTTCAAAAGGATCGGGTTCATATCCGTATGTGTGGCGCGTCGTGCCGCCAACGCTTGTAGGGCTTGCGCGCGCCCGATCTCGCCACCATTTTCGGTTACTGCGGCGTTATTCGACATGTTCTGCGGTTTGAACGGGGCAACCCGCAGGCCTCGGCGCGTATAGGCGCGTGCCAATCCGGCCACCAGAACCGATTTTCCAACATTGCTGCCTGTGCCCTGAATCATGATGGCGCGAACCATGCCGTGTCTCCTGTTAGCTAAAGCGCAGATGACCTGATTTGACGGTGAAGGGAAAGCCCCGGATGACGCGGCATTGTCATCATTTTTCAGTCATCGGGTGAGGGCGCAGTTTCGCACCGGAATTCATATTCGGGGTCTATGCAACAAAAAAACACGCCTCCATCAATAGGAGGCGCGTTTTTTCAAACAGACTCGTGTCTGTGATCAGGCGGCTTCGGCCTGTTGGGCGGCGTTGCGGCGCTCGCTTTCTTCGCGCGAAAGAGCGACCGAAGTCCGCACACCGCGACCAACGAAATCCATCAATCCGCTGACAACCCGTTCATTTGGGTCGATACCCGCGCAAGACAGCACTTCGCGCCCATCGCGCGAGCGTGCCCAGCGGGCGATCTGTTCTGGGCCATTGCCATACTTTTTGTCGTCGGCAATAGCATCATCCAGCGCAGCCAAAACGACAGCTGCGAAAAGTTTACGAGCACGGTTGCCTTGCTCATTGTTAAAGGCGGTGCCGTCAACGAAATCTCTCATCTCGTCTTCCTTGTTGTTCTTGCTCTTGCATTTTCGGCGTGACGGTTCTTATGACCTATTAAGTGCGATTCGGATACACCTAATGTGCATAGTTGCGTTGCGTCACGCGCATAGCTTGCTGCGGCTGCAGCACAAGGTGTCGTTGTCTTGTCAGGTGCGGCCACGCCAGATATAGGGTGCGCGACTGACGCATCAACCGTTTGTGAAGGATTTATGTAATGCCCAAGATAAATGGGAACGAAATTCGCCCCGGCAATGTGCTTGAGCATAACGATGGGCTATGGGCCGCTGTCAAAGTTGATCATGTAAAGCCCGGTAAAGGCGGGGCTTTTGCACAGGTCGAGCTGCGCAATCTGCGCAATGGTTCCAAACTGAACGAACGTTTCCGCTCAGCTGACAAGGTCGAGCGTGTTCGCCTGGAACAGAAAGACCAGCAGTTTCTATACGAATCCGACGGCATGTTGGTGTTCATGGATTCCGAGACCTATGAGCAGATCGAACTGTCCGCTGATCTGTTGGGTGATCGCCGCCCGTTTCTGCAGGACGGCATGACTATCGTCGTAGAATTTTACGAAAGTGAGGCACTGAACGCCAAACTGCCACAGAAAGTGACGTGCAAGATCGTCGAGACCGAGCCTGTGGTCAAAGGTCAGACTGCTGCGAACTCGTTCAAACCGGCCGTCCTGGACAATGGTGTAAAAGTCATGGTGCCACCGTTTGTGGGCCAAGATGAAATGATCGTGGTGAATACTGAAACCATGGACTATTCGGAGCGCGCGTAACTGCACTTCTGCTTCAAGACACCGAGAACCGCGACAGCCCGCGCTGCGCGGTTCTTTCTATTTTTAGTCTTTGACGCGTCGGTATTTTTCTGGGTTCGGGCCAAATAGTTCGAGCATCAGTTCGAATTTGATCCGGTTTGCGCTGACCTGGCGATAATAGGCGATCAGAAAGGCCGTGGGGCCTTGAATACGGCTGAGCCCACTGGTGGCGGCAACAACTGTGCCGACATCGGTTCTGCCCTGAAGGACAAGCCAGCCACCCAGCATCAGAACCCCAACCGTCCCGGCGCCGTTGATCACGCTTAGAAGGAATTTGGCCGAGAGCTTCCAGATGAACATCTTTCGGCGAGTTTCGTAGATTTTGTCGAATTCCGCTTCGATCTCGTGCGCGGCCGCGTCAATCTTTTCTGCTGTCAAACTGTCGGTGGCACGGCGCAGGATACGAACGCGTTCGGCGACAAAGACGTTCACTTTGCGTTGCGAAACCAGAACGATGATGATCTGCGGCGCGACCATCGAAAAAGCGATCAAACCCAGCCCCGGCTGTGTAGACGAGATATAGCCAATCACGCTGATCAGAGTGCCGATTTGGACCACGGGGTCGGAAAAGGCACCGCCTGCGAATTTACCCAGCTCTTCTGCTTCGGCAGAAATGGCGGTAGTCATGGTCCCCTTGCGCATGGTCTCGCCGGTTTCATCCAGATCGGCGGACCGGACCAGCAGCCTTTGCCGGATCAGGCGGATCATATCCTCGCCCAGTGTTCCCGCCCGATAGCCGAGCAGCCATTTCAGCCCCAGGCTCAGCAAGATAACCACCATCATGCCCGCACCAAGCAGGATCATCCGGTCCACAGATACATCGTCCGAGGTCAGGTGGTTGATGATATCGCGCTGAAACTCCAGCGGGACCGCTGCCAGAGCGGCAACCGCAATAGACAGGATGATAAGGATGATCTGCCGGGCGGAACTGGCACGCCAAATTGCTTTATACAGACGAAACATCAACTCACCCGGATCACTGAACCAAACCTAGTTTGGCAGCCTGTGCTGGGCGGATCAAATGGTTCCGGGGCTGGCGGGGCCATGGCCAGGCTGTATTCGAGAAATTTCATTCCGTCAGGCGCACGGTCGCGTCGCCCGCCTGCATATCGCTCTTGGCCCTGTCGAGCCTGAGATATGCGATCCCCTGGCCATCCCCTTGGGTAAACAGGCGCCCCACGGATTTCCCGTCAGCAGTTATTTCGGTTCCGACAGGCGTGGTGCCTGCGACAAGTACCGTGCGCAGCCCTTTACGCAGCTCGGTCTTGTGTTTCATGCGCGCGGTCACTTCCTGACCGACATAACACCCTTTTTTGAAATCAACGCCGTTCAGCAACTCGAACCCTGATTCCAGAATATAACTGTCTTCGGTCAGTTCGATTCCGGTTTCGGGAATGCAATGGAGCACGCGGATCGCGTTCCAATCGGTTCCGTCCTCGCTTTCGGCATCTTCGGTATATGCGCGCCAGCCCATATCTGAATGGCGCGGATCGGGCAGGGCCCCATCGGGTGCCAGGCCAGTGCCGCGTTGCAGATTCAGGCCGCTGGCTTTGATCGTCAGGTCGGCGCGCAGCTTGTACATGCTCAGACGTTTGATCAACCCGTCGGCAATAACCTCGGCGACGTCCAGCAAGATATCGTCGCCCTCGCGTTTCAGAAAGAAATCGGCCAGATACTTGCCTTGTGGGGTCAGCAGCGCCGTATAGACCAGACCCCGATCAAGCCCGGCAATGTCATTGGTCACCAGCCCCTGCAAGAAGCTGTCAACGTCGGCACCGGTTAGGCGCAGAATGCGGCGATTGGGCATGGCAGAGTCCTCGTCTTTTCCATGGTGCTCGTGATATATGAGAAGTCGCTCATAAGACCAGAGGATATCCGACGTGCCGGCACCGATCAGTATTGTAATTCCAACCCTGAACGCGGCCGAAACCTTGCCTGCTACACTTGGAGCGCTGATGGAGGGGCTGCGCGCAGGGTTGATCCACGAATTGATTGTGTCGGACGCAGGCTCTACCGACAAAACCCATGAAATCGCCGAGAATGCCGGGGCCAGGATCGTGACAGGAGAAGCCTCGCGCGGGGGGCAGCTGCGCCGTGGCTGTGCAGCCGCCAAAGCCGATTGGCTGTTGGTACTTCATGCGGATACGGTTTTGCAGGACGGGTGGAGCAATGTTGTGCGGGATCATCTGCCCTCGGGGCGACCTGGGGCGTTCAGACTGGCCTTTGTGGCCGCGGGGTTTGCGCCATCCTGGGTTGCCGGATGGGCCAATCTTCGTAGCCGGATCTTTGGGTTGCCCTATGGTGACCAGGGCTTGCTAGTCCGGCGTTCTGAATATCAAGATGCAGGCGGTTTCCCAGACCAGCCCTTGATGGAGGACGTGGCGCTTGCCAAAAAGTTGCACCGCATCACGCTGTTGTCCGCCCGCGCCTTTACGAGCGCGGACCGGTATGAACGGGCGGGGTGGTTGCGTCGTGGTGGTCGGAATCTGTGGACTCTGACCCGCTATCTTCTGGGCGCTGATCCCGAGCGGTTGGCGCGGGCGTACCGGCAGTAAGCGTCGGTCTGAGTTCGACAATGGATTTGCCCAGCCGGAACGGGGCGGCAAAGCTGACAAGGCACAGCGCAATGATCTGAAGCACCAGAATATGCCCGTTTTCCCGCAAATATTCCCATTCATCCTTAAGCTTGCCAACCTGAGTGACAAGATCATCGTAACTTTGAGCCAAGATCAAATAGTCGCCTGCGATTGCGGGAACTTTCCTGCGCAGATTGTCGATAGCTTCCTGTGTCGGGTCATCCAGCGTTGTGAACACCAGAAACTGGTCGACGTCGAATGAGTGCACCTTCGATGTCATCGCGCGCATGTCATCACGCTCTTCCTGGGCCTGCCGTCCAAACAGGAATTGTAGCCCCCTCAGAGGGGCGACTTCGTTTGTTACGGCAATAAACAAGGGCAGGTCAGCGTTGCTTGCGGTTGAGGCTGAAAGGAACTCAACTTTTTCGCACAGCGCTCCGATATCCTTGTCATAGGCTGGGTCGCAGAACCGCAATCGAAACCGCGCGGCGTCGCGGTCAAAGGCAAGTGTTGCGGCATAGGCAACGTCAATCTGCCGGTCCAGACGGGAACTGTCCGCTGTATAAAGCCCGGCCATCACCGCAACCAATGCGCCGACCCCGCCCAGAACCACCCAGACCAGATCAGCCAGTTTCCATGCGCGATGCCCGGCTGGTTTGCGAAACAGGAACGCTGTGCCAACTGTGCCGATCAGAAAAAACAGAATCAGCAGCGGCAGCTGGTTTTCGGTAATAAATGTCATGGAAACAAAGTGACCAACCGCCGGTCAAGTGGCAACACTCCTCACGGGCAGTTGTAGTTTTGGAACAATCCGAAGCTAAGAGCCCGAACTTTGACCGAATTTCCGAAACAGCTTGGTGCGATCAAAGGCCTGTTCCAGTTCGACCGTGCGATCTTTGACCGAATCCCAAAGCCGTTCCTGAACTTCGGCTATGGCGCATTCCATCAGGGTCAGTATCGCAGCCATCGAATCCCAGGCAGAAGGCACCGAGATGCGCGCCGCGAATGTGTGTTTGGCCAGCCGGTGGATTGGCGAGCGCCACTGATCGGTCAACAGCACGATTTCGGCCCCGCGCTCGTGGCAGAGCTGACCAATCAGCAGGCTCGCATTCTCATAGCGCCGGACATCCAGCGCGATCAGCACATCCCCTTGACGCACGTCCAACAGATCATGGGTCCAGGATGCGGCGACCGGCAACAGGCGGACATCCGGTCGGATCATTTGCAGGTGCAGATACAGGTATTGCGCCAGTGTTCCGGTAATGCGGCCACCGGTGATGAAAATACGCCGGTTCTGATCGCTCAGCAGGCTGCAGAAGCTATCGAATTCGTCGGGGTCGATCTCGTCGATTGTGCGCTTCTGGTTGGCCAGAGAACGCTGGGAATAGCGGTTGAGGATATGTTCTTCGGGCAGGTCATTCTGCCAGACATCACGTTTGGCTACTGGCCCCGAGATCATTTCTTTGACCTCACCACGCAGCGCGGCCTGAAATTGAGGATATCCGTCAAAACCGGTCTTTTGCAGCATCCGTGCAACCGTAGTGGTCGAGACTGAGGCGGTACTGGCCAATTCGGTAATACTACCCAGCCCGGCCATCGGGTAATCATCCAGCAGAACGCTGACCAGTTGCCGTTCAGACGGGGTCATCTTGTCCCGATGGGCCAGAAGCCTGTCTGTCACCCGCACTGGTGTGTCCTCCTATTATGCGACCAGACCATAATGTGAATAATTTTTCAGCAAGATCAAGCTTGGAAAAATTTATACAGAAAAAATATTGACAGGATGATGCGGTCTGTGGAAATTTTTCCACAATGTCTCATTTTGGAATCGCAGGACGGTAGATTGGACTTCGGCAAAGTTGTTCATACGGATTTGGCGGGCAATGCGCCTGTGGTCGTGCTGGTGTGCGAACATGCGTCTAATCGTATCCCGGCTTTTCTGGGTGATATGGGGTTAAGCGCTGAAGCACGCGAAAGTCATATTGCCTGGGATCCAGGCGCACTGGCCGTGGCGCAGGCTATGGCCAAACGCATGTCAGCACCTTTGGTCCATGGCGGGGTGTCTCGGCTGGTCTATGACTGCAATCGCCCGCCCGAGGCGGCGGGTGCAATGCCGATCCGCAGCGAGGATTACGAAATCCCGGCGAACATCAACATGTCGCCCGAGCAGCGAGTGGCCAGAATCGAAAACGTGTATCAGCCGTTTTGCGCCGCTCTGTCGGATTTGATCGATCAGCACAGCGCTTCACTTAGGTTGATGGTGACAATCCACAGTTTCACGCCGATCTATCTGGGGCAGAAACGGCAGGTCGAACTGGGTATTCTGCACGGTGTGGACAACCAGTTTGCCACAGCGATGATGGCTGACGGAGCTATCGGCAGCCCCTTTATCATCAGGCTGAATGAGCCTTATTCTGCGGCGGATGGAGTAGCTCATACACTGGATACCCAGGCGCTGCCTCACTGCTTGCTGAACGTGATGATCGAGATCCGCAATGACTTGATCCGCACGCCTAAGCAGCAGGCAGAGATGGCCGATTGCCTGGTGCCCTGGATAGCGCGTGTTCTGTCGGATTTTCAGGAAGGGGCGTCAGCGTGATCAAAGCAATGAGCGCATATGTCCGTATCGTGGATGCGATCAACTATCGGATCGGGCGGGTCATGATGTGGGGCCTGTTTGTCATGATGGGCATCCTGCTGTGGTCTTCGATATCAAAGACCTTCTTCCTACCGTCGCTCTGGACACTTGAAATGGCACAGTTTGCGATGGTGACCTATTACATCATGGGTGGGCCATATTCGATCCAGCTGGGTTCGAATGTGCGCATGGACCTGTTTTACCACAACTGGAGCCCCCAACGAAAAGCGTGGTTCGATGCGTTCACCGTGCTTTTGCTGATCCTCTATCTGGGTGTGCTGTTCTACGGTGGGCTTGGATCGACGGCGTACAGCCTTGGTTATTGGGGCGACGAACCCGTTTCCTACTTCACCGGACTGCTGACCGGCAGTGAAGAGATCGGTCGGCTTGAACGTTCCTCGACCGCGTGGCGGCCGTATATCTGGCCGGTCAAATCCATCATGGTTTTCGGCTTCTTCCTGATGTTGCTGCAGGCAGTCTCGGAATTTTTCAAAGACATTGCGCGGATCAACGGGCAGGAAATCGGGGTACAGCGGGCATGAGCCAGGAATATATCGCCATCTTCATGTTCGCGTTGATGATGCTGATGCTGTTCACAGGTCAGCGCGTTTTTGGTGCGATCGGTGCGGTTGCGACGATCGCGGCGCTTTCATTGTGGGGAACCGGAGGGCAGGACATCACATTTTCAGCCGCGATGAAGCTGATGAAGTGGTATCCGCTGCTGACCCTGCCAATGTTCATTTTCATGGGCTATGTGCTCAGCGAAAGCAGGCTGGCGGATGACCTGTATCGCATGTTCCATGTCTGGATGGGGCCGGTGAATGGCGGGCTTGCCATCGGGACGATTGGTTTGATGGTCTTGGTTTCTGCCATGAATGGCCTCAGCGTGGCCGGGATGGCCATTGGAGCCACGATTGCTTTGCCTGAACTGTTGAGACGCGGGTACGACAAAACCATGGTGACCGGTGTCATTCAGGCCGGGTCCAGTCTGGGTATCCTTGTACCGCCTTCGGTGGTTCTGGTGCTGTATGCGATGATCGCCCGTCAACCTGTGGGACAGTTATGGCTGGCGGGGATCGTGCCCGGCCTGATGATGGCTGGTATGTTCATCCTTTACATCTGGATCCGCTGTCGCATTCAGCCCGAGCTTGGTCCAGCGATGAAAGACGCGCACGAGGTTCCGCGGGCCGAGAAAATCCGGTTGCTGGGCGCGGGTGCGTTGCCGCTGATTATCTTCGCTGCGATGATGGTGCCCTTTGTGAACGGGTGGACGTCACTGGTTGAAAGTTCGGCCATCGGAGCGCTGGCGGCATTGGTGGTTTCGGTGGCCAAACGTCGAATGACCTGGGCGATTTTTGAAACCTGTACCAAGCATACGCTGGCGATATCGTGCATGTTCATGTGGATCATCCTTGCAGCACTTGGTTTTGGCGCGGTTTTCGACGGGCTTGGTGCGGTGAAGGCAATCGACAACTTGTTTACCGACCAGTTGGGCCTGTCACCCTGGATGATCCTGATCCTGATGCAGCTCAGCTTTATTGTCATGGGCACGTTTCTGGACGACACCGCGATGCTGGTGATTGTGGCACCGCTTTATGTACCGCTGGTTGGTGCGCTGGGCTTTGACTTGATTTGGTACGGGGTTCTGTACACGATCACCACACAGATCGCCTATATGACACCGCCTTTCGGCTATAACCTATTTCTGATGCGCGCGATGGCCCCACCAGAAATCACGCTGAGGGATATCTATGGCTCGATCTTTCCGTTCGTCGCCGTGATGGTTCTGGCGCTTACGATTATCATGATCTTCCCGGAACTGGCTCTTTGGCTGCCCGGCTATGTCTATGGAAATTAACAAGAATGCCTTTCGAAGAGGCACGAAGCACTTCAACAGAGAGGAAATTGACATGACGACAAGACGTAAGTTTCTGAAAACCGCCGGGGTAGGGGTCGCAGCCGCACCTCTGGCCGCACCGGCGCTGGCTCAAAGCACGATCACGTGGCGCATGCAGACCTATGCCGGTCCTGCGCTGGCTGCGCATGTGATCGACCCGGCAATCGAGATGTTCAACAAGATTGCCGGTGACCGGATGCAAATCGAGCTGTTCTATGCTGACCAGCTTGTTCCGACAGGCGAACTGTTCCGTGCCATGCAGAAAGGTACCATTGATGCGGTACAGTCCGATGATGACTCGATGGCGTCGCCTACCGATGTCACAGTGTTCGGCGGCTATTTCCCGTTTGCCTCGCGCTATTCCCTGGATGTACCGGTTCTGTTCAATCAGTACGGTCTGAACGAAATCTGGGACGAAGAATACTCGAAAGTCGGGGTCAAGCACATCTCGGCTGGCGCATGGGACCCGTGCCATTTCGCCACCAAGGATCCAATCAACAGCCTGGCGGACCTGCAAGGCAAGCGTGTCTTCACTTTCCCTACAGCGGGTCGCTTCCTCAGCCAGTTCGGTGTGGTACCAGTTACACTGCCATGGGAAGATATCGAGGTCGCCGTACAGACCGGCGAGTTGGACGGCATCGCATGGTCGGGCATCACCGAGGATTACACTGTCGGCTGGGCGGATGTGACCAACTACTTCCTGACCAACAACATCTCAGGCGCCTGGGCCGGGTCTTTCTTTGCCAACATGGATCGCTGGAACGAGTTGCCGGAAGATCTGCAAACCCTGTTCCGTGTTTGCTGTGATCAGTCGCATTACTACCGCCAGTGGTGGTACTGGGGCGGCGAGGCCAGCTTGCGGGTCAATGGAGACAAAATGCAGCTGACCACGATCCCGGATGAGGAATGGGCACAGGTCGAAGGCGCGGCAATCGCATTCTGGGATGAGATTGCGGCAGAATCTGAGATCAAGGCGAGGGTTGTTGAGATATTCAAACAATACAACGCCGACATGCTCAAGGCCGGACGGCCTTATCGTTACGGATAATAAGCAACTTCCCGACGCGGGTAACTCCTCTCGCGTCGGGTTTGGACATCACCTGGCGACACCTCTTATGTTCATATCAATCCCAATAACAGAGATGCGAAACCGGATGCACAGTGCTGCTCACCGGTCGGACGGGGTATGAACACATGGCCATCGCTGGTTTTCTGATCGAGATTTTTGCCGCAACCATGTTGCTGCTTTTCGCCGTTCGCCTGGTTCGTACGGGGATTGAGCGGCGATTTGGCGCGCTATTTCAATCGCTTTTGACCCGACATTCAAACAGTTTTGTCGCCGGTGGCGCGGGTATGGTTCTGGCCACGATCCTGCAAAGTTCAGCCGCCGTGGCGGTTTTGCTGACAGGGTTTGCGGCGGCCGGAATGGTCAGTTTTGGCATCGCCCTGGCGGGTGTTTTGGGGGCCGATCTGGGATCGGCTCTGGTCATTCAGATACTGTCTTATGATTTGGGATGGTTGCAGCCGGTGTTGCTGGCGCTGGGCGGGTGGCTCTACCTCAAATCCGATCGGGCAAATGTTCGCCTGATGGGGCGGATTGTTCTGGGTGTGGCCTTCATTTTGGTATCACTGCAATTTTTGCGCGATGCAGTTGATCCGATCCGTGAAAGTGCCTTTTTGCCGGCTATCGCGGGCTATCTTGAAAGCGACTATTTCAGTGCCTTCATCGTTGGGGCTGTGCTTGCCTTTGTCATGCACAGCTCGGTTGCGACAATCCTGATGTGCGTGACGCTGGTACAGATCGGGGCAATCCCATTCGCGGCGGGTTTGTCGTTGGTATTGGGGGCCAATTTGGGCTCGGCCTTTATTCCGATCTGGTTGACGCGCGACCAGATCGTTTCGGCCCGCCGGATACCGATTGCCAACCTGTTGCTGCGCGGCAGTGCAGCGCTTGTGATGCTGTTTGCTGTCAACGTCACCGGGACCCATGCCGCATTGATGATCAGCGGACCGGGGCAATCGTTGATCTTTGCCCATATCGGTTTCAACCTCGTGGTGTTTCTGCTGGCAACCGGATTCGTCACCCGGATGGAAGCGCCGATGGCATTGCTCATGCCTGAGACCGACCCTGAATCTGGTGTGGCAGATCAATTCTCGGGTGCTCTTAATCCGCTAGGCGACCCCAGTGCCACAGGCCCTGATGTTGCGATGTCCTCGGTGCGCCACGAATTGTTGCAGATGGTCACTCAGGTCGAACGCATGTTCCGCCCGGTGCTGGATATCTATGAGCGTGACGACATTGATACCATTGCTGCCCTGTCGCAGCAGGATGAAATGGTAAACGCCCAGTTGACGGAAATCCGACGCTTTGTCGCGCGGTTGCCGCGGCAGAATATGAGCAAGTCTCAGATCAAAGCCGCCCGTGGTCTGGTGGAATACGCTATTCGGCTCGAGGCCGCTGGAGATGTCGTGTCGAACAGAATGACGCGTTCAGCAAAGATTAAACACATGGAAAGGGCCGAGTTTTCCGCCCAGGGGTGGAAAGAACTCAAGGATTTACACGCCACCATTCAGGAAAGTTTTTCGCTGGCGCGACACGTTTTGTTGGTGGACGACGTCGACTGTGCCCGCCGCCTTGTTCTGGACAAGGCCGAGATCAAAAGGATGTCCCGCGACAGCCGCAAGGCGCATCTAAAGCGGCTGGAGCGTGGTCAAACGGAAAGTTTCCAGTCCAGCGATCTGCATCTGGAGGCACTGCGCGCTATGCGCGATCTGCACGGCCATATCGCGGCCATCGCCTATCCGATCCTCTACAAAAGCGGACAGGTTCTGGAAACGCGGCTGGTTATGGAAATGGAGAAAGAAGCGGCCGAAGACTAAGGGCCGTCGATGGGAACAGGGGCGCGGTAGGCCCGAATGCGATGAAGGATGAACATGATGGGCCATGATGCTGTGTTGGCGGACCTCAAAACCAAGGTTGAAGCAGGTGAAGTAGACACCGTTCTTGTTTGCATGGTGGACATGCAGGGGCGGCTGATGGGCAAACGGTTTCACGCCGGTCACTTTGTGGCAGGCGCTTGGCAAGAGACCCATTGCTGCAATTATCTGTTGGCGACAGATCTGGAAATGGGCACGCCTGACGGATATGCCTCGACCAGCTGGGAGCGGGGCTATGGCGATTACGTCATGAAACCTGATCTCAGCACTTTGCGCCCGGTGCCGTGGCTTGAGGGCACGGTGATGGTGATGTGCGATGTTCTGGATCACCACACACATGAAGAGGTCCCGCACGCGCCCCGGTCGATCCTGAAGAAACAGGTCAAACGCCTGAAAGCCATGGGTTACGACGCGATGTGCGCCACCGAGTTGGAGTTCTTTTTGTTTGAGAAGAGCTTTGATCAGATCCGCAAGGAAGGCTTTCGCGATCTGGCGCCGATCTCGGGCTATAATGAGGATTATCATATCCTGCAGACCACCAAGGAAGAGCATGTGATGCGTCCTATCCGCAATCATTTGTGGAACGCGGGCATCCCGGTCGAGAATACGAAGGGCGAGGCCGAGACCGGTCAGGAAGAGTTGAACATCAAATACGCCGCCGCCATGGAAACGGCCGAGTATCACTCGATCGCCAAGAATGCGGTGAAGGAAATCGCCTGGCAGCACGGGCATGCGGCCACGTTCCTGCCGAAATGGCATCATGACAAGGTTGGCAGTTCATCCCATGTGCATCAGTCGCTGTGGTCTGAGGGAAGGCCAATCTTTTTCGACGAAAAAGATCCGCTCGGCATGTCGGCAGTAATGAAAAGCTATATGGCCGGGTTGTTGAAATACGCTGCCGATTATACGTGTTTCATGGCCCCCTACATCAACAGCTACAAGCGTTTCCAAAAAGGAAGTTTTGCGCCGACGCGGATCATCTGGTCGGTCGACAACCGCACCGCCGGTTTCCGACTGTGTGGTGATGGAACCAAATCGGTTCGCGTGGAATGCCGTATTCCGGGCTCGGATATGAACCCGTATCTGGCGATTGCTGGTATGTTGGCGGCGGGTATCGCGGGCATCGAGGAGGGGTTGGAGCTTGAGCCACCAACCAAAGGCGATGCGTATCAGAGCGAGTCTGGCATGATCCCCGGCAACCTGCCCGCTGCGCGGGATGCCCTGCTTGGCTCAACCATGTTGCGGGCCGCTATGGGGGACGAAGTTGTTGATCACTATGCGCGCGCCGCCGAGGTAGAAATCGAGGAATTCGAAAGCGTGGTTACTGATTGGGAAATTGCCCGCGGGTTCGAACGGGCCTGAGGGTGGACGAAGCTGGGGGCCCTGCCTGCCGCTATTGGTGCTTGAACCAATGGTGCATCAATGACGGCCCCCGAGGTTTGTGTTGGCCAGATAAAGCAGGAGATTCTGCTTTTTAGAGGATGGAATGGAGATGGGGCAGATGTTGAAATGCATCTCACCGATCGATGGATCGGTTTATGCTGAGCGCGAAACCTTATCGCGCGAAGCAGCGTTTGAGGTGGCCGCGCGGGCCAGGGAAGCGCAAACAGCCTGGGCAGCACGCCCATTACAAGAGCGAATTGATCTTGTGATGGCGGGTGTCGCCGCTGTTGGTGCGATGAATGATGAGATTGTGCCGGAGCTGGCCCATATGATGGGGCGCCCGGTGCGCTATGGCGGTGAGTTTGGCGGCTTTAACGAGCGCGCCTGCCATATGGCCGAGATCGCGCAGGGTGCACTGGCCGATATTGCGGTGGGCGAGGATGAGATCTTCAGGCGCTATATCAAACGCATTCCGCATGGGGTTGTCTTTGTCGTGGCGCCCTGGAACTACCCGTACATGACTGCGATCAATACGGTGGCCCCGGCGTTGATTGCGGGCAATACCGTGGTGCTGAAACACGCGACCCAGACCTTGTTGGTGGGTGAGCGGATGACGCAGGCTTTCCATTCGGCAGGTGTTCCTGAGGATGTGTTCCAGAATGTGTTCCTGAGTCATGATGTGACTAACGATTTGATCGCTGGAAATGCGTTTGATTTCGTGAACTTCACTGGCTCGGTCGGTGGTGGTCAGGCGATGGAACGTGCGGCGGCGGGCACATTCACCGGGGTCGGTACCGAGTTGGGCGGCAAGGATCCAGGCTATGTCATGGACGACGCCGATCTGGACGCAGCTGTTGATACGCTGATCGACGGTGCGATGTTCAACGCGGGCCAGTGCTGCTGCGGGATTGAGCGGATTTATGTGCACGAAAGCCTGTATGATGCGTTCGTTGCCAAAGCGGTTGAGATTGTTCAGGGCTATAAGCTGGGCAATCCGCTGGATGCAGAGACGACGATTGGACCGATGGCCAATGTACGCTTTGCCGATGAGGTCCGCGCGCAGATTGCCGAGGCAGTCGCGGATGGCGCAGTTACCCATATCGACACTTTCCCCGAGGATGATGGGGGGGCATATCTGACCCCGCAAATCCTGACCAATGTCACACACGACATGCGGGTGATGCGGGATGAGAGTTTCGGCCCCGTAGTTGGTATCATGAAAGTGTCGTCGGATGACGAAGCCATCGCGCTGATGAATGACAGCGAGTTTGGTCTGACCGCTAGCCTCTGGACCCGCGACGTGGACCGGGCCGCGCGGGTCGGTGACCAGATTGAAACTGGCACCGTCTTCATGAACCGCGCCGATTATTTGGATCCGGGCCTGTGCTGGACCGGTTGCAAGAATACCGGGCGTGGCGGTGGTCTTTCTGTCATCGGCTATCACAACCTTACCCGCCCCAAATCCTACCATCTGAAGAAGGTGACATCATGAGCCTGTCTGGAAACTGGTCCTATCCGACCGCGATCAAATTCGGCGCTGGCCGCATCAAGGAACTGCCCGAAGCCTGCGCTGCGGCCGGAATGAAACGCCCTCTGCTGGTCACGGACAAGGGGTTGGCTGATCTGCCGATCACCTCGGCGACGCTGGATATTCTTGAGGCTGCGGGTCTGGGGCGTGGCCTGTTTAGCGAAGTGGACCCGAACCCCAATGAGAAGAACCTTGAGGCCGGCGTTGCGGCGTATCGGGCAGGCGACCATGACGGGGTAATCGCATTTGGCGGTGGCTCGGGGCTGGATCTAGGTAAGATGGTGGCCTTCATGGCCGGGCAGACGCGCCCGGTCTGGGATTTCGAAGATATTGGCGACTGGTGGACCCGCGCCGATGCCGATGCCATTGCTCCGATCATTGCGGTTCCGACCACCGCTGGCACCGGGTCCGAGGTCGGGCGCGCCAGCGTCATCACCAATTCGGAAACCCACGCGAAAAAGATTATCTTTCACCCTAAGGTACTGCCAACCGTGGTGATCTGTGACCCGGAACTGACCGTCGGGATGCCGCAATTCATCACCGCGGGCACCGGTCTGGACGCCTTTGCCCATTGTGTCGAGGCGTTCTCCAGCCCGCATTACCACCCGATGTCACACGGCATCGCGCTCGAGGGGATGCGGCTGGTCAAGGACTACCTGCCGCGCGCCTATACCGATGGCACCGATATCGAAGCCCGTGCCCAAATGATGAGCGCGGCAGCGATGGGGGCCACGGCCTTTCAAAAGGGCCTCGGCGCGATCCACGCGATGAGCCACCCGATTGGCGCGGTATTCAACACCCATCACGGGACGACCAACGCAGTCTGCATGCCCGCAGTGCTAGAGTTCAACGCCCCCGCCATCGCCGACCGGTTCCACCAGGCAGCGGCCTATCTGGGCATCGATGGAGGCTTTGACGGGTTCCGCGCCTTTGTGCAGGAGTTTAATGACTCGCTGGGTATCCCCCGCAAACTCTCGGATATGAAAGTGACCGATGCGGCAATCCCCGAACTGGTCAAGGGGGCGATCATCGACCCCTCTTGCGGCGGCAATCCGATTGAACTGACCGAGGACAACCTGACGGCGCTGTTCAAAGCGGCGCTGTAAGCCTCTTGCCGATCCGCTCCCTCATCTCTCATAGTGAAGGCAGGTGAGGGGGCGTTTCCATGACCAAAGAGATTGTTCTGATCCACGGAGCCTTTGCCGGACCGTGGTGTATGGCCGATTACGCAGAATTCTTTCGCGACCGGGGCTGGATGGTGCACACGCCCGCTCTGCGGTACCATGGTGGCGATCCCAAGGCCGAACCCGATCCGGGGCTGACCGACACCAGCGTGACGGACTATACAAATGACATTGCCGACTTTGTTCAGGGGCTGGACAGCAAACCGGTTATTCTGGGCCATGCCATCGCGGGCGTTGTGGCGCAGCAGGTGGCAGCGCGCGGCTTGGCCAGCGCCATCGTTCTGATCAACCCGAACGCGCCGTGGGGCACACTGCCCGAAGCCGACGACGAACGCGCCGTTCCGCGTGCGTTGATGGAGGGCGGGGCGTTCTGGAAACAGCCCATGCGGGTTGAGTTCGATCTGATGGCCCCCTTTGCATTGAACAAGATGCCCGAGGCGCAGCAGCACGCGGTGTTCGACCAGTTGGGCGCGGAAAGCGGCAGGGTGATGTTCGAGATGTTCTTTTGGATGTTCGACGACTACCACGCGATGAAGGTCGAGATCGACAAGGTCGATTGCCCGGTTTTGATCGTCTCAGGGTCGGAAGATCGGGCCGTGAACCCCAACACCTGCCGTGCGCTGGCGAAGCTCTACGGAGGCCGCGCGACGTTTCTGCCGGTCGAAAACCACGCGCATTTTCTGTTCATGGAGCCGGGGTGGGAAGGGCCTGCCGGGCAGATTGCGGAGTGGTTGGACGGGGTGCCGGGCTGAAGCCCGGCCTACGGGTTGTGGAGACGTTTCGCATTCACGCTCGGGTCGAACGCGTGGATTGTGCTGATGTAGGATGGGTGTTTACACCCATCTTGATGTGGCAAATTTGATGGGTGTAAACACCCATACTACGCTTGCTGAGTTTAGCAAGCTTTGGACAATCAAAGAGTTCAAAGCTGGTCAAACTCTGAAGGGTCAATCAGCATCGATTTGGCAAAGTAATGGTTTTCTAGGCCGGTATTGCTCAAACCTATGTCCCTTCGCATAGCTTTATAGAGCGGGTCTATTTGAGACAACAATTCCTTAGGCGAAGACCGCCCAGCCGAAACAGATAAGAAGTTTTGGAAAGAGTTAAGTACTTTGGGTGACGCCCATAAGGTTATGTCAACCCTGAAGTCGCTAAGCAAGAGGAGTAAGTCTTTTTCATCGACCGCTTGATCTTCAAATCCTTCTTTCTGAGCAAGTTGCATTTTCTGAACAAGCTTTAAGAAACCGTAGTAGATTTCGATCTTCCTGTTTCTGTGAGCTTCTTCAATTTCCCGCCTTCGTATGGAAGATTGAGTATACAACGCGGCAATTAAACCAATTGCTGCCGAGAGGACTGTTACGACCAAAGGGACATAAATTTTCGGCTCTAAGGTTTTTGCACCTTCAATTACCGCGACAATTACAAACCAACCATTGTAGGCAACAAAACCGGCTACTCCGCCGCCTAACAAAAGAATAACAATGGCAAAAAAGAAGCCAAGCGTTTTCATCGCTATTTACCTAAACATCCAACTCCTCCACAAACCGCGCGTTCTCCTGAATGTATTGGAACCGCAGTTCGGGTTTCTTGCCCATCAGACGCTCGACCAGATCGCCGGTTTCGCCGGGTTCGTCCTCGTCTATAGTGACGCGGATCAGTTTGCGCGAGGCCGGATCCATCGTGGTTTCTTTCAGGTCTTTGGCGTCCATTTCGCCCAGACCCTTGAAGCGGGACACGTCGATCTTGCCTTTGCCGCCCAGACCTTTTTCCATCCATGCATCGCGCTCTGCCTCGTCCAGACAATAGACGCGTTTGGCCCCTTGGGTCAGGCGATACAGCGGCGGGCAGGCGAGGTAGAGGTGGCCCGCGTCGATCATGGGCCGCATCTGGGTAAAGAAGAACGTCATCAGCAGCGCCGCGATATGCGCGCCGTCGACATCCGCGTCGGTCATGATGATGATCTTGTCATAGCGCAGGTCGTCGACATTGAAACGGGTGCCAAGCCCGACACCCAGCGCCTGGGTCAGATCGTTGATCTCGGTATTGGTGCCCAGCTTGGAACTGGCCGCGCCCAACACGTTCAGGATTTTACCGCGCAGGGGCAGTAGCGCCTGTGTTTTGCGGTTACGGCCCATCTTGGCCGAGCCGCCCGCCGAGTCGCCCTCGACGATGAACAATTCGGTGCCGTCCCGTGTTGAACTGGAACAGTCCACCAGCTTGCCGGGGAGACGAAGTTTCTTAGTGGCGGACTTGCGCTGTGTTTCCTTCTCGGCCCGTCGGCGTAGACGTTCCTCGGACCTTAGAATGAGGAAGTCGAGGATCGCTCCGGCGGATTTGTTATCCGCGGCCAGCCAGTTGTCGAAATGGTCACGGACCGAGTTTTCGACCAGCCTTTGAGCTTCGACCGTGGCGAGGCGGTCTTTGGTTTGGCCAACGAATTCAGGCTCGCTGATAAAGCAGGACACCAGGGCGCAGCCGCCGGTGACCAGGTCGTCGCGGGTGATCTGCGCGGCCTTTTTGTTGTTGATCAGCTCGCCGTAAGCTTTGATGCCCTTGAGGACCGCCGCCCAGAAGCCCGCCACATGCGTGCCGCCTTCGGGGGTGGGGACGGTGTTACAGTAGGATTGGATGAACCCATCGCGTGAGGGGGTCCAGTTGATCGCCCATTCGACCTTACCAGCGGCATTGAATTTTTCCCGAAAGTCCACGGTGCCGGCAAAGGGCTGATCGGCATAGGTGGACGAGCCGTTCATCGTTTCCTTCAGGTAATCCGACAACCCGCCGGGAAAGTGGAACGTCGCCTCGGTGGGGGTTTCGCCGTCGTCGATGGCGGTTTTCCAGCGGATTTCGACGCCCGAGAACAGATAGGCCTTGGAGCGGATGGATTTGAACAGCCGCGCGGGTTTGAATTTGTGGTGGCCAAAGATGTCGGGGTCGGCATGGAAAGTTACTGTTGTACCGCGCCGGTTGGGGGCAGCGCCGACCTTTTCGACGGGGCCCTGAGGTACTCCACGCGAGAAGCGTTGTTCGAACAGCTGTTTGTCGCGGGCCACCTGAACAACCATCGAGTCCGACAAAGCATTGACCACAGACGCGCCAACCCCATGCAGACCGCCCGAGGTCTGATACGCCTTACCCGAGAACTTGCCGCCCGCGTGCAATGTGCACAGGATGACCTCAAGCGCGGATTTGTCGGGGAATTTCGGGTGCGGATCGATCGGAATGCCGCGCCCATTGTCGCGCACGGTCAGGGCGAAATCTGCGTGCAGTTCGACCTCGATCCGGTTGGCATAGCCTGCCACCGCTTCGTCCATCGAGTTGTCGAGGATTTCAGCGACCATATGGTGCAGCGCACGCTCATCCGTGCCGCCGATATACATGCCGGGGCGTTTGCGAACAGGTTCAAGACCTTCGAGCACCTCAATGGATGAGGCGTCATAGGTATTGGTCGCTTCGGGCGTCAACAGATCGTCGGGCATATGGGCTGCTCTTGTTTTTGAGTTTCCCCTATTATGGCAGGTGATGTGGTCCGGGGGAAGAGGGACGCGAGGTGTTGTGGATGGTTTGGGGCTGGTTGGCCGATTAGAGGATAATCAATATGGTTGCGGCACCAGCTATCACTAATGGAAGCGATGCGGACGAAGCAGACCTTGAGTGAACGCGCCTACGGTGCCAAAAACACTACATGGAAGAAATCAGTCGGCAACTACTTTATCAAAGGCTTCGCAACCGCTTGATCGAGTTGCTTGATATGTATTCGTCTTTAGGCGACATCGCTACACTTGGGGCCTATGAGATGATTGAGTTGGTCGGTGACTTGTTGCCGCTCGATTACGATGAGGCTCCCAAGGTATTCAGCGAAAAGGAAATAGAAGCCATTTCTAAGTTTGCAGAGCTTGCCGAATACGCAGCCGATGCAACTGAAGAAGATACTTGGAGCGTCGACTGGTTTAAGAGTTCGGAGGAATGGGTCAGCGTGTCCAAATTCGCAAAACAGGCATTGGTTGTCTTCTCCGAACGCGGACGCTTTTCCGAGGAACGCGAAGAGGTTTTTGCGACATAGTACGCAGCTGGTTTGGGCTCAGAGCAGAAGTTCGACGATTTCGTTTCGCGACCTGTTCTAAGGCCTCTTAGGCTGCGGATAACAAATCACCGCGACAGCAGGAATCTTAAAATGAGCTGGATAAAAACCATCCCCTACGATACGGCCACTGGTCGGTTGAAGAAACTCTACGACCGCGTCACCGGCCCCGACAACAATGTCGACAACATCATGATGGCGCATTCCTTGCGGCCGCATTCGATGGAAGGACATATGGCGTTGTACAAGAATGTGCTGCACCATTCGGCCAATCAGATTCCCAAGTGGTTTCTCGAAACTCTGGGTGTCTGGGTCAGTTCTCTGAACCACTGCGGGTACTGTGTCGAGCATCATTTCAACGGGTTGCAAAGGCTGTTAGGCGACGAAGTGCGCGGTAATGCAATCCGTGCCGCGATCGAAGCTGGGACACCCGAAAGCGCACCATTGGAGGCTGCTCAGGTTGCGGCCATGCTGTATGCGCGCAAGCTGACGCAGGCCCCTGCAGAATTGGTGGAAGGTGACATCGCCGCCCTGCGCAACACAGGGTGGGATGATGGAGAAATCCTCGAGATCAATCAGGTCTGTGCCTATTTCGCCTATGCTAACCGCACCGTTCTGGGGCTGGGATGTTCCACCGATGGTGACATTCTGGGGCTGTCCCCCAATAACTCGGCTGATCCTGCCGATTGGGGGCATAAATAGGCCTCAGCCGTCTGTCCACTCGATGATTGCCTGTGCCAATGCTTCGGGCTTCTGGTGGTGTAACCAGTGATCTGTGCCCGGAATATCGACTCGTGTGAGGTCGGGCGCGAAATCTTCCAGACCGTCTGTCGTCTCGGGCAGCAGCGCTTTGTCATCGGAGCCCCATAGCAAAAGATGTGGGCAACGAACCATCAGCCGCTCGACCGGAAGCCGGGGCAGGTCTGTGCAGGGCTCGCCCGGTTTCGCCACAACCAGCGGAGAGGCCCGATACCAGTTCAGCATGGCATTCAGGCGACCGGGACGGGCCCATTCAGTGCGATAGTCCTCCATCCGGTCGTTGGACAGCCAGTCCAAGCCCATCCCGTGGCGAAAGAAACTTTCCAAGCGGGTAAAATTGTTCGCGGCAAAGTGTGTTGCGGCATCAGGGGCCCGTAGCGCGTTAATATATTGAGAGGCCGCGGATTGCGCGCCGCCCGATGCCATAGCCCGTTGGAAGGGCACCGGGTGAACGCCGTTTGCGATGATCAGGCGACCGACGAGATCTGGGCGGAACATGGCCAGGCCATAGGCGACCGCGGCGCCCCAGTCATGGCCCAGAACACTGATTGGCGTATCCAGAGCTTCGACAAGTGCGATCATATCCGAGACCAGCTCGGACGTGGCATATTGGCCGACACCCTCTGGTGCCCAGCTTTGGCCGTAACCGCGTTGATCAGGGGCAATGCAATGGAAATGAGATGCCAGATGTGGCGCCAGATCGGCCCATGCCCCACCATATTCCGGAAAGCCGTGTAGCATCAGCAAGGGTGGCAGGTCGGATGACCCCCAACGGCGAATATGAAACCTCTGGCCATTCAGGATCTGAAATCGGGTTTCCATGTTTATTGGCCTTTTCGCCGTATAAGTGAATTTGGTTTGACCCCAATCAAAGCGCGAAAGCTTCGGTTCTGCTAGCCGTTTTTTCGAACAGTGAAAAAAGGAGAATATGAATGGATGCAGCTGCGCAACCCGAGCAAAATCTACCACGTGTGAATGACGAAACACCTGTTGCAGGTGCTGTTTCCGAGCCAAGCCCGGAAAAGATCCGCAAGGCATTCGAAAGCGGAAGATATCCCTATCATCGCAAGATGCCCCGGCGGGTCTATGAGGCCGAGAAGGCCAAACTGCAGGCTGAGTTGCTTAAGGTTCAGCTGTGGGCGCAGGAAACCGGACAACGGTTCGTATTGCTGTTTGAAGGGCGCGATGCGGCTGGTAAGGGCGGTACAATCAAACGGTTTATGGAACACCTGAACCCCCGTCAGGCGCGCGTGGTCGCCCTTAACAAACCCACCTGGGAAGAAAAGGGCCAATGGTACTATCAGCGCTATGTGCACGAGCTTCCCACCGTTGGTGAAATGGTGTTCTACGACCGCTCTTGGTACAACCGCGCCGGGGTCGAGAGGGTGATGGGGTTCTGTTCTCCGAACGAGTACCTAGAGTTTATGCGCCAGACGCCAGAGCTTGAACGGATGTTGGTGAGGTCGGGAATTCAGCTTTACAAATACTGGTTTTCGGTCACGCAACCCGAACAACAGCGGCGGTTTCAAAGCCGTGAGACCGATCCGTTGAAGCAATGGAAACTATCTCCGATCGACAAGGCAAGCCTTGGCAAATGGGATGACTATACCGAGGCGAAAGAGGCGATGTTCTTTTATACAGACACCGCTGATGCGCCCTGGACTATCGTGAAATCGAATGACAAAAAACGCGCTCGTCTGAACTGTATGCGCCACTTTCTGTCGACACTTGATTACCCGGACAAGGATCACGGCATTGTTGGCGAGCCCGATCCTTTGATCGTGGGTCAGGCGCATCATGTGATCCACCGATCCGAGCATATTCTGGGCAACGCGCTGCATCCTGACGCCCGCTGCTAGGCCTAAGGTTCGGGGCAGGGCACCTGTCCCGGATCGATGTCTCACTCTGAAATTTCTCTGTTCCGGTCTTGTCCCGGCCTTTCCCCGGGCCTATGGCTGGTGGAATGAATAAGGTGATGACATATCAAGGCCATTTCCGTGCCATTGCCGTCCTGGGCCTGCCATTGGTTGGCGGGCATCTGGCGCAGTTCGCAATCGGTCTGACAGACACGATCATGCTTGGCTGGTACGGGGTCGAAGCTTTGGCGGCGGTCACGTTGGCCAGCAGCTTTTACTTTGTCCTGTTCCTGTTCGGGGGCGGGTTCGGTCTGGCCGTTATGCCAATGGTGGCAACAGCCGCTGCCGAAGACGATGAAACCAGCATTCGCCGTTCGACCCGTATGGGGCTCTGGTTGTCGTTGCTATATGCAGCAGTGGTAATGCCCTTGCTGTGGTGGTCATACCCGATCTTGATCGCCACAGATCAGGATCCACAGGTGGCAGAAACTGCATCGGAATACCTGCGGGTTGCAGGCTGGGGTCTGTTCCCCGCTCTGGTGGTAATGGTCTTGAAGTCCTACCTTGCGGCGTTGGAGCGAACCCAGGTTGTTTTGTGGATCACTGTCGCAGCTGCGGTGGTGAACGGTCTGACCAACTATGCTTTGATCTTTGGCAACTGGGGTGCGCCTGAACTGGGCGTGATGGGCGCCGCTATCGCTTCGGTCGTGACGCAGACCGTGTCGTTAATTGCGGTTATCATCTATGCTGTAAAAGTTCTGCCCGAGCATAGCCAGTTCCAAAGGTTTTGGCGGCCCGACTGGGAGATGCTGCTTAGCGTTCTGAAGCTAGGCATACCCATCGGGCTGACCCTGCTGGCCGAAGTGTCTCTGTTCGCGATGTCGGCCTTTATGATGGGCTGGATCGGTCAGGTGCCGCTGGCGGCGCATGGGATCGCTCTGAACCTCGCCTCGGCGACATTCATGGTGCATCTGGGCCTGTCCAACGCCGCCACGATCCGGGCGGGCAATGCGCTTGGCCGCAAGGACCGCGCGCATCTGGAAAAAGGAGCCGTCGCCGTGACAGGGATGTCCCTTGTGGTGTCTATCCTGACAATCATCCTATTCCTGACCTGCGCCGAGCCTCTGATTTCCGTATTTGTGGAACCGCAGGATCCGAAACGCCCCGAGATTCTGGCCATAGGTACCGGATTGCTGGCCATGGCTGCGTTGTTCCAGCTGGTGGACGGCGCACAGGTGATCGCGTTGGGCCTTTTGCGCGGATTGCAGGATGCCAAGGTGCCAATGGTCATGGCGGGGCTAAGCTATTGGGTCGTCGGAATTCCGGCGTCCTACTATTTTGGGTTCATCCGCGGCATGGAGGGCGTCGGTGTCTGGTTGGGCCTTGTGCTGGGTCTTGCCTGTGCCGCCGTACTGTTGATGGCGCGCTTCTGGTTACGATCAGTGCGTATGATCGCTGAACCGGCAGCGTGAAGGCAAATTAGCCTTTGTTCAGCCGGTCGGCTTTCTTCCGAACCAATACGCTGCGCAGATCATGCATCGCCAGTAGTAGCCGGTCCGTAACGTCCTCGAGCTGTTGGTCAGTCGCTTTGGACTGGGCCCACTGTGTGGTTAGGTTCAGATAGTCCACCGCGCGGTGAATATCGTCGATATCGCGCTGCGCCAGAAGATCTTTACGTTCTGCCATCCAGCGCTCGATTTCGGCCTGATCCGCCTCAGTCAGAGCGCGCTGACCCTGCGGCTTCACCTCTCCGTTGCGGATGTTGATGACCGCGATCTGGTTCATTTCAATCCGACGTTGGCGGTTTTCCGTGTCGATCCGGAAAACCGCGGCACCGTTTTCGCGTATGCGGAAATAGTACTCAGGCAATTCGGCAGTCATAAGGTCTCCGATCAGGTCAGCGAAGCACAAAACCTCTGAATGCGCGTGCAGGCTTCGGTCAGCGCTTCATCTGACGTAGCATAGCTGACGCGGAAGTTGGGGGACAACCCAAACGCAGCGCCGAAGACGACTGCAACGTCAGCCTCTTCCAAAAGCGCGGTTGCGAAGGCTTCGTCTGTGTCGATCAAAGTGCCAGCAGGCGTGGTCTTTCCGATCAACCCGGAAATGGAAGGGTAGACGTAAAACGCACCTTCCGGAGTTGGGCAGGTCACTCCTTCGATCTGGTTCAGCATGCTGATGACCAGATCACGGCGGCGTTTGAACGTTTCATTGTTCGGGGCCAGAAAGGACTGTGTACCGTTCAGCGCCTCTACCGCCGCCCATTGGCTGATCGAGCAGGGGTTCGAGGTCGATTGCGACTGAACCTTGCGCATTGCCGCAATCAATTCGGTAGGCCCTGCTGCATAGCCAATCCGCCAGCCAGTCATCGCATAAGCTTTGGATACACCATTGCAGGTCAGGGTGCGGTCATAAAGCCTGGGCTCGACTTCGGCCGGTGTGCAGAATTCAAACCCGTCATAGGCCAGATGCTCGTACATATCATCTGTCATTACCCAAACATGCGGGTGCCTGATCAGGACATCGGTCAAAGCTCTCAGTTCCGCCCGGCTATACCCTGCACCGGTTGGGTTGGACGGAGAGTTGAAGATGAACCATTTGGTCTTTGGGGTAATAGCTGCCTCAAGCTGTTCAGCGGTTAGTTTGAAACTGTTCTCCAAGGTCGTTTCAACTGTCACAGGCGTTCCCCCTGCCAGAAGAACCATATCGGGATAGCTGACCCAATAGGGCGCAGGTATGACCACCTCATCGCCCGTGTTCATGGTGGCCATCAGCGCGTTATACAACGTCTGCTTGCCACCGGTTCCGACCGAGATCTGAGCAGGCGAATAGTCCAGTCCATGATCACGTTTCATCTTGGCGCAAACCGCCTGCTTCAGCTCTGGTATGCCATCGGGCGCGGTGTATTTGGTCTTTCCAGCGGCGATGGCCGCCACCGCAGCATCCTTGATGTTCTGGGGCGTGTCGAAATCTGGCTCTCCGGCGCTTAGGCCAATTACGTCTCGTCCGGCTGCCTTTAATTCGGCCGCCTTGGCTGTCATCGCGATTGTTGGAGATGGTTTTACGCGTGACAGTGTCGCAGACAGGAAACTCATGGTCGGCCTCAGTTTGTATGTTTAGCCTGACTGTCATAGGGTGCGCCCGAACGACGATCAAGCGATATAAAACAAGAGATTTGGAGACCCCGATGAACGACGAAAATGACTGGTACGGACCCGACGCGGCGACATTCGGAGACCGGCTGGCAGGGGCGCGTGAAGCAGCGGGGATGACGCAGGCACATCTGGCCCGCAGGCTGGGTGTCAAGAAGTCTACGATTGCCGCCTGGGAAAATGATCTGTCTGAGCCCCGGGCCAACCGACTGTCGATGATGGCAGGCATGATCAACGTTTCGATCATGTGGCTTCTCACCGGCGAGGGCGACGGGATGGACGCCCCTGTCGAGGCTGGAGAAAACGCACCTGACCTGGCCGGAATCGTATCCGAGCTTCGTTCAATCCGAGGCGAGATGCGCGCCAGCGCCGAGCGGGCTGCAAGGCTGGAGAAACGTGTGCGCATGATGCTGGAGGCGGAATAGTGACCGAACCGCGCAATGTCAGGATCAAACGGATGAAAATGCGTTCCATGCGACGCGGCATCAAAGAGATGGATCTGATTCTGGCTGCCTATGCAGACCGCAATCTGGACTCCATGGATGCAACAGGGCTGGATGTTTACGACGCCCTGTTGCACGAGAATGATCAGGACCTGTATCAATGGGTCACCGGTCAGGTCCTGCCACCTTCCCAATTCTCGGACCTTGTTTCCGAAATCGCACAAACCTTTCAAAAATAGAGATTATCCGGCTTAACTGATTTTTCGGCTTTTCGCTTCATTCTGCCTGAAACTGCGCGAATGAATCGGAGGATCGTATGAGTTTGGAAATGCAGGTCTCCGCGCCGGGGGTCAAAGGCTTCATGACCAGCTATCTTGAGGCACTTGCTCTGGTTGAGCGGCTTCATCGTTTGTTGTTGGACGTTATCAAAGATGAGTTTGAACGGGTCGGTGTTCTTGAGATTAACGCGGTTCAAGCGTTGCTTTTGTTCAATATCGGAGATCATGAGGTTACCGCTGGTGAATTGAAAAGCCGCGGCTACTATCAAGGCAGCAATGTCAGCTACAACCTCAAAAAATTGGTCGAGATGGGGTATATGCACCACCAGCGTTGCGAAATAGACCGCCGTTCGGTGCGTGTCCGGTTGACGCCACAGGGCCGGGAAATCCGCGATATCGTCTCCGAGCTGTTTTCGAGACATGCCGAAGGCCTACAATCGCGCGGCGTGCTTGGACAGGAAGGGATCGAAGACATTACCGGAGCATTGCGGCGGGTAGAACGGTATTGGACGGATCAGATCCGCTATATCTACTGATGCTTGGTCGGCCTCAGTCCCGCATCCGATAGGGTCAGGCCTTCAAGTTCGCGGATCAGTTTACGGGTCATTGCTTCTTCGTAATCGTCAAAGCCCAGGGCAACCTCAACAAAGGCGCCGGGGCCAAGGATGACCCATGCTTTGAAATAGGCCAGCAGCTCTCCGACCTGAACATAGCGGGTGCTACCGATGTCAGGGTCGTCGGCACCGATGACCAGTCCATTGATCGTGATACCGTCGTCAGAGAGCGTCTGTTTCGCATTTCTTGGATGCAGGCCGATATTGTGCTTTCCGTCCCCCGACAGATCCAATGTCCGCTTCCAGCAATCGGGTTTCTGGCCCAAAAGCTCGGCACCGAACAGCATGGCGGACCCGACGGCGGTTCCTTGCGGAGCGCCGCTGCGTTTCACATGGTCGAGCAGGGTGGCTATGCGCCCCAGATCGAGGTCCGATTGTACTGCGGTCCAGCCCAGTAACAGGCGTTGGTGGCCGGGTTCGCTCCACTCATAAATCGCGATGTGTACCGGGTTTGCTGTGTCTGAAAGAAAGAGTTGCTTAATCTCGGGCCTGCGCAAAGCACCTGCCAAGCCGCCAAGCTGCAACCGGTATTCCGAGCTGTCGACTGATCCCGACACATCCAGGCCCAAAGCCAAAGCATGGCGGCATTCTGATGCCGCAGAGGTGGCCAATATGCTGACTATCGTTGCAAGCGCACGTATCATCGCTGGCCGGGGCCCGACAATGCGCCGATCTGCATACCTTTTAGTTCGCGTTCAAGTTTGCGCCGCATGGCGCGTTCGAAATCCTGGAACCCGTCGGCGATTTCCAGAAACGCGCCGGGGCCGTACAGGACATTGTTTTCAAAGAAGGGAATCAGGTACAGCTCGCCTTCGAAGTCGGCGGCATTAATGACCAGGCCATTCACAATCGTATTCTCAAAGGGAAAATGCCGATAGGCGGAATCCGGGCCATATCCATCGTTGTTCGAACCGTCACCTGACAGATCAATGGTTTGAAAAAGACATGTCGGGGCCTGCTGCATCAGCGTCGCCCCAAAGGCTAGCGCATACCCCATCGCCGTGGCCGAGTCGCTGTCTGATCGGACCGATTGCTGTATCGTGGTCGCTGCCACCAGCAAATCGGTCTGCGTGTTGATCATCGTCCAGCCCAGTATGATGTGCTGAACGTCCCGGCCGCTCCATTCATAAACAGCCAGCGCGACCGGCATCGACGAGGAAAAGAAGGCCTCGGTCACCTCGGGGGCAACCAACGCTGCGGCAAGGCCCTGCCTTTGCAGCGCGTCCTCTTCTGCGCTTACCGATGTTGAAATGTCCATTGCCAGCGCAAGCGCAAGGCGACAGGGCTCGGCCCGCAGGGGGCTGGCTAAAAAGGCTAGGCCCAGTGTGATCAACCAGCGGATCACCAGTGCCCGGTGCTTTCCATGCTGGCCCAGGGTTCGGCCGGTTCCAGCGCATCACCGTTTTGTAGCAACTCTACCGAGATATTGTCGGGTGACCTGACAAACGCCATTCGGCCGTCGCGTGGTGGCCGGTTGATCACGACTCCATTGTCCTGCAGGTGCTGACAGGTTTCATAAATATTGTCGACTCCATAGGCGAGATGGCCGAAATGGCGGCTGTCGTTGGGCAGATCGTCATCCCCATCCCAGTTATAGGTCAACTCGATTGGTCGATCCTCTTGCCCAGCGGGAGCCATGAAGATCAGAGAAAACCGCCCCTGTTCGCTGTCATAGCGGCGCGTTTCCTTAAGACCCAGCAACTTGTAAAACGCCATGGATTTGTCCAGGTCCTTCACGCGAACCATGGTGTGGAGGTAAGTGAGCCCCATTGCGGGTTCCTTTCTGTTCAGGTGATGCCCTGCACCTTAGCGCGCGTACATCACGTGTCGAGAGGCCGCACGGACACAATTCTGAAAATGCAAATGTGGGCGCACATATCGCGGTTCCTGTCTTTTGATTGGCGATATATAGTGGCAGGCGACTCATTGCTGGAAAGGAAATTTCATGCCGCTGTCCTCTGACCAACTGGGCGAGATCGAAGCGCAACGGGCGCAATCGCATCCAACACGCCGTGTTGTAGCTGCGGGGATGGAGGAACATCTGTACACGGCGCATCAGGTTCTGGACCACGGTTTTGTGCGCGTGATCGACTATATGGGTGATGACGCTGCGATTTGTCAGGCCGCACGCGTGTCCTATGGCAAGGGCACCAAATCAGTGCAAAATGACGAAGGGTTGATCCGCTATCTGATGCGGCACTGGCACTCGACCCCGTTTGAGATGTGCGAGATAAAGTTGCACGTCAAGTTACCGGTTTTTGTCGCGCGACAGTGGATTCGGCACCGGACAGCGAATGTGAATGAATATTCGGCGCGCTATTCGATTTTGGACCGTGAATTCTATATCCCGGCACCCGAGCACGTGTCCGCGCAGTCCGAGATCAACAATCAGGGTCGCGGCGATACGTTGCAGGGCGAAGAAGCCGCGCGCGTCCTTGAGATATTGAAAGCTGATAGCGCGCGTTGTTATGACAATTACGAGGCGATGATGGGTCAGGACGGGCAGCAAGGGCTTGCGCGTGAACTGGCGCGGATGAACCTTCCGGCGAATATCTACACGCAATGGTACTGGAAGGTTGACCTGCACAACCTGTTCCACTTCCTGCGTCTGCGCGCGGATCCTCATGCCCAATACGAAATTCGTGTTTACGCCGATGCCATGTGCAAGATCGTCGCTGATTGGGTGCCGGCCGCCTATAAGGCGTTTGAAGATTACCGCCTGGGTGCGGTCAATCTTTCCGCGCAGATGGTCGACAGCCTGCGTCGGATGTTGGCCGGAGAGACGGTCACGCAGGAAAACTCGGGCATGACCGGGCGGGAATGGCGTGAGTTCGAGGCGATCATCAAGGAAAGCTGAGTGCGCTTGCCGTCTGTCTATACGGGGCGTCATGAAATGGTTGCGATCGTTTCATGACACTTTCAGTTTTGATCAAAACCGGTTGTCTGACCCTGTTCCTGCCTTGCGTGGCACAGGCCGAGGCCCCCCATCGTCGATGGTGATTTGCGAACCCACGGCTACATGCACCAAAAACTTGCGCTCCAGTTCACCTCTGAGCGGGCAAGAGCCAGGATGTGCAATCCTGAACAACTGATGGAAGTGTGGACTAGATAATCCGGCAACTGGACGATGGAGGTCACCTGTGCGACCAGTACGTCCTGTATCGTGCCATGTGGCAAAATTGAACCACGCGCCCCGAAAGCAGCAGGGCGCGAGAATAGGCACTTCACTTTCGATGGCCAACGGCCTGAAATTGGCCGTTGTCCTGATTTTCGTACCCGCAGTAACGGGATTTTACAGTGGCTTCAAATCTGAAGCCATTTGTCGGCCGTCACGTCCGTCTTCCAGTTCGTAAGCGACCTTCTGATTGTCAGCGAGTCCGGTAAGACCAGATCTTTCAACGGCCGAGATGTGAACAAATACGTCCTTGCCGCCTTCATCAGGGGCAATAAACCCATAGCCTTTGGTGGTATTGAACCATTTCACGGTGCCAGTTGGCATTTCCCGTGTCTCCTTCTACTTGCACGTTGTCCCACAAAATTGGTGGGGGTAGCGATTGACGTAACCGCAACACATCACCGTCTCGTCCACACGACACGGCCCGAATTACGTGTTCCGTCTTTTTCAACATTGCACGGTGAAGTAAAAAATCAAGAAATACCGGAATACACTGGCGAATTTGCCCATTATCAAGATCGAAACAGGAGCAGCCTGAAAATGCGCGTATATGGATTGAAGACTTGCGATACTTGCCGTAAGGCTTTGAAATTGCTTGAGGGTTCGGATTTTATCGATGTTCGCGCGCAAGGTGTGCCGGATGCGGTACTGGCGCAGGCCCTAAAACGTTTCGGCGAGGCTTTGCTCAATACCAGGTCGACAACATGGCGCGGGTTGGATGCAGAGCAGCGCAAAAAAGAGCCGCTGGAACTCTTGCAGGAACACCCAACCTTAATGAAGCGACCGCTTGTTGAGAAAGACGGTGCACTTTATCTGGGCTGGACGGCTGAAACGCAGGCAGCCCTTGGCGTTGGCTGAGTGGGTACTTATGTGGTTGGTCGCAAGCTAGAGGGTTCTAAATGCGTAACGCAGCGATGATTTTAGGGGTAGTTGCCGGTCTGATCGGCATGTTGGTCGGGTTTGTTGGCTATGGATATGTCGAGTTGATCGACAGGTTTGGCGAAATCGACGGGATTGCCGAGCAGGTGGACAATGCGCAGTTGATCCGAACCGCGGCGATCCTTGCGCCTTTATTGGCTATTGCGGGCGGGGCGATGGCACATGCCCGCGCTCTGATTGGTGGCGTGTTGCTGCTGATTTCTGCGGCTGGGATGTATTATGCGTTCGGGTTCAATGTGTTCACCATGTTCCCGGTCGCCTTTGCCGCCGTGGCGGGTCTCCTTGGGCTGGCCGCGGGTAAACCGGACGAGCCCAAGGCACATTTCTGAGTTACTTCAGGCGCAGGATGCGATCGATCGAGATCGGGCCTGCGCCGTTTATCGCGATGACCAGAAACAGGAAAGTCCACATCACGCGCTGATCCATCAAAGTAAGTGCGTTGTCGAACAGGCCTCCCAGTTTGACGCCATGACCGGTCACGTCGACAATGGTCTGGACCCAGACAAACCCAATCATCCCAAGGGCTGCCACCCGGGTCAGCAGGCCGACCAGCAACAAGGCTGGCAGGACAAATTCGGCGGCTGTTCCCAGAAAGATTACGACGCGTTGGAAAAAAGTCATCTGGGTTACGTCATAAAGTACGGCCTCTGCCGCTTTGGGGAAAATCTGCCCAAACGCCCCCGCTGACGGAGAGAAAATCGATCCGTCGATTTTCAGGGTGGCTGAGTTCCAGTAGTAGACAAGCAACACGGCAACAAAGACAAGACGCGCCAGGGTTGGTGTCAGCCAGTTGGCCGAGCTGTCGATCCGTCCCAGGACGTTGTTATGAAGAGAGATCAGGGCAGTCATGTTGCCAGCCTTTCAATAGTCACAGAAGTGATAGCGCCGCCCTGTAACAGCAGCGCCAGAGTGGCCCCAAGATCAAAATCCGGGGTGGTTTCGGTAGTGTTTTCAAATGCCTGTCCGATTGTGTTTCCGGCCTTCATCGCGGCGATCCAACCCGCCCCGCCTTGCGGCAGGGCCTGAGGAACAGGATCATACTCGCGGCGCGTGATCAGGGTATCTTCAGCACCAGCTTGGGGTTTCGGTACGCCGTCTTCCGTATTGAACCGCCATATGGAAAAGACGGGCCAATCCGAGCGCAAGATCTGCATCGAAGGTGCGAATTCCAATCGGGCCCGGAAAAGATCTTCGGGTGGCACGGCTAATGCGTCGTCCGGCGCTGGCACGCTGTCCTCCGCGTGGTAAGATCGGCGAAGGGCCAGCTCCAGTCGCGCCACATCGGGCAGGTACCCGATATGCGACAGCTGATCCATCCCGGCCAGGAAATCCGGAAACGCTTCGCCATAGAACATCATCAACGGCGAGGTTGGTGGGTGGCTGCGCAGAAAAAGCCCGGCCAACCCGTCCATGTTTTGCGAACCCAGCAACTTGGCGATAACCGGGAAGGCCTGATGCATGGCTTCGGTCAGCGAAACGGCAACATTGTTGCGATAGACACTGAAACGCCGTCCCGCCGGCTGATCCGACGCGTCCACAAGGCCCTCAGGCACCGACATGGCTGGATCCAGCAAAGCCAGGTGAAACTCTTCTTGCGACACGCTCATGCTGGGATGCGGTCCAGTGCCGCTTGGGCGCGATCGGCTTCGGCACGCAAGACAGGCCAATCAGGGACGTCGGTATCCCATTCCACCAGAACAGGTTTTGGTCCCGATTGTTCAAGCACATAGTTCAGAAGCGCCCAAACCGGATCAACCACTTCTCGCCCGTGGCTATCGATCAACAAGGGAAGCCCGTGGTCGTCTTCATCCTCATCATGTCCGCCAAGGTGGATCTCCCCGACCTTGTCCAGCGGATAGGCGTCGATATAGCTCTGCGGTGAGAAGTCGAGATTTGTCGCCGATACGAAAACGTTGTTCACATCCAGCAAGAGCCCGCATCCGGTGCGGCCCGAAATTTCGCGCAGGAAGTCTGGTTCGGACCACGTACTTTCATCAAATGCTAGATAGCTTGACGGGTTTTCAAGCAGCATCTGTCGCCCAACGACATTCTGAACTTGGTCGATGTGATCGCAAATCCGTGCAAGGGTTGCGTCGGTATAGGGCAGGGGCAACAGATCATTCAGGAAGTGGCTGTCATGTGTCGACCAGGCCAGATGTTCGGAAAAGCTGGCGGGGTTGAGCCAGCTGACGAGGTGTTTCAAGCGGGCCAAGTGGTCTGTATCCAGCGGGCCTTCTCCGCCGATGGACAGGCCAACGCCGTGGACGGAAATCGGGAAGTGTTCCGACAAGTGCCGCAGCTGTGCCAGCGGTCGGCCACCATCGCCCATGTAGTTCTCGGCGTGGATTTCCAGCCATGCGACCGGTTGCGGGTGATCCAGAATCTGCTGGAAATGCTGAGGCTTATAGCCGACGCCTGGTGCCGCAGGCAGCCTGTTCGATCGGATTGTGCTGTCCAGCATCTGGTAACCTCGCGGTCTTGAAAAAAGAGGCGGGCGATTCTTGCCCGCCCCTCAGATTTGGCAAAAACTCAGGCTTATGCCGGCAGGTCACGCTCCAGCGGCTCGAGCGATCCCTTGCGGGCAGCGCCGTCAGCTGACTGAGGCAGGTCGATATCGGCGCAGGTGCCGGCATCTACCAGCGTCCAGGCATTGCCCTGATAATCAACAGTCGAGGTGCCCGCGCACGTGGTGCCGGGACCGGCGGCACAATCGTTCTGACCGGCCAGAGAAACGCCATAGCACTTTTCTTTGGCTTGTGCGGATGCGGTTGTGGCCATGCCTGAAACGGCTGCGGCTACGGCGCTTGCGATGACAAGGGATTTAGCGGTGTTCGACATCTCGGTTATCCTTTTGATGACTGCGTATGTCTGTGTTCGACAATGACAAAGGTAATGGGTTGCAGGTCACAGTTGAATTCACGAGCCTGTGTCTCACGAGCCCGTCAATGACTGTCATGACATCTTGCAAACTAATAGTTTGTTTTAGAAGAGATAAAACGCAAATGTTTCAATCCGGCCCCTCAGAGAGGGCCGGATTTTGTGCAATTTGCCGCTGATTGTTACAGCAGGTCGGGCGGCGTAGCGGCCCGCGACAGTTCATTTGTTACAGCCTCAAGCGGCTGCACTTGTGTCTGTTTCTCACCAAGACGACGGACACTGACCGTGCGGTCCTCAACTTCACGGTGACCGACGGCCAGAATGACCGGAACTTTGCCGACCGAGTGTTCACGAACCTTATAGTTGATCTTTTCGTTGCGGATGTCCGCCTCGGCTCGGATACCTGCGGCCTTGAGTGTCTCAACCACTTCCTGCACGTAACCGTCAGCCTCGGAGGTGATCGAAGCGACCACGACCTGACGCGGGGCCAGCCAGAAGGGCAATTTGCCCGCGTGTTCTTCGATCAGGATGCCGATGAACCGTTCGAACGAACCCAGCGTTGCTCGATGCAGCATGAAGGGGCGGTGCTTCGATCCGTCCGCGCCAATGAAATTGGCGTCCAGCCGCTCAGGCAGGTTGGGGTCCACCTGAAGGGTGCCGCATTGCCAGGTACGGCCGATCGCGTCGGTCAGGGTGAATTCAAGCTTGGGTCCGTAGAAGGCGCCTTCGCCTTCGAGAAGCTCATAGTCGTATCCTGCGGCCTTGCAGGCGTCCCCTAGGGCTTTTTCGACCAGATCCCAGCTTTCATCCGACCCGATGCGTTTTTCCGGGCGCGTCGAGAGCTTGATGGTCCAATCATGGAAACCGAGATCGGCATAGACCTTCGACAGAAACGCGATGAATTTTGCAGTTTCAGATTCGATCTGATCTTCGGCGCAGAAAATATGCCCATCGTCCTGGGTAAAGCCGCGCACCCGCATGATACCATGCAGCGCGCCAGAGGGTTCGTACCGCGCGCAAGACCCAAACTCGGCCATGCGCAGAGGCAGATCGCGATAGGATTTCAGACCCTGATTGAACACCTGCACGTGGCAGGGACAATTCATTGGCTTAAGGGCGTTCACGGCCTTTTCACGGGCATGTTCCTCGTCGACTTCGACGATGAACATGTTTTCCTGATACTTGTCCCAGTGGCCCGAGGCTTCCCACAATTTGCGGTCAACAACCTGCGGTGTGTTGACTTCGACATAGCCGTCACGTTCCTGCATGCGGCGCATATAGTCCTGCAGGGTGGTATAGATCTTCCAGCCATTCGGATGCCAGAAGATCTGGCCCGGAGCCTCTTCCTGCATGTGGAACAGGTTCATTTCGCGGCCCAGCTTGCGGTGGTCACGCTTGGCAGCCTCTTCCAGCATGTGCAGGTGCGCTTTTAGCTTTTCCTTGCCGGTAAAAGCCACGCCATAGATGCGTTGCAGCATCGCACGGTCGCTGTCACCGCGCCAATAGGCGCCAGCAATGCTCATTAGCTTGAACGCATCGCCCGGAACCTGGCCGGTATGCTGCAGATGCGGACCGCGGCACAGGTCTTGCCAGTCGCCATGCCAGTACATGCGCAAAGGTTCATCCCCGGGGATGGCGTCGATCAGCTCGACCTTATAAGGCTCGTTATTTTTGGTATAGAAATCGATCGCGCGTTGCCGATCCCACACCTCAGTGGTCACGGCGTCGCGTTTATTGATGATTTCCCTCATCTTTTTTTCGATCTTGCCCAGATCTTCGGGTGTGAAAGGCTCGACCCGGTCAAAGTCGTAGTACCAGCCGTTTTCGATAACGGGGCCGATTGTGACCTGGGTGTCGGGCCAGATTTCCTGCACCGCGCGGGCCATGATATGGGCGAGGTCGTGGCGGATCAGCTCGTTTGCCTGATCTTCATCTTTCATGGTGTGCAGGGCGATTTCGGCATCAGATTCAATGGGCCATTGCAGATCCCAATGCTGGCCATTCACCGTGGCTGAGATGGCCTTTTTGGCCAGTGAGGTCGAGATGTCGGCGGCCACCTGCGCAGGGGTTATACCCACGTCATAGGATCGTGCATTGCCGTCAGGAAAAGTGAGAGAGATTGACTGTGCGTCCAAGGCCATGGCTGGCTCTCCTCGTCGGTTTGGCGCCCACTGAACGCCCGGTTGCGGGTTATGTTGTGTTCGCTTCATTTGTCAGGTGGGGGTGGACCTGTCAAGGGCCGGCGCGAGGGGCTGGCCCCTCGCGCTCCCCGAGGTGTTTTTGGCCAGATGAAGGGGGATCTGGGAATTGCACTTGGGGGTGGGGCGTGCATGATATCGGAAAAAGAAAAGAGGGTGTCATGGCAGCGACGAATTTTCTGGAAACGGCGCAGGGACGGCGGCTGGCCTATCACAAAAGCGAGGGCACCGGGCCGACCATCGTGTTTCTGGGCGGGCTCAAATCCGATATGGAGGGCACCAAGGCGGTGCATTTGGAGGCCTGGGCGCAGGGGCGAGGCCATTCATTTCTGCGGTTCGACTATTCAGGTCACGGTGAAAGCGGGGGCACGTTCGAAGAAGGATGCATTGGTGACTGGCATGAGGATACGCTGGCCGCGATCACGGAATTGACGGATGGGCCGCTGATTGTTGTTGGCTCGTCCATGGGGGGGTGGCAGGCGCTGCTGTTGGCCAAAGCGCTGCCAGATCGGATTCAGGGAATGGTGACCATCGCTGCTGCGCCGGATTTTACCGAGGACGGGTATTGGGCTTCATTCTCGGAAAACCAGAAACAGGCACTGGAAACTGTTGGCCATGTCGAGCTGCCTTCGGACTATATGGAGCCATACATCGTGACCAAACGGATGATCGAAGATGGTCGCCAACATTTGGTCCTGCGCAAGCCTCTGCATATGCCTTTTCCCGTGCGGTTTTTGCAAGGTACCGAAGACACAGCGGTTTCAACCGGAACAGCAGTGCGCCTGATTGAACATGCGTTCGGGCCCGATATGCGCCTGTCATTGATCAAGCACGCCGATCATCGCTTTTCGGATGGCCCATGCCTGGGGTTGATTGAACAAGCTGTTCTCGATGTGATGGCAGCCCAATAATGCGGATATTGGGTCGCGTTTTTCTGACATTGATCGTTGCGTTTGGCCTGATTTATTGGCTTGGCCCGCGTGAGAAGGTTGATCTGGCCCCAACATTTGACGCGCGCAAATTCGGCGAAGGGGTGCAGGTCTATTTCGAAAGTGTGGAATCTGCATTCGCCGACATCATTCCGGGGGTCGAAAAGCGAGTTATTTGGCAAGAGGGCTATAAAGAGCAGCGAACACCTGTTTCGATTCTGTATCTGCACGGGTTTTCTGCATCATCCGAAGAGATCCGACCGGTTCCCGATCTGCTCGCCGAAACGTTGGGCGCCAATCTGGTCTACACGCGGTTGCAGGGTCATGGTCGCGGGGGGGAAGCAATGGGTGAGGCGACGGCCGCGGGTTGGATGCAGGATCTTGCCGAAGGGCTGGCTGCCGCACGGGCGGTTGGGGATCAGGTCGTGGTGATTTCGACATCAACCGGCGGCACGTTGGCAGCTGCGGCCGCACTGAATGAAGAGCTGAGCCAAAACGTTGCGGGGATCGTATTTGTTTCTCCGAATTTCGGCGTTAAAGCGGCCGGCGCATGGATACCCGGATTGCCTTGGGCGCGCATCTGGTTGCCCCTGATGATGGGTGAAACCCGGGGCGTCGCAGGGGTGAACCCGGAAATGAACAAATTCTGGTCGGCGGTCTACCCTTGGCAGGCTGTGGTGCCGATGACAGTGCTGGTGGATGTGGTCTATGCGCTGGATTTTTCAGACGCAAAGGTTCCCGCGTTGTTCTGGTTCTCGAATGAAGATCAGGTCGTGCGTGCCGACCTGACCCACGAGATTGCCAAGGCATGGGGCGCCCCTGCGTCGGTTGAGCTGGTAACAATGGGGCCCGGGGACGATCCTAATTCCCATGTGATCGCCGGGCGGTTGATGTCTCCGGGGCAGACCGACGAAGTGGTGGCTGGTATCCTGAGATGGTTGAAAACCTTGGGGATCGAGTGAGGAAGAAATAATGCGCAGACCAGGCAGTATGTGGAGCCTTGAAACCCTCGGTCGTGTGCGTCTGTCCCGTCATTTTTTCATGCGCGATTTTCTGTATTCGGAAATAAGCAATTTTCACGAAAAGCAGAATTTTCCAGACGATCCCAACCTTGCCATCGAAACCGGAAAGGCGCTTTGTGAAACCCTGCTGGACCCGCTTGAGGAGACCTTTGGCCGGATTGCCGTACGATCCGGCTATCGCTCGGCATCATTGAACCGTTTCGGCAATGAAAACCGGCTGAATTGCGCGCGAAATGATAACCCGCTGGAATGTCACATCTGGGATCGCGCGGTGGGTGATGATCGGATTGCCGGTGCATCGGTCGTGATCCCATGGTTTGCGGATCAATATGAGGCGGGGCGGGATTGGCGGGATTTGGCGTGGTGGATGCACGACCATCTGGATTATTCCGAAATCTGGTTCTTTCCAAAACTCTGTGCTTTCAATCTGGTCTGGAGGCCTGTGCCTCATAAGCGCATCGACAGCTATATCGCGCCGCGGGGCTGCCTTCTGCGCCCAGGAGGCGCGCCTGGCGAGGGTGACCTTGAGCGGCAAAGACGATATGCGGACTTCCCCGCTTTTCGCGGTATCCGCTACCCCTGAACTTTAACTTGCCGAACCATACAAAACCTCTCATCCTGAAACTAATGACGACGATTTGAGTGACTTTTCCAAAGGAGGCGTTGTTTGATCGAGCCGTTGGTTCTTTTGCCCGGTTTGATGTGTGATGCGCGGGTATTTGAGCATCAGATGCGCGCCCTGTCACGTGATCGCGCCGTGACGGTCGCTTCGGTTTCGACTGCTGAACGGATTGAAGAGATCGCGCGGGGCCTATTGGTTCAGTTGCCACAACGCTTTGCATTGGCGGGCCTAAGCCTGGGCGCCGTAGTCGCTTTGGAAATTGTCCGATATGCACCCGAGAGGGTGTCGCGCTTGTGTCTGATGGCTTCGGATGCGCATTCGGAATCGCCTCAGACCGCAGCCGCGCGGGAGGAGCTGTTGGTCGCCGCCAAGATGGGTCGGTTAGAGGAAGTGATGCGTCGGCTGATTGGATCGGATTCGCTGGCCCCGGGGCCTCGACGTATTCCCATTCTTGCTGATGTCATCTCGATGGCGTTAGATTTGGGCCCGCAGGTGTTCGAGCGTCAGATTCGCGCGCTGCAGCGTCGTCCGGACCAGCAGGGCAACCTGCGCCGGATCACGGCCCCGACTTTGGTGCTATGTGGGGCGCATGACACGGTTGTTCCGGTGCGAAGGCATGCGTTCATGGCGGACCTGATCCCAAATGCAGAACTGCACGTCATCAAGGATGCAGGACATTTGCCTACGTTGGAATCGCCTGAAAATGTCACCGAGGCGCTGAAGACCTGGCTCAGCGTGAAGCCTGCGCTGGATTACGCGTAGAGCGCTTTACGCTGTTCTTTGCTGAGAATGACCGGGGTTGAGATCGTCTGGCCCGTATTCTGATCAAAGAACGGGGTGTCCCTCCAACTGCCAGAAAGCCGGGATTTTAGTACCCGCGTAACAATCCCGGCGACAGCGTAACCCAGTCGCTTGTGTTTGTGTTTTCCATCGGCCTGGGGAATGAACCCTTGGGTCGTAACCGGCCCTAAACAGTCCGGGTCGGAAACTCGTTTCACATCAAAGCCCGCAAACGGAAATTTTGGAGTATTTGATGTCGTCGCCAGCGGCGCATTGCAGCAGCTGGCATACCAGCGCAGCATCCCCTTGGGGCCAAGGCGCATCGCGGCCAGGTGTTCGATGCCGCCGTCGATCCTTATTTCTTCAGGGGCCATTTGGAAAATGTCCACCGGTTCCGGCGCAGGGTCCGGTTGCCCGAAATATATCTGCGCGGCCCGGCAATCACGGCAAAAGCAGACTACATGCGTTCCGTACTGAACGCCTCTGGCTGTAATGCTGCCAAAGAGTTTTCCACAGTTGCAGGCGAAAGCCGTCTGTTTGGCGACTTTCTTTCCCATCGGCGTTAGGCCACTTTGTTGCGGTTGGCCGCTTTGCGAGAGGGTTTGCGGGCGTTGGCGTTCATAAATTCGATCACCAATGGGCGGATATTGTCGCGCCAGCTGCGGCCGGCGAAGATGCCATAGTGACCTGCGCCAGGTTCGACATGGCTGGCTTTTTTCGAATCCGGCAGCCCTGTACACAGCTCGAGCGCAGCAATGCACTGGCCAGGGGCCGAGATGTCGTCATTCGCACCTTCGACTGTTTTGACAGCAACGTTTGTAATTTTGCCGATATCCACCTTGTGCCCTGCAACAACAAACTCGTTGCGCGCGATTTCGCGGTTTTTGAAGACGCGTTCGACGGTCGAAAGGTAGAACTCGGCGGTCATGTCCATGACGGCGAGGTATTCATCGTAGAATCTGTTATGGGCATCGTGATCCGAAGCCTCGTCCCGCATAACCCTCTGGATCTGCTCGGAAAACGCCTGAGAATGCCGGTCCGAATTCATCGACATGAACGAGGCCAACTGCAGCAGGCCGGGATACACCATGCGCCCGACGCCCTTATACTTGAAGCCGACGCGCTGAATCATGGTTTCTTCCAGCTGCCCCATTGTCACGCGGCGGCCAAAATCAGTCACGTCGGTAGGTGTGGCATCCGGGTCAACAGGTCCGCCGATCAATGTCAGCGTGCTGGGTTGGGCTTTGGGTTCGACCTCGGCCAGATAGGCTGTGGCGGCCAGAGTCAGCGGCGCCGGTTGGCAGACGGCTACAACGTGGGTGTCCGGTCCCAATTCTTTCATGAAATCGACAAGGTAAAGTGTATAATCCTCTACATCAAACTTACCTTCGGACACGGGGATATCGCGCGCATTATGCCAGTCTGTGATATAAACTTCGCAATTCACCAAGAGGCTTTTTACGGTGGACCGAAGCAAAGTGGCGTAATGTCCAGACATCGGGGCGACCAACAGCACCTTGCGGGGCTGTTCGGCGCGGCCATTGACACGTATATGTATCAAATCACCAAAAGGGCGTTCGATCACCGGGACAATATCGACCAGATGATCCTTGCCGTCTTCGCAAGTGAATGTACGGATTCCCCAGTCGGGTTTTACAACCATGCGCTGGAACGTCCGCTCAGTCACCTCGCCCCAGGCGGCCATCATGCTGAACGCAGGGTTGGGCACCATCGAAAACAGCGGATAAGAAGCCATGGCACTTGCCGTAGCACCCATCCACTGATTGGTGTTGCGCATCGTTTCCATCAGATCGTAGGTCATCATGTAGCGCATGAAATGGGCCTCCTGAGTGTCAGCCTGATAATTCGGACCATTCGTCGCTTTGCCCCCCGACGCCCACGACGTTATTCTGCATAGCAGCGAGGTTAGGGTGGAATTGTTAAAATGACAACAAGTGAAGATAACGCGCCAGAGCTGTCCGAGGAACACCTTGAACGGATTAGAGAAAATATGACGAAAGTCGAAGAATTGTCGAAAAGGCTGATCGATGTGATGGCTGGCAAAGAGGCGCACACTCCCGCGTTGGACGGTCCGAATCAAGATCTTTTCGCAAGAGCAGCAACTTCGTATTTCGCCGAAGCGTGGCAGAATCCCGCCAAGCTTCTGGAACATCAGGTCGCCTTCTGGGGACAATCCGTTATGAACTTTGCTGAGGCTCAGCAGGCGCTGGCCGCCGGCGGGGTCGAGGACAGCGAACCCGGACCCAAGGATAAACGGTTCTCAAACCCTCTTTGGGACACCAACCCCTATTTCCGGTTTATTCGCCAGCAGTATCAGACAAATGCCGATGCAATCGCGCAGGCGGTTGCTTCGGTCGACGATCTGGACGGCAAGGACAAGCAGAGGCTGCATTTCTTTTCGCAACAGATCATTGACTTGATGTCTCCGACGAATTTCCTGGCCTCCAATCCCGACGCGCTGGAAAAGGCGGTCGAGACGGAAGGGCAATCGCTGATCAAAGGGCTAGAGAATCTAGTTGCTGACCTAGAAGCCAATAATGGTGAAATGGTTGTCAGACTGGCGGATGAATCTGCGTTCAAGCTTGGCGAGAATATCGCGACAACTCCGGGCGACGTGGTCTATCGCAACAGGCTTATGGAGTTGATCCAGTACAAACCCACGACCGAGACCGTACACGAAACCCCGATCGTTCTGTTTCCGCCCTGGATCAACAAATACTATATTCTGGACCTTAAGGCGCAGAACAGCCTCATCAAATGGGTGACCGAGCAGGGCTATACCCTGTTTGTTGTGAGTTGGGTTAATGCGGATGCTTCTCATGCCGAGGTCGGTATGGGCGACTATGTCGAAGAGGGATTTCTGACCGCCATCGAGACCGTCAAGTCGATCTGTAAGGTCAAGCAGGTCAATGCGGTGGGATATTGCATTGCCGGCACCACGTTGAGCCTGACGCTGTCCCTGATGAAACAGCGTGGCGACAAATCCATCAAATCGGCGACTTTCTTTACAACCTTGACCGATTTCGGTGAGCAGGGGGAATTCACGCCGTTCCTACAGAACGACTTTGTCGACGGCATTCAAGAACAAGTGACGAAAGACGGTATCCTAAAAGCATGGGTCATAGGTCGTACCATGTCGTTCCTGCGATCGAATGACCTGATCTACGGCCCCGCCATTCGAAGCTATATGATGGGCGAGACCCCTCCGGCGTTTGATTTGCTCTACTGGAACGGGGATGGCGCAAATCTTCCGGGCAAAATGGCAATCGAGTATTTGCGGGGGCTTTGCCAGAGAAATCAATTTGTGACCGACGGTTTCGATTTGCTTGGGCACAAACTGCATATCCGCGACGTTGATGTTCCTTTGATGGCCATCAGCTGTGAAACCGACCATATCGCCGCCTGGAAAGATTGTTATCGGGGTGTGCAGCAGATGGGGTCACGTTCGAAGACGTTTGTCGTTTCGGAATCCGGTCACATAGCAGGCATCGTGAACCCGCCGAGCAAGAAGAAATACGGCCACTACACCAACCCTGATCTCAATGCGGATGCCGATGCGTGGATGAAAGAGGCCGATTTTCATAAAGGGTCCTGGTGGCCGCAGTGGGAAGCTTGGCTGAAGAAGAGATCCGGCAAGCAGATCCCCGCGCGCCAAGTGGGCGATTCGGGATACGCTTCCCTGGCCGAGGCACCAGGAACCTATGTTTTGGTGAAGGCAACAGATTGATTTTTAACAGTTTAGAAAAATATTGCTGCAGTGCAGCAAGAAAAAACTTGCAATGCTGCGATGCAGCAACGATATTGTCCTCAAGCTGATGAAGCCCGGGGTTGGCCCGGATCGGCAAGCAAAGGATTTGGACAATGGCAAAGACTCAAGACTTTACCGCGACCCTGAAAGACATGATGGGTGCATTCCCTGTTGACACCACCGCTCTGGAAGGTGCGTTCAACACCACCGCGACCCTGAACGAAAAGCTGTCGGGCGTTGCTCTGGAAGCGGCTGAGAAATCGGCTGAGATTTCGAACAAATGGACCAAGGAAACCCTGGCCAAACTGTCCGATATGTCGAAAGCGAAATCTGACCCTGCAGATTACGCAAAAGCTGCAACCGACTACGCAAGCGCGTCGGCTGAAGTTGCTGCTGAAAACCTGGCTGCTTTCGCTGAAATCGCGAAAAAAGTTCAGTCGGAAACCGTTGAGCTGCTGATGGCTGCTGGCAAAAACGCTGCAGAAGACGCAACTGCCGTTGTCAAAAAAGCAACCAACGACGTGTCCACTGCTGCGAAAAAAGCAGCTGGCGCCAAGTAAGGTAAGATAGCGAGGTGCACCCACTCCTCCCATTTGGTGCAATCGCGTTGGGCGGGTCGAAAGACCTGCCCTTTCTTTTTGTTCTGCACTCGCATAATCTCTGCTGCAATGCATCATTCCTTGGGGAGGGTAGACGGTGTCAGAACAAGAAAAACCGTTGCTAATCAAACGATATGCCAGCCGTCGGCTGTATAACACTGAAACCAGTGACTATGTCACGCTCGAAGATATTGCGGCATTCATACGTGACGGTCGCGAAGTTCAGATCATAGACCTGAAGACTGGGGATGATCTGACACGGCAATATCTGCTTCAAATCATTGCCGAGCATGAAAGCCGCGGTGAGAATGTCCTGCCGGTGAACGTGCTGAACGATCTTGTGCGCAGCTATATGTTGCCGGGCGGAGGAGTGATGCCGCAATTCCTGCAAAGCTCGTTCGAAATGCTGCGCGAAAGCCAAAGCAAAATGATGGAAAACATGTCTGCGATGAATCCGATGACCCAGATTCCGGGTTTCGACGCACTGCAAGCGCAGCAAAAGGCATTTCTGAAGGCGATGACCAGCGGCATTTCCGGCAGTTGGTCCGGTCCCGAAAAGGATAGCGAGGCCAAACCCCAGTCGAGTGAGGATCTGGACGACATCAAGAAGCAGTTGGCGGAGTTGCAGCAAAAGCTGTCTAAACTGAACTGAATTTGTCCACACAATGAAATAGGCCCGCCGCTGGCGGGCCTTTTCGTTTGAATTCAGCTTGTTCAGGTTCCAAATGCGATTTTCGGGGCGGTAATTTCCCCTACTGAAGCCAACAGAATATCAGCGATCACATCCAGTTCCGCGCGTGTCAGGCGTACAGGCAGGCGCACGTCGCAAGCTTTCATCAGCATGTTTCGCGTGTGTGGCAGTTCGATCTGTTCCGGCAGGAATTGCCAGTTCCAAAAGGCACGGGCGTTGTCTTCACTCAGGCCGAATACCTGAACTTTCACCCCGCGTGCTTCGGATGCTGCGGCAAAGGCGCGGATATCATCATCGCTTAGGTCAACCAGATTGAACTGGATCGAGTCCGGCGCCCGGCGCTCTGGCACCAGCGGGGCAGGCACGTTGATATAGGGCGATGAGTTCAGGCGCTCTGCCACATAGTCGTGGTTTTGCAACCCATCGCGGACACGGCGTGCCAATTCAGGCATCTGGGGACGGATTACTGCAGCGCTCAGGTTGCTCATCCGCAGGTTATACAGCGGCAACTGGTTCTGCCAGCGGCCAAAGGCCTCTTGGAGTTCCGATGAGTTGTCGCCACGCGGACCTTTGTGTTTCTTCCAGTTATGTTCGTAGGCGCCGGACATGATCACGGCACGCGCCACCAGATCAGCGTCGTCGGTTATCAGAATGCCACCTTCGCCCGCATTGATCATCTTGTAGGACTGAAACGAGAAACAGCCGATCTTGCCAATCGTCCCAATATTGCGACCATGCCAAGTTGTCCCCAGCGAATGGGCTGCGTCCTCGATCACCGGAATGTCGCGCGCGCTGCACAGAGTCATGATCGCGTCCATATCCGAAGTATGTCCGCGCATATGGCTGATGATCACGGCCTGCACGTTATCCAGTTTGGCGGCAAAGTCATCCATGTCGATGCGATAATTGTCACCCACCTCACACAATACGGGGATGCAATCCGCATGTATGACCGATGAGGGCACCGCCGCAAAGGTAAAGCCCGGTATCAGCACCCGCGCGTCCCGCGGCAGACCCAGCGCCTTGAGCGACAGGAACAGTGCCGCCGAGCAGGACGATACAGCCAGCGCATATTTCGTGCCCAGCAGTTCCGCGAATTCCGACTCGAGCATCGCAACCGGAGCGTCCTGCGGCGCAGTGTAGCGGAACAGGTCGCCTGACTGCATCAGGGCATCAATGGCGTCGCGGGCGGCCGCGGGGATGGGTTCGGCGTCATGGACGTTAGGAGGCAGCGTCATATTTGGCATTCCTGAATTCTATCTTTGGGAAAGATAAAGCTAATGAAGTGTCAATCCAAGCCCTTAATCTTCAGGGTGGCGAAATTTCACTATTCTGTCGTAGTCAGAGAGACACAGATTGGCTTACCCCGCGTAGCGGGAAATTCTTTTGAACTTGCAACTTTGGGGGAAGTAAGGTGGCAATGGATCTTCTTTGACGTTGTTCTCGTATGATGGGTTGGATCACTGCATTGACTATCATTCGTTTGGCCTTTTGGGGCGCGCTTTCAACTTTCGCTTCGGCGGTTCACGCAGATTATCTTCCGTCGGATGGCACTGAAGTTGCGCCGCTTCAGATGTTTCAGGAATGCGATGTTTGCCCTGAAATGATTGTCCTGCCTTTGGGTGAGTTTCTGATGGGTGGACCGCCGGGAGAATCGAAACGAAACTTTCATTGGGATGAAAAAGGGCTTCGCCCCGCGACACCGGAAGAGCCGTATATCGCACATCATGAAGGTCCGGTTCATAAGGTCACGATAGATATGCCCGTCGCCATGGGGCGGAATGAGGTTACCCGTGATGAGTGGATGGCCTGCGTTGAAGATGGGGGATGTAGCAAATATGTGCCGGAAGATTTTGTAATCGGCGATAGTTTTGAGCGCATAGAACTTACGGGCAATCATCCAGTGAATGATGTGTCTTATTTGGATGCTTTGGCTTACACGGATTGGCTGAACAAAAAACTCGGGATAGATGCTTACCGCTTACCAACGGAAGCCGAATGGGAATATGCCGCCCGTGCCGGAACGCAGACTCCTTTTGCGCAAGGAGAGGAAGTTACGACGGATCAGGCCAATTTCCATGCCAAACCGACAGAAGAGATGATTGGTGAAAAGCGGCAGGATTTAGTGTGGCGCGGTTACCCAGTTCGCGTTGATGAACTTGATGCCTCCAATGCTTGGGGTCTTCGGCATATGTCGGGGAATGTCGGGGAAAAAACGATGTCCTGCTGGACAGCGACGCACCCGGGTTGGTCGACTTCCAGCCAGCACTTAGAGATGGCGAGATCAGTCGATTGTCACAGGCGGGTTGTAAAAGGCGGTTCTTATCCATTTGCTATGGATTTTCGCGCGCTGCAAGTCGCGGTGGGGCGGGCATTGATTGGCGGTCAAAATTGACGGGCTTTCGTATCCTGAGAGAGTTTAAGTGAGTTTCTCAGGCAATTTCGAAATCAGAATCCCAGCCGGTCCCGTAGGGAAAACCATGTCATCGCCAGCACCAGCAACGGGCTGCGCAGGGCGGGGCCTCCGGGGAAGGGCATGGCGGGTACGCGGGACATGGTGTCGAACCCTTCGGCCTGGCCCTGAATGGCCATCGCCATCAGTTGCCCGGCATGTGTAGCTGTGCCAACACCGTGACCCGAATAGCCAGAGGCTGACAGAATATTCGGGGCAACCCGTGTCAGGTAGGGCATTCGCCGCATGGTGATGCCCAGAGTACCGCCCCACGCATAGTCGATCTTCACATCGCGCAGATGCGGGAAAATCTCGGTCATCGGTTTGCGCACCTTGGAGGCGATATCTGTCGGGAAACGGTAGCCATAGCTTTCCCCGCCGCCGAATAGCAGGCGGTTGTCGGCGCTGAGGCGAAAATAGTTCACCACAAACTTGGTGTCGGCGACGGCGACATCCCGGGTCAGGACGCGGGCGGCATCGGTGCCCAAAGGCTCGGTCGCGGCGATGAAATTGTTGATCGGCATGACGCGCGACGCCACTTTGCCGTTCAGATCGCCGAGATAGCCGTTGCAGGCCAGAATGACGTGGTTGGCCGTCACCTTTCCCTGCGGGGTTTGCACGATGGCCGGATCGACTTCGTCGATCCCGGTGACCTCGGTGCTTTCAAATATGCGCACGCCGGCCTTGGCTGCGGCATCAGCCAGCCCCAAGGCAAAGTTCAGCGGGTGCAGATGCGCCGCCCCCATGTCCAGATAACCTCCGCGATAGGTTGGGGATGGGCACAAGCCATGCGCCGCGCCTTCGTCCAGCAGCTCCATATGGTCATACCCATATCGCGCGGACAGATGCGCCGCGTGATCGTGGAGGTCTTGCTGATCCCCGGTGCTGAGGCCCAGAACCGCCACGCCCGGTTTCAGATCACAGTCGATTTTGTGCTTTTCGATCAGCGATTTGACCAGATCCTTGGCATCTTCGGCCAGATCCCACAGCTTAGCGGCATCGTCATCGCCGACCAGGCGTTCAAGGTCTTCCTGATCCATCCGCTGGGCGCTGCCCAGCTGCCCGCCATTGCGGCCTGACGCTCCGAAACCAACGCGATGCGCCTCAAGCAGCACGACGTCGAACCCGGCCTCGGCCAGATGCAGCGCGGCGGACAGTCCGGTATAGCCGCCACCGACCACGCAGACATCCGCTTTGGTATCCCCTGCAAGCGCGGGAAAACGGTCGAGCGAGTTGGCCGTCGCGGCATACCAGCTGGCCGGATACTCGGCCTTGCGGTCGTTGGAATAGAGGAGATTCATCGCGGCTTAAACGTTCATGAGCAGGTGCTCACGCTCCCACGGAGAGATGACCTGTAGAAACTCTTCATACTCGGCACGTTTTACAATGCCATAGACGCGGGCAAATTCCGGACCCAGCACTTCGTGCAGGGCGGTGGCCTGATCAAACAGGTCCAGCGCATTGCCCATGACCTGCGGGATATCACCGTCACCTTCGTAGGCGTCCCCATAAAACTGACGGCGCGGACGTTCCTGCTGTGTCAGGCCAAGATAGCCGCAGGCGAGCGACAAGGCGATGCCCAGATAAGGGTTGCAGTCCATGCCTGCGATACGATTTTCAACGCGCCGCGCCTCGGGGCCGGACAGGGGAACACGGATGCCGGTCGTGCGGTTGTCACGAGCCCATTCCAGATTGATCGGCGCGGCATGGTCTTTCACGTAGCGGCGGTACGAGTTCACATAAGGTGCCATGACTGCCAGGCCTGCAGGCAAGTGGTTTTGCAGCCCTGCAATGAAGTTATAGAATGCATCCGTTTCGCCGCCCTGAGGTCCGGAAAAGATATTGTGTCCGGTTTCGATCTCGGTGATCGAGTGGTGGATGTGCATGGCCGATCCAGGCTCATCCGCAATCGGTTTCGCCATGAAGGTCGCAAAGCAGTTGTGTCGCAACGCGGCTTCGCGGATCAGGCGTTTGAAATAGAACACTTCATCTGCCAACTTGACCGGATCACCATGGCGCAGGTTGATTTCAAGCTGTCCGGCGCCGCCTTCCTGGGTGATGCCGTCAATCTCGAACCCCTGATGTTCGGCAAAGTCATAGATGTCGTCGATCACCGGGCCGAATTCATCCACCGCTGTCATCGAATAGGCCTGCCGCGCGGCCGCCGGACGACCCGAACGGCCCATCATCGGTTTGATCCCCTGCGCGGGGTCGACATTGGGGGCGACCAGAAAGAACTCCATCTCTGGCGCGACAATCGGTTTCCAGCCTTTGTCGTGATACATTTTTACGACGCGCTTCAACACGTTGCGTGGGCTGAACGGGATCGGCTCTCCGTCCCGGTCATAGGCGTCGTGGATCACCTGCAGTGTCCAGTCACCCGTCCAAGGAGCAGCGGAAGCAGTCGAAAAGTCAGGTTTAAGGATCATGTCCCGTTCAATGAAGCCGTCCTCTCCGGCGGCTTCGCCCCAGTCCCCGGTGATAGTCTGGTAAAAGATACTATCGGGTAGATGGAAGTAGGACTGGCGTGCAAATTTGGTGGCCGGAACCGCTTTCCCGCGCGCGATGCCGGGCAGGTCAGAGATGATGCACTCGACCTCATCCAATCGGTGACCTTCAAAATAGGTACGGGCTGCCTGTGGCAGTTGTTCTGTCCAATCGGCCATCAGGCCCTCTCTTTCTTCAAAAACTCTGCCATGAACTGTCCGATCTTCGGACTGTCGTCGCGGGTGGGCAGGCGGTCGGCGGCGGCCTGCATCAGATTGTCCGGAACGACACCTTTGCCGCGTGTGTCCATCAGCCCTTCGATGAAGCTGTCGCCATACTCCGGGTGGGCCTGAACGGTCCAGATCGTGTCGCCATAGGCCAGCATGGCATTCTGGCAAAAGGCGTTCGAACCGGTTACTTGTGCACCGGCGGGCAGCTCTACCACCTGGTCCTGATGCCAGGCATTCAAAGTGACGATCTGTCCGTCCAAATCGTAGTCCGTCCGCCCCACGGCCCAGCCCTGTTTGAACTTTTCAACTTTCCCGCCAAGGGCTTGCGCAATGACTTGATGACCAAAGCATATGCCGATCAGTGGTTTGCCGCTTTGATGGATGTCGCGGATCAGCGCTTCGAGCTTGCGAATCCAGGCATGGTCCTCATAGGCGCCATAGCGCGAGCCGGTGATGATCCATCCATCAGCATCGTCAAAACTTTGCGGAAAGTGATCGTCGACAACCGCATAGGTCACAAACTCAAAGCCGTTGCCATCCAGCAGCGCGCGAAACATGCCGTCATACTCACCGAACTGATCGTGCAATTCGTCAGGGGGGTGGCCGGTTACAAGGATACCGATTTTCATGGGTCACCAAATTTGATCAAATTTATTCTAGCTGAGCAGAACGAAGCGGGCAAGGGGCTCAAACCGCCTCGAGATAACTTAGCCAATGCTCCTCGGGTGGGCGTTCGTCAAAGCGCAGGATCTCTTGTCGCTTTGTCATGGCGAGATTGCTGATCAGCGGGGCGGGAAAGATGCGCGCAACTTGCGGATCGGTTTCAAGGGCGGTGATGGCTGAAGCCCAGTCGCCAGCGAGTTGCGGCAGGCTGTCGATCTCATATGCGTTGCCCGTGATCGGAGCTGGCGGTTCAGTTCCGTCCTCGATGCCGTTCAGCGCCGCACCGAGCACGGCGCTCAGCATGAGGTAGGGATTGATGTCACCACCAGCAACGCGATGTTCGATCCTGCGGGCAGAGGGCGCGCCGCCGGGAACGCGCAGCGCGGCAGTGCGATTTTCATAAGCCCAGCATGCCTCAGTTGGGGCATGGGCGCCGGGGACAAGCCGGGTGTAGGAGTTCCCGTGCGGTGCAAAAATCAGAGTTGAACCAGGCATTGCAGACAGACATCCGGCTATGGCCGAGCGCAAAAGATCAGTGCCTTCAGGCCCGCCATTGTCAAAGATATTTTGCCCATCCTGGTCGACGACCGAAAAATGGACATGCATCCCATTGCCCGCATCCTGGGCATAGGGTTTGGCCATGAAAGTTGCGGTAAACCCATGTTTGCGTGCAAGGCCACGAGTCAACACCTTGAAAAGCAACGTATCATCTGCGCAGCGCATGGCGTCCTGATGGTTCAGGTTGATTTCAAACTGGCCAATCCCGCTTTCGGAAATGGCGGTTTGAGCCGGGATGCTCATTGCCTCGCATCCGTCATAGAGGTCTGTGAAAAAGGCGTCGAACGCATCCATTTCCGCCATGGACAGGACTGCCTCGTCGACCAGCCGTCGCCCCGTCAAAGGATTGATCGGAGGCACCGGTCGTGCACCTGATGAGTCCAATAGCGTGAATTCCAGCTCGGTCGCCGCAACAACAGACCAGCCACGCTTGGCATAGCGTTGCAGCACCGAGGTCAGAGCATGGCGAGGGTCGCCGGCAAAGGGCTTGCCCTGATCGTCATACAGGGACATCAACACCAGCGCTGTTTCGGTTTCAAGCCAGGGAACTGGGACGGGGCCACGCTCGGTTGGCAGTAATATGCCGTCCGCGTCGCCTGATTCAAACACAAGCGGGCTATCCTCGATATCCGCGCCCCACAGATCAACATTCAATGCCGAAAAGGGCATCCGCACCACACCTTTACTCAGCTTGTCAGCATAAGAAGGAGGCACGCGTTTGCCGCGCAGCTGACCGTTAAGGTCGCAGGCCGCTACGCGAAAACTGTGTAGGGCGTTCAGGTCCATCGGCGTCTCCATCACTCTGGTACCCCGAGGTTTAATCGACACAAAGCGCCTTGTCACGAAATTTGATCAAATTATCCCCGCGCCGTTTTTTTCGGCGCGGGGTCGGGACCTTATGCAAAGCTTATGCCGTTCTCGGCCATCGGCAGATCGGCAATCAAGGTCCCGGACATTGCCTTGATTGCGTTCGCGAGCGCGGGGGCCGAGGGAGGCGTGCCGGGTTCGCCCACGCCCGTAGGGGCCTCGGCCGAGGGCAGGATGTGGACGTCGATTGTAGCTATATCGCCGATCCGAAGGGGCTCGTAATCCGGGAAGTTGTATTGATCCACGGAACCGCCGGTCAGTGTGATCTGATCGCGCATCACATGCCCGATGCCATAGCCAATCCCACCTTCCATCTGGGCACGCACCACGTCGGGGTTCACCGCGATACCGCAATCGACAGCACAGGTGACCTTTTCGATCTTGATGCCGTCATCCGGATCGCCCGAGATTTCAACCACCTCAGCCACATAAGAACCAAAGGATTTGTGCACCGCAATACCTTGCGCGCGACCGGCAGGGACGTTGCCCCAATCTGCTTTCTCGGCCGCAAGTTTCAGAACTGAGGCCTTGCGCTGTTGGTCGGGATTGCCCGCATCCGCCAGATGGGCGAGACGGAACTCAACCGGGTCACGGCCCGCGGCGGTGGCGGCCAAATCCATCATTGTTTCCATCGTATAGGCAGTGTGGGTATGTCCTACCGACCGCCACCATAGGACCGATGTGGCCTTGGGTGTGTCGGTCAGTCCAAGCGCCATCCCCGGAATATCATAGGGGCTGTCTGCGATGCCCTCGATCGAGCTGTGGTCGACGCCGTCATGCACTGCAACCGCTTCGAACGGGGTGCCCTTCATGATCGATTGCCCAGCAACCTGATGCTGCCATCCGACGATATTCCCCTCCGCATTCAACCCGACACGGACTTTGTGGCCGAAGGCCGGGCGGTAATACCCGCTGCGAATGTCGTCTTCCCGCGTCCAGACCAGTTTGACCGGGCGCGAGCGGTCGGTGACAACAAAGGCCAACGCGGCCTCAACCTGATAGTCCGCATCCGGTGTTGCGCGACGCCCGAAAGACCCGCCGGCCAGCATCGTTCTGATGTGGATTTTCTCGGGTGGCAGCTGAAAGATTTGCTGATACGCCATGTGCGGGCCGGTTGGCATCTGAGCGCCATCATGCAGAACGATGTCACCCTCTGCTGTCTGTTCGATTGTGCAGTTCAGTGGCTCCATCGGAGCATGGGCGAGAAGCGGGTAGTAAAAAGTTTTTTCTACGACCGTATCCGCTGCGTCGATCGCCGCCGAAACCGTGGCAACATCTGCCTTGTTCACGTTATAGGCGGGCTCGGCATTCAGCGCGTCCATGATCTCGGCCTTGATCTGATCCGAGTGGCGGGTTTCAGCGCCGGACATGTCCCATTCGACCTCAAGCGCGTCACGCGCCTGAATCGCGGCCCAGGTGTTTTCGGCATAGACCGCAACGCCTGCCTGATTGGGCAGTGTGGTGGCGCTGATATAGCCTTTGACCTCTTTCGAGGCGCTGTCGTCAAAGCTGATGACAACACCACCGCGCGACTCCGGACGTTTGATCATCGCAACCATCTGGTTGGGCAGGTGGACATCCATGGCGTACATCGCTTGTCCGTTGCCCTTGATGGCCGAATCCGTGCGACGCACGGCCTCGTTTCCGATCAGGCGGAATTCCGAGGGGTCTTTCAGGCGCGGCTCGGTCGGCGCCTCAATCTGCGAAGCGGCCGCCACGAAATCGGCAATCGGTGCAGATTTCTCGCCTGCTTTGACGATGCCTTCCTCAATTGTGATGCCTGATGCATCTACACCCCATCTTTGGGCGGCGGCGTTGATCAGCATCTCACGGGCAGCAGCGCCCGCCTGGCGATATTGCTGCCAGGAGTTCGCCATTGCGGTTGACCCGCCGGTGCCCTGGAAGGGGCCGAACAGCAGGTTGTTATAGACTTGGGGGTTCGACGGCGCGAATTCGTATTTAATTTGGTCCATAGTGATGCCGATTTCCTCGGCGATAAGCGTCGGAAGGCCGGTCGCGGGGCCCTGACCCTTTTCGAAGTGTTTGACGATGGCGGTCACAGTGCCGTCTGCGTCAATCTTAACAAATGGGTTGAGCTGCGTCGTCTCGGACGAGGCCGCAGCCAGAACGCCATCGGGGCGGGCGCCAACCAGCAAGACGGCACCGGTTGCAGCAGCGCCTTTCAGAAAACCACGGCGAGAGGTGTTGATGGTCATGGATCAGGCCTCCAGAATTTCGGATGCACGCTGGATACCGGCGCGGATGCGTTGATAGGTGGCACAGCGACAGGCGTTGCCGGACATGTAGTCGTCGATTTCTTCAACGCTGGGCTTTGGGTTTTCGGACAGCAATCCGACCGCCGACATCACCTGACCGGATTGGCAGTAACCGCATTGAACCACGTCCAATTCGACCCAGGCCTGCTGTACCGCGGCGCCAGTATCGTTGTTTCCGACAGCTTCGATCGTGGTGATTTCGGCGTCTTCGACATCCTCGATATACGTCTGGCAAGAGCGCACAGGCTCCCCGTCCAGATGCACGGTGCAGGCACCACAGGACGCGACACCGCAGCCGAACTTGGTTCCTGTCATCTTCAGTTCGTCCCGGATTACCCACAGCAGGGGCGTGCCGGGCTCGGCCTCAACCGTGTGGGTCTGGCCGTTCAGTTTCAATGTCAAAGCCATTGGGGGGATCTCCTGTTGGGCTGGCTACCTGAATCGGTAAACTGGCGGGTTTACCTTAGGCAGGGGGCAGGGCGTTGTAAACCCGAGAGTTTACCTAGCGTTTGACCGATTCATGTCAAAGGGTCTATAGCTTTGGAGCATGAATGACCTCAGCGCACCGAAAGCATCAAAGCATGCCCAGATCATCGAGGCTGCCGTAGCTGAATTCCAGGAAAAGGGGTTCTCGGCGGCCAGTATGGATCGCATCTCGGCACGGGCCGAGGTCTCCAAGCGCACACTGTACAAGTATTTCGAAAGTAAGGAAAACCTGTTCCGCTCGATCGTGGTTGAGCTGTCGAACCGCTTCTCTGAGGTTCAGGATATCAGATATGAAAAGGGCAGAGATATCCGCGCGCAACTGACAGATTTGGCTTGGGCCGAGGGTCGCATTCTGATGTCACCCGAGGTGATGGCGATGTCGCGTATGGTGATCAGCGAAACCTTGCGCAATCCCGACCTTGCGGTCGCCGCGCAGGGCAAATTGGACAAAACTGCCATCTTCTCGGCCATGCTTAAAGATGCGGCAGAGGCTGGTCAGCTACGCATCGATAACCCCGACATCGCGGGTCGTGAATTCATCGGATTGATCAAGAGCAGGGCATTCTGGCCCATGGTTTTTTGCGGGACCGTACTTAGTCAGGACGAAATGTCTGATACCATTCAGCGCAGCGTCGAAATGATGATTTGCCGGTACGGTGTCGACAATCGGTAACGCGGTTGGCAGACACAAGGACGGCCTCTTTCGAATATGCTAAACCCCGGGCTGCCCGATTCGATGGGCAGGAATTTGCGGTTTCGATCCGTCTGATTGGAAACCGGGTGCGACGAGGACTCAGCATTGAATGACAAGGTAAGACAAGCCGCACGCCTGAGCGTCGCCCCTATGATGGATTGGACGGACAGGCATTGTCGCTATCTGCATCGGTTGCTGAGCACCGAGGCGCTGCTGTACACTGAAATGGTAACAGCGCCTGCGTTAGTTCGGGGTGGTGCGCTGCATTTGCTGGACCACAACCCGCAGGAGCATCCCGTGGCCCTGCAACTGGGCGGGTCGGACCCTCAGGAATTGGCACAAGCGGCCCGGTTGGGGGCGGATGCTGGTTATGATGAGATCAATCTGAATTGTGGCTGCCCGTCTGATCGAGTGCAATCTGGCACTTTTGGTGCGGTGCTGATGAAATCCCCTGACCGCGTTGCGGATTGTGTTGCCGCAATGCGCGAAGCCGTGGACGTAGATGTCACGGTCAAATGCCGCATTGGAGTCGACGACCAACAGCCCGAAGACATTTTGCCTGAGTTTCTGAGCCAGATCAGGCAAGCGGGATGCACACGGGTCACGATCCACGCGCGCAAAGCCTGGCTGCAAGGGCTCAGCCCCAAAGAAAACCGGGATATTCCACCCCTGGATTATGATCTCGTGCATCGGATGAAGGCGGAATTCCCGGATATGCACATCTCGATAAATGGTGGCATTGCTGATCTGGAACAGGCGCGCGGGCATCTGGACGCAGGGTTGGATGGTGTCATGATCGGGCGGGCTGCGTATCATCAGCCGTCAGATGTTCTGTCCACAGCGGATCCTGTGATTTTTGGGGTCGGTCAGGCCGCCGACCCGTTTGCTGTTGTCCGGAAAATGGTGCCTTATATCGAATGCCATCTTGCTGACGGAGGGCGCTTGCACCAGATTACGCGACATATGCTGGGCCTGTTCGCAGGGCGGCCGGGTGCGCGGGCTTGGCGGCGGACCCTGTCTGAAGGTGCGGTGCATGACGGGGCGGGCCCCGAGGTTATGTTGCAGGCACTGGATCATATCGCGCCTCTGACCGAGGCCTGAATGGTGGCAATACGGCAAAAGGTCGGTTGGGGGGAATGATGCCCGAAGTAATGTTGCTTGCTCAGATGCTGGTTCTTCTGCTGGTGATCGGAGCGCTGGCAGGCGTTTTGGCGGGTCTGTTGGGTGTCGGCGGAGGCATCGTGCTGGTCCCTGCTTTTTTCTATGCGTTTCAGACCCTTGGGTATGGCGGTCCGCAGTTGATGCAGCTGTGCCTCGCCACCTCACTGGCAACGATTATCGTAACCTCACTGCGGTCGGTTCTGGCACATAACAAAAAGGGTGCCGTTGATTGGGATATCCTGCGCAGTTGGGGTCCGGGCATCGCCATCGGTGCGGTGTTGGGCGTGATGGTGGCATCCGCTCTTCGGACCGAGGCATTGCAAGCCCTGTTCGGTGTATTGGGTATGGTGATTGGTGCCTATCTTGGTCTGGGTAAATCCGAATGGCGACTTGGAGACGCCATGCCCAAGGGCCTGAAACGCGCTCTCCTGTCGCCCTCGGTCGGCTTCCTATCCGTTCTGATGGGTATCGGCGGCGGCAGCTTGGGCGTGCCGTTAATGAGCTTGTTCAACACGCCAATTCACCGGGCTGTGGCCACGGCTGCCGGGTTTGGCGTGATCATCGCTGTGCCCTCGGTCATGGGGTTCCTGTTTCTCGAAATTGCCCCTGAACACCGCCCGCCCTTTACCATCGGCGCCGTCAATCTGATTGCCTTTGGGATTGTGGTCGCCATGACCATGATCACTGCGCCTTGGGGCGTAAAGTTGGCCCATGCGATGGATCCAAAGCCGCTCAAGCGGATATTCGCGGTCTTCCTGACTCTGGTCGCCCTGAATATGTTGCGCAAGGCGTTGGGTTTTTGAGTTCTTTCGAGGAAAAGGGTTGGGTGAAATTTCCCCACGACCGGGCTATTCTGGACTGGGTATCTTATGCGCTGCCTGCAGCACGCGCTTCTGCGACGGATCCGGAATTCGCGCATTGGCTGGACTGTGAAGGGACTTGGTTCATTGGGGTCGACGCGCTGAACAACGACACCGAGGGCAGGGTCCAGGGTTCCCCGGTTCTGACCGGGGCCGTCATGGATTTCATAGTGTCGCGTTATGGGTCGTTGCCATTGCACAAAGCCCAGGTCTCGGTCATTTACCCCGGCTACCCGTTGCCCCGACGCGGAGAGGGCGAGGCTGCTGCCCGGTATCGAGCAAAGCGGGATGCGGCCCATGTGGATGGTTTACGCCCGTCCGGCCCGGACAGGCGCCGCAGGGTCGAGGAACCGCATGCGTGGATTCTGGGCATTCCATTGAGCGATGCCAGCGAGAATGCGTCCCCGATGGTTCTTTGGGAAGGTAGCCACAAGATCATGCAGGCTGCATTTGCGGATGCACTTGAAGACAAGCGCCCGGAAACTCTGGATCAGGTGGACATAACAGATGTTTATCAGGCTGCCCGTCGTGAGGTCTTTGATACTTGCCGTCGCATCGTACTGCCCGCACGTCCGGGCGAGGCCTATCTGCTGCACCGCCACTGCCTGCACGGGGTAGCGCCATGGGGCAGCGGGGCTGAGGCTGGGTCGGATGGCCGGATGATCGCCTATTTTCGGCCTGAATGCGCTGGCGGTGTGGCCGAATGGATCAAATCCTCCTAACGTTCTGTCATTATACAGATTTGGAGGATTTTTTGATGATTGCTGTCCACAAAAACTCTGACGGAGCATTGATTGAAATCGAGCTTTCCGGCGAAGTGACAGGTACGGACTATTCCACAACATTGATCCCGGCGATTGAGGCCGCACTGGCCGAACACGACACGGTGCGGTTGTTGGCGATCGTGCAGCCAGAGTTCAAAGGGTACGATCTGAATGCGGTTTGGTCGGATACAAAATTGGGCCTCAGCCACTGGCGCGGCTTTGACCGAATTGGAGTGGTGGCGGATCAGGGTTGGGTTCAGACCAGTATCCGGCTTGCGGCTCCGCTTTTCCCTTGCCCTGTGCAGGTATTCGATCACGCGAATATTGAAGAAGCGCGCCGATGGTTGCGCGAATCTCTGGGCTCTATTCACGTTATGGATCTGGGCGGCCCCTGCGTGCAGGTCAGCCTGATGGGAAAACTCGACCCTGGCGAATTCAAAAAGGCCGAAACCGATCTGGACTACATTTTGCAGGAGAAACAGGGGTTTCGCCTGCTGATTGATCTGTCCAAGTTTGACGGATGGCAAGGCCTTACGGCGCTTGCCTCGCATTTTCGGCTGGCCCGGGGACATATTGGTAATCTGGATCGGGCAGCGGTTGTTGGCGACAAAGCCTGGCAACATCTGGCCCAACGGGTGGCCAGCCACATCCTTGGCACACGCACTCAGTTCTTTCCCGCCGAGGAAATTCAGAACGCCAAAACATGGCTTGCGTCTGGGTAGAAACGCAGCGGCTTGAGCCTGCTGTGACATTTACGTCAGGGCACAGAAATATCAGCGAGGATTTTTCTTGATCGATTGGTCAAAAAAGACGTACACAGATCGAACTCCTCTGCCGAGCCACTGCAGAGGATCGATTGTTGAAACGCGCCGCTGTGGGTTGCCACTCACTCACCAGCTGTCAACGAACTTGACCCCCTCGTAGTTCAGACCAGCCCGCAGCGGTGCAGATTCAGCAATCACATCCTTTTGTGGAAATCTCAGGCCTTGTTGAGCCGCCCCGCCCGGCCGCCGCGCCGTTTGGCAAGCAGCGGTTTGCGTGACGGTAGGTCTGCCATGATATCGGCGCGCTCAGAGCTGTCCATTTTCGACCAGCGAGAGATTTCGTCGATCGTGCGGTAGCAACCGGTACAAATACGCTCGGTCGGGTGCACAACGCAGATCTGGATGCACGGGCTTTCGACCTCGTTCCTTTTCCAAACCATGTTCGACATCAGCGTTTTCCGATCCTTAAAGAAAGCGCATTCTGTCCAGCGCGCCTTGCAGAATATAGCCTGCCGCGACGTGGTCGATAACCTGTCCGCGACGCTTTCGTGTCGTATCCGCCTCAAGCAGTGCCTTTTCTGCCGCAACCGTGCTGAGCCGTTCGTCCCAGAACCCGATCGGAACTTCGGTCAAACGGGACAGGTTTCGGGCAAAGGCACGGGTGGACTGGCAGCGCGGCCCTTCGCTGCCATCCATGTTTTTCGGCAGACCCAGTAGGATGCCCCCGATCTCACGGTCGGCGATGATTTCCAGCAGACGGGCAGAATCCAGAGTGAATTTCTTGCGCCTTACGGTCTCCAGCGGGCTTGCAACACCGCGCATCCGGTCCGAGACTGCAACCCCGATAGTCTTTTCTCCCAGATCGAGACCGATCAACGCGCTCATAGGCGCAAGCGCGCCTGCAAATTCCTCAAAAATGTCATGGATCATTGGGTCACCCCAGCCTGAGCTGCTGCCGCACCAAGGATATCCAGTGCGTTGTCATTGTCCGAGAATACGGATCGGGCTTCGGCGTAGATCGCGGTGGCCCGGTCGATGTCGCCAACCACCCCAAGGGCACCGATCAGCCGGGCCCATTCTTCGGGGGAACCGCCTTCGGTTGCAAGCCTGTCTGACAGTTGCTCGACCATGCCAAGGATCATCTCTTGTCGCTCTTGTGCGGTCAGAGATGCAGCGGCCTCGATGTCATCCTCACCGGGGCCTGGGTTCCCTGCTGGTATAGGGGCGGCATTGAACACACCCGCACGAAAGGCCAGATCGTCCATCTGTGCGCGAATGGCCGTTGCCCAGGGGGCATTTGTCGGCGCGCTTCCAAGTGCATCCACCCAGATCCTGTAACCGATATCAGGTCGTCCGACCTGTACCATCATCTGTCCCAGGTAATACAAGGCCGGACCATGGCGTGGATCACGCTGCAATGACTGTTTCAATGCGTCTTCAGCTTCGGGCGAGATATATCCGTTGGTAGCAAGGATCATCATCTCGGCAAGATGCGAATAGACATCTGCGGGTGCAGTATTCCCGGACAGTTCGATCACACGTTGCTGCGCTTTGTAGGCGGCATGGAAGTTACCTGCGTTCGCCTCGTGCTGGGCAAGAAGGATATGTCCTTGTAGGTCATCAGGACGACCGGAAACGGTTTCGCGTAGTTGCCCGAGAAGAGAGGCATAGCTTTCGTCAAGCTGTGGCAGTGGTGCGGGTGGCGTGGCGGCTTCTGCCTCGGCCTGACTGGGGCGCTCTGTGCGCAGAGCATCGGCCATTTCTAGCCGCAATGACAGGGGCTGATCGGGGAGCCCGGCTGCACCAAGCTTCAGATACATCCAGGATCCTCCGCCTACCAGGATGACCGCGACAAATATGGATGCCGTAACCGAGATCCATTTGGAAGGCCCTTGCGGTTCAGACAAAGATTGCATCTGCGCATCAGCCGCAAGAATGCGGCGTGAAATTTCCGTGCGAACTCGCTCGGCATCTGCGTCAGCGATGACACCACGGGCCAAGTCTCGATCTACGCTGGCCAACTGTTCACGATAGACCTGCAAGTCATACGCAGTGGATGGTTCGCGCGTATCTCGCCTACGCAGTATCGAAATCCCAAGAAAAACCGCTATCAGGACGGCGGTGGCTATGATGAGGGCCCAGAAGGTCATGATAACTCCAAGATGGCTGTCCTGACTTAGACCTGTGGCGGGGCGGAAAAAAGGGACAAATGGCCGCGAGGGGGCTTCATGTCGCAATAATAAGGGCGATGTCGCAATAGTGCGATATTATGGCGTTGCACGGCAGGGGCCAAAGGCGGTTACACGGCATACCTGCGCCAATCACCGAACCGGATGGATTCGCTTATGAAACACTATTCAGCCTTTGCTGTGGCGCGCGAAGCGCTGCGCTATCATACCGGATGGGAACGCGCCTGGCGTTCGCCCGAGCCCAAGAAACGCTATGACGCCATCATTGTGGGGGCGGGTGGCCATGGTCTGGCAACCGCCTATTACCTGGGTAAGAACTATGGCATCCAGAATGTCGCTGTGATCGAAAAAGGCTGGCTGGGCGGTGGTAATACCGGTCGGAACACAACCATCATCCGCTCGAACTATCTGCAGGATCCGTCTGCCGCGATCTATGAAAAGGCGCGCAGCCTTTATGAGGATCTGAGTCAGGACCTGAACTATAACGTCATGTTCAGCCCGCGCGGCGTGATGATGCTGGCGCAGACCCAGCATGAAATCCGCGGTTATCAGCGCACGGCTCATGCGAATGCGCTGCAGGGTGTAAAGACTGAATGGATCACACCTGAACGGGTCAAGGAACTGGTGCCAATCATCAATCTCGAAGGCCCGCGCTATCCGGTTCTGGGTGCGCTGTGGCAGGAACGTGGTGGCACCGCCCGTCACGATGCGGTGGCTTGGGGCTATGCGCGCGCTTGTTCCGCCATGGGCATGGATATCATCCAGCAATGCGAAGTGACCGGGGTTCGGTCACAGGATGGTCGTGTTGTCGGTGTCGACACCACCAAAGGTGCGATCGACTGTGACAAGCTGGGCATCGTGGTTGCGGGCCATTCCGGTCAACTGGCCGAAATGGCGGGCTTCCGTCTGCCGCTTGAGGCGATTGCTCTGCAGGCGCTGGTGTCTGAGCCGATCAAACCCTGCATGGACGTGGTCGTGATGGCCAACACGGTGCATGGCTACATGTCGCAATCCGACAAGGGAGAGATGGTGATCGGTGGCGGCACCGACGGGTTCAACAACTACACCCAACGCGGCAGCTTCCACCATATCGAAGAAACTGTGCGCGCGCTGGTCGAGACCTTCCCGATGATCTCACGCCTGAAAATGCTGCGGCAATGGGGCGGGATCGTGGATATGACCGGCGATCGCTCGCCCATCCTGTCAAAAACACCCCTGGGGAACTGTTTCATCAACGGTGGCTGGGGCACCGGTGGCTTCAAGGCCATTCCGGGGTCCGGCTGGGGCATGGCACAGCTGATGGCCACGGGTCATTCACCGCTGACCGAGGCGTTCTCGTTGGATCGTTTCAAAGAAGGCCGCTTCATCGACGAAAGCGTCGCGGCCGGGGTGGCGCACTGATGCAGATTTTTCGGCGAAAAATCTCGCGCGCCCGTTACTCAGATTTCGCATGCAGCATGGTCTCGCCTGCTGTCGAGAGGATGAACATATGCTGATCCTGAATTGCCCCTATTGCGGCGTCGATGCCGAAGAAACCGAACTGGCCGCCGGTGGCGAGGCGCATCTGAAGCGTTTCGGTCCGGGCTCGTCGGATGGTGACTTCCACGATTACCTGTTCATGCGTGAAAACCCTAAAGGCGTTCATTTCGAACGCTGGCGTCATGCGAACGGATGCGGCAAGTGGTTCCACGCGGCGCGCTGCACGCAAACGCTCGAAGTTTTCGGCACCTACTCTGCCCAGGTGTTTGAGCCGCCCAAAGAAATTCGCGAGGCGATCACCGCCAAGCGCCCTGGCTGGACGTGGAGAGAATACAAATGATCCGCGCCACCACCCGTAATTCCGCCTGCGAAAGGTCCGCATCATGAGCACCCGTCTCGCAAATCAAGGCCGGCTGATTGACCGGTCGAAACAGGTCACATTCTCCTTCAACGGCACTTCGATGCAGGGCTACGAAGGCGACACGCTTGCCTCGGCCTTGCTGGCAAATGATCAGATGATGATGGGCCGTTCGTTCAAGTATCACCGCCCGCGTGGTGTTGTCGCCAGTGGTGCGGAAGAACCCAACGCTCTGGTCGGTCTGGGGCAGGGCAATCGGTTCGAGCCGAACCAGCGCGCCACCACGACCGAGCTGTTCAACGGTCTGACCTCGATCTCGCAGAACCACTGGCCGAACCTGGAATTTGATATCGGTGCGATCAATACGCACCTGTCGCGGTTCCTGCCGGCTGGCTTCTATTACAAGATGTTCATTCATCCCAAGCCGTTCTGGAAACATGTCTACGAGCCGTTCATCCGCCAATCTGCCGGTCTGGGCAAAGCCCCCGACAAGGACAGCCGTGATGCGGATACCTATGAGCATTTCTACAACTTCGTCGATGTGTTGGTGATCGGTGGCGGCGTGGCCGGTTTGCAGGCTGCCAAAGTGGCCGCTCAGTCCGGTGCAAAGGTCATGTTGATTGAGCAGACCGCGCATTGGGGTGGCCGTGCCCCAGTTGATGGCGGCACAATCAATGATGAGCCTGTGGATAAGTTTGTGGAACAAATTGTTTCCGAACTAGAAACAATGAACAACGTCATCTTGCGCAATCGCTGCATGGGTGCAGGGGTCTATGACCATGGCTATGTGCTGGGCTATGAACGCCTGACGGACCATAAGCCTGGCGCACAAGGCCCGCGCCATCGCCTGTGGCGTATTAGGGCGAAACAGGTCGTGACTGCTACCGGAGCGATTGAGCGTCCGTTGTCTTTTGCGGGCAATGATGTGCCAGGTGTCATGCTGGCCTCGGCCATGCGGGACTATGTCGTGAACTGGGGTGTGACACCCGGTGAAAAGGTGATTGTGGCCACCAATAATGACGACGCCTACCGGACTGCGATCACCCTGAAACAGGCCGGTGTGGATATCTTGCGTGTGGTTGACGCAAGGGCTACCTCGGGCCCTCTGGCTGAAGAGGCGCGCCAACTGGGTATCCGCGTCGATGTGGGCAAGGCCATTGCCAAAGTCAAAGGCGGCAAACGCGTCAAGAAAGTTGCCATCTGCAATCAGGACGGCATCGGTGGCGCCCGTGAAGAGGTGGAATGCGATGCGGTTGCGATGTCGGGCGGTTGGTCTCCGGTCGTGCATATGTGGTCGCATTGCGGCGGCAAGCTGATCTGGGACGATGCCAATGCGCATTTCCGGCCGGATCCTGCACGACCCCCGCTTGGGGCCGATGGCGAAGGGTTCGTCGTGGCCGCCGGGGCATCGAATGGCCCGATGGCGCTGGGCGATGTGCTGGCCGATGCCGATGCAGCCGGTAAGGCCGCAGCCAAAGCGGCTGGATTCAAAACCAAACGCACCAAAGCGCCTGTCGGGGAAACTACGTCCGAGGCACCTATGGCTGCGGTCTGGTTGATGCCTGCGAACGCGGATATTCAACTGCGGATGAAGTCCTGGCTGGACTTCCAAAACGACGTCAAAGTTTCGGACGTGCAACTTGCCGCGCGTGAGGGGTACGAGAGCGTTGAACATACCAAACGTTACACCACTCTGGGCATGGCAACGGATCAGGGTAAACTGAGTAACATCAACGGATTGGCGATCCTAGCTGATGCGTTGGACTCCGAAATCCCGAAGGTTGGAACAACAACGTTCCGCCCGCCTTACACCCCAATTTCAATGGCATCTATCGGCGGTGAGGCACGTGGTGAGGTGTTCCAGCCAATCCGCCAGACTCCGATGCATAACTGGCACGACAAGAACGGCGCCGATTGGGAGCCGGTCGGCCATTGGCGCCGGACCTATGCCTATGTTCGCCCGGGTGAATCCGTGCATGACGCCGTGAACCGTGAGGTGAAAAACACCCGCGAGAACCTCGGTCTGCTGGATGCCTCGACCCTGGGCAAGCTGATCGTCAAAGGGCCGGACGCAGGCAAGTTCCTGGACATGATGTACACCAACATGATGTCTACGCTGAAGATCGGCAAATGCCGCTATGGCCTGATGTGTTCCGAAAATGGCTTTCTGATCGATGACGGTGTTGTTGCCAGGATCAACGAAGACACATGGTTGTGCCACACCACCACCGGCGGGGCCGAACGTATCCACGGTCACATGGAAGAATGGCTGCAAACCGAATGGTGGGACTGGAAAGTCTATGTTGCCAACGTGACCGAGCAATATGCGCAGGTCGCCGTTGTTGGCCCCAACGCCCGCAAGGTGCTTGAAAAGCTCGGCGGCATGGATGTGTCGAAGGAGGCGCTGCCCTTCATGGAGTGGCGCGATGGCAAGATCGGCGACTTTGGTTGCCGGGCCTATCGCATCTCGTTCTCGGGTGAGCTGTCGTACGAGATCGCCGTCCCTGCATCACAAGGGCAGGCCTTCTGGAATGCGCTGATGGATGCAGGCAAGGAATTCGGCGTGATGCCCTATGGCACTGAATGTCTGCACATACTGAGGGCCGAGAAGGGCTTTATCATGATCGGCGACGAGACCGACGGCACCGTGATCCCGCAGGATCTGGGGCTGCATTGGGCGCTGTCGAAAAAGAAAGAGGATTACCTCGGCAAGCGCGCCCATTCGCGCAGCCACATGGCCGATCCCGAGCGCTGGAAACTGGTGGGTCTTGAGACTGTGGATGGTTCTGTCATCCCGGATGGGGCTTACGCAGTGGGCGAGGGCGTCAACGCCAACGGTCAGCGCAACATGATCGGTCGTGTGACCTCAACCTATTATTCAGCCAACCTGGGCAAAGGTATCGCCATGGGCTTGATCAAGCATGGTCCTGACCGCATGGGCGAGATTGTCGAGTTCCCGGGCACCGATGGCAAATCCTACAAAGCAAAGATCGTGGATCCGATCTTCTTCGACAAGGACGGGGAGAAGCAGAATGTCTGAACCCATCAGCGCACTGAACCACGCCAGCTATGAGGGCATCGCCAAGGTTGAAGAATGCGGTCTGCAGGGCATGATCACCCTGCGCGGCGACCTGTCCGACAAGGTTCTGGTGAAGGCCGTCAAAGACGCCACCGGCCAGAAAGTACCCGGCCAGCGCGAGGCATTTGTCGACGGAGACAGCGGTGTTTGCTGGATGTCCACCGACGAATTGCTTGTGCTTGTCCCATATGCCGAGGTCGAGGCCAAACTGGCCGCGATGACCAACGCGCTGAGCGGTGTGCATGCCCTGGCGGTCAACGTCTCGGATGCCCGCGCGGTGTTCAGCATCTCGGGCGCGAACGCTCGCGAAGTTCTGGGCAAAGTGGCCCCGGTAGATCTGTCGGCTGACGCCTTCCAACCCGGCCAAATCCGCCGCTCGCGCTTGGCGCAGGTTGCCGGTGCGTTCTGGATGGATGACGCCGAAACTCTCCGCGTCGTCTGCTTCCGGTCAACCGCAGACTACGTGTTCAAACTGTTGAAGGTCGCAGCGCAGCCGGGCAGCGGCGTCGGGATTTACTGAACCGAAGTGAACTAAAAAGCCCCGGTCACACCGGGGCTTTCTTTACCCGGTGAATACGCTGCAGACTCCGGATCCATATGGCTTGTTGGCAGCGCTTATATGAGCAAAACTGGCGCGTACTTTGACAGTGTATTTTGCCGAATTAAGATTAGCCTGATATTTCATGCGCAGATTTTGTCCTTCGCTTGACCGGAGGGTGACGTTCCAAAGCAAGCGATATTCGCCACTTTTTTCACTTTGAGTTGGGCGCTGGTCCAATCGTGATGGCCGCTGACAACTTTGGCCTCGCGCGTGTCAGTATCTACTTGAAAAAAATATTCGGGCGCGATCCAACCGTGGCCGTCCGGCTTCGTGATTTCACATTTGTATTCGACAGTACCAGCTAAAACTGAATGCGAGGAAACGATCATCGCAGCAATCGCCGTAAGCGAAGCTTTCATTTTTGTTATCCTTCAAACTAATCCGTGGGCGCACTTCAACGAGCTCACACTTGGGTTGCAAGTGGGGAAACACCTACTTCGACAGGGCTAATGGCCGAATTACTACCCAGTAAATAAAACGGTATGGTATCGTGTCATTTCCGTTGGGCTGAGCGCTTTCTGAACATCCAGCGGGCGTCCGGTTTCGTCAGTAATTTTAGAATAAAAGGAGAGGCTGTTCAGCAGGTCGGATGTCCGCTGGTGTCTGTCCTTTTCAGCCAAAAGCGGTGAGTGGAGCGAGAGGTACAGAGTGGGTCGCGTCCGTTTCAACCAGGGCAGGATCGTCGGCAGTACAAAAAACTCAGCCCCCTCAATATCCATTTTGACCAGAGATACACCCGATAGGTCATTTACGGCCTCGAACTGATCCCACTCGATGGTCAATGCATCTGTCCCATGCGCCGCATCATGCAACAGTGAACTGGTGGAATCCCCGGGTTCACCGCGAACGGATGCCATACGGGCCACGCCGAATTGATCCGACAATGCGACGCCAAATGCCGAAACATTGCGAATGTCGTTCAGGTCCAGATTCCACGCCAGATGCCGAAACGCGGTGGGGTCTGGTTCGAAACACCAGACGTGGCGGGCTTTGCGGGCACCGTACAGCACCGTTGGGCCGATCCATGCCCCGATGTCCAGATAGTCGCTGTCCGGCGTTAGATATCTATCCAGCACGGCAAAAGTCTCGGGCTCCCACGCGCCGGCCGAGGCCTTGCGCCAGAACTTCGAGTGGTAGGGATCCAGCCGGAAAGGCTCGCCATTCAGGCTGCCCGCATAGTATCCGCGGGCGCGGTAAAACATCTTGCGCGCCTGAGTTAGCATCGCGGACCTCCGGGTTTTATGATCTCTGCCCTTGACCTGCGGCACTTGCCAAAGCATTTAACCTTTGGAAACCGCAACATTCATTTTCAACAGGGGGCCGAGATGGCTTTTGAACTTCCTGATCTTCCTTATGCACACGACGCGCTGGCAGCCAAGGGCATGTCCGCCGAAACATTGGAATTTCACCACGACCTGCACCACAAGGCCTATGTCGACAACGGCAACAAGCTGATCGCCGGTACCGAGTGGGACGGCAAGTCGCTGGAAGAAATCATCACCGGCACCTACGACGCAAATGCCGTCGCGCAAAACGGCATCTTCAACAACATCAGTCAGCTTTGGAACCACAACCAGTTCTGGGAGATGATGGGCCCCGGCGACAACGCCATGCCTGGCGAGCTGGAAAAGGCGCTGGTCGAATGCTTTGGCTCGGTTGACGAGTTCAAGTCGCAGTTCAGCGCAGCTGGTGCCGGTCAGTTCGGCTCGGGCTGGGCGTGGCTGGTCAAGAATGCGGACGGTTCGTTGGCAGTGACCAAGACCGAAAACGGCGTGAACCCGCTGTGCTTTGGTCAGACTGCTCTGTTGGGTTGCGACGTGTGGGAGCATTCCTATTACATCGACTTCCGCAACAAGCGTCCGGTGTACCTGTCGAACTTCCTCGACAATCTGGTGAACTGGGAAAACGTCGCTTCGCGGATGTGATCCAGTGACCCGTAGAGGGTTCATAAAGGGCCTGCTGGCAGTGATGCTGGCAGGCCTTTTTGCTGCCACGTATGGTTTCTTCATCGAACCCGCGCTGCGCCTGCGTGTTCGTAAGTGGCGGATCCGGCGCGCGGACTGGACCGCACCGCCGCTGCGGATCGCGGTTCTTGCTGATCTGCATGTGGGTGAGCCCTATGTGGGGCTGAAAAGAATCCAGCAGATCGTTCGGCGCACAAACGCTCTGTCACCTGACCTTATCCTGCTGTTGGGTGACTATGCCGCCGGGCACAGGATAAATTTACAACCGGTTAAAATTGCCGATCTGGCGCCGGTGTTGTCCGGGTTGCAGGCAAAGCATGGTGTCTATGCGGTTCTGGGAAATCACGACTGGTGGGATGACCGGTCCGCACAAAAGCGCAGGGGCGGGCCGAATTTGTACAGCGATGCGCTGAGGCAGAATGGGATCCCTGTGCTGTCAAACGAGGCCTTTAAACTGGATGGTGCTGGTATCTGGCTTGCCGGTCTGGAAGATCAGTTGGCGATTTATACGGGCAATGGTCGGTACCAGGGGCTGGACGACCTGCCAGCGACGCTTGGGCAGATCACGGATGACGCCCCGGTGGTGATGATGGCGCATGAGCCTGATATCTTTGCGAAAGTCCCGGATCGTGTGGCGCTGACCCTGTCGGGCCATACTCATGGCGGGCAGGTCCGGCTGTTTGGCTGGTCGCCGATAGTGCCCTCGAAATTCGGCAATCGCTATGCCTATGGGCATGTGCGCGAAGGCAATCGTGATCTGGTTGTGTCCGGAGGCATCGGTTGTTCGATCCTGCCCGTCCGTTTAGGCGTAACGCCCGAGATTACGGTCATCGAACTGTCCTCCTGACCGGTGAAAACCCGCCTATTGCTGCAGTTTCGGTGCCCGGCCGGATTGTAAGATGGCGCGCAGTGCCTACCTTAAAGGGAGCGGAGGAGAGAGCCGCAAATCACTTGCAAAAAACACAGGCGGCGCGGCGAAAAACAAAGCTGCGTAAACGGTTAGCCGTGCCTGAAACACGAGGGATGGTCTCAGAAAAACCAAAACAGGAGATCACAATGGTCGCACTATCGCGGGGAACATGGATTGTCATTGCCGACGGGGAAAAGGCGCTGTTCATGGAGAATATCACGGATGCCGAAGACCCCAATCTGGTGGTTGTCTCGGTCGAAGAAAGCGACGGCTCAGGCGTCAGGCCTTCGGATCGGGCAGGGCGACGCTCTGACAACGGGCTCAATCAGAAATCAGCCGTTGAGGAACCCAAGTGGAAATCGCAGGCCAAGTCTCTGTTCGTGCAGGATGTGGCAAATCTGTTGAATCGCAAAGGCCTGAAGGGGGCATATAAGCGCCTGGTACTGGTCGCCAGCCCTCATGTTCTGGGGCTTCTGCGCCGCCGCCTGCACAGCGAAGTCCTAAGGAAAGTGGTGGCCGAGGTTGATAAGACCCTGACCAACCACCCGCTGAACAAAGTGGAACAGGTTCTGATCAGCCGTCTAAAACCCGCCACCTAGGTCTGCGGCAATCTGCGGGCGGGTCACACCGCCCGACTAGCCCTTATGCGGGACCAACATCGCTCTCAGGGTCGACATCGCCGTTTCCGGGCTGTCGACCCACGCTATGAAATCGGCCAGAGATGTGTCCGCAAATCCCTGGCCGATGACCTGCTGCACAAGATCATGGAGGGCATCCCAATATCCATCAACATTCATGACCAGAATGGGCTTGTCGTGCAGACCCAACTGTCGCCATGTCAGGGCTTCGAACAATTCGTCCAGTGAACCCGGACCACCCGGCAGGACAACCACCGCATCGGCATTCATGATCATGACCTTTTTGCGTTCGTGCATCGTTTCGGTGATCACGAACCGGGTCAAGTCTGTCTTGCCAACCTCGCGCTTTAGCAGGTGAACGGGAATCACGCCGAACGTGTCCCCTCCGGCGGCTTGGGCCGCACGCGCGACCTCGCCCATCAGACCCACATCGCCCGCGCCATAGACCAGTCGCCAGCCCTCCTGCGCCAGAAGCTGACCAAAGGAGCGGGCTGCGTCGGAATAGCTGGTTTGGGCGCCATTGCGTGACCCGCAATACACACAGACGGATTTCTGAGACATCGAGAGGCTTCTCCGGGGTTGTATCTGGGGTTTTGACCCGTGATAGCGGTATTGATAGATTGGCTCAACCGTCAGGCAGAATGCGTTGTAGATAAGGCATTTGCGCTGCGGAGTGAAAGGAAGAGTATGGATTCCAATTCGGGAAGCGAGAGCCCCAGATCTTTCACCTGGGGGGTGATCGCCGGTTTGCTGGTTCTGTTGGGCGTCGGCGGTGCATATTTTTCCGGCGCGTTTAACGGCACGTCTCTCGACCCAACAGCGCAGGAAGATGTGGCTGAGGATGCGTCTGAGAACGTGTCCGTTGCCTCGGACACAGAAGAAACCCCGCAGGCCGATGCGACGACTGATACGGATACGGCAGCAGCCGAGGCTCCGACCGAAGAGGCTGACGAGACCGCTGAATCGGCTGAGGAGGTTGCTGAACCGGCTGAGGAAGTTGCCGAAGTTACGCCTCCGGCCTTGGATCAGATCTTTGTTGAGCCTGACGGGAATGCTGTTCTGTCCGGAAATGCAGAACCCGGCGCCAAGGTGCGGGTATTGCTGGACGGTGAGGCAGTTCACAGCTTTACCGTTGATGACAGCGGGCAGTTTGCCGAATTCGTGTCGATCCCGTTTTCCACGGCCGCACGCGGTCTGACACTGGAAACCGATGGGGTCGATCAACCGGTCCGCTCTGATGACTATCTGATTGCGGCTTTGCCCGAACCCGAACCAGAGGTCGCATCGGTTGATACGGCGGAAACCACCCTCGCCGACGAATCCGCAGGCGGCGATGAAACCGAGGCGGGGCAGGTCGCTCAAACCGGCGACACATCTTCTGAAGAAACGGCAGATTCCACGCAAGGACAACAGGTTGCGATCCTGCGATCGGGGGAAGACGGGGTCGAGCTTGTCCAACCTGCGACGCCTCAGAGCACCGAACCTGATCAGGTCGCGTTGGATACGATCGGGTATTCAGACACGGGTGAGGTCGAGCTGACCGGCCGCGTGGCTGATGGTTCCGCGGTACGCGTGTACCTGGACAACCAACTGGTCGCTGATATGCAGCCCACGGATGATGGAAAATGGCGCAGCGAGATCGAAGGCATTGATCCCGGTGTGTATACGCTGCGTGTGGATGAGGTAGCCTCGGACGGCACGGTTAAAAGCCGTCTGGAAACCCCGTTCAAGCGTGAGCCTCTAGAAGTTCTGAGCGTGGCCGAAGTGGACGATGGGCCTGCACCCTCTCAGGAAACACCGGCCATCCGTTCGGTTACAGTACAAAAGGGTGATACGCTTTGGGCTATCTCTCGGGAACGATTTGGCGATGGTGTCTTGTATGTCAAACTGTTCGAGGCCAACCGAGGCGCGATCCGCGACCCGGATCTGATCTATCCGGGGCAGGTATTCACCATTCCGGAATAATCCTGTACCTCTGACCTTCCGGGGTCAGGGGCACTCTCTGACCGCAGTTCCGGTACGTGAAGAGACGAGTAGCCCCGATGAATTCCGACAATATCCCAAAATTGGACGCGCGCAGCTCTGGCTGGCGTACAATCCGGAAAGTTGCGCCTTATCTCTGGCCCGAGGATGAACCCTGGGTTAAGCGCCGCGTTCTGATTGCAATGGGCATGTTGGTTCTGGCCAAGTTGATCGCGGTCTACACCCCGATTTTGTACAAAGGCGCGGTTGATAGCCTGGCGGGCGAGGGCGTTCCCCCCGTAGCGCTGGGTGCTGTTGGGTTGACGGTGGCATATGGTGTCGCGCGCATGATGACTGTTGGTTTGCAGCAGTTGCGGGATGCGGCCTTTGCTCCTGTCGGGCAGCGAGCATTGCGCGCACTGGCATTGGAGACTTTCCAGCATATCCACCAGTTGTCGATGCGCTATCACGTGACGCGGCGCACGGGCGGTCTGAGCCGTATTATCGAGCGCGGCGTAAAGGGGGTCGAATTCCTCTTGCGTTTCCTCCTGTTTTCCATCGGGCCTTTGATCCTTGAACTGCTGCTTGTTGCGATCATTCTGATGTGGCTGTTTGATGTCTGGTATCTGGTGGTCGTCGCGGCAACGATCGCACTGTATATCTGGTTCACATTTGCAGTGACCGAGTGGCGCGTGAAACTGCGCCGCGAGATGAATGATCAGGATACCGAGGCGAACCAGCGTGCCATCGACAGCCTGCTGAATTTTGAAACCGTCAAGTATTTCAATGCCGAAACGCGTGAAGCTGAACGGTATGATGTGTCAATGAAAGCCTACGCGGGGGCGGCTCTCAAGACTGCGTATTCTCTGGCGTTTCTAAATTTTGGGCAGTCCTTTCTGATCACCTGCGGATTGATCGGTGTGATGGTCTTGGCAGCCATTGGGGTACAGGCCGGGACGCTGACCGTGGGCGATTTCGTTATGGTCAACGCCTATATGATACAGATTACCGTACCGCTGAATTTTTTGGGTACGGTGTATCGGGAAATCCGCCAATCTCTGGTCGATATGGGCCAGATGTTTGACCTGTTGGAACAACCCTCCGAAGTGGTCGACAAGACCGATGCACCGGATCTGGATGTAACAGGGGGTGAGGTTACCTTGCATGATGTACAATTCGGATATGATGCTGAGCGGGAAATTCTCAAAGGTGTTTCCCTTACCATTCCTGCGGGCCAAACCGTAGCGATTGTGGGTGCGACGGGGTCGGGTAAATCCACCATCGGTCGGTTGCTGTTCCGGTTCTACGATGTCACCGGGGGCGCGCTGAAAATTGATGGGCAGGATGTGCGCGACGTCACGCAGACCAGCCTGCACGCGGCAATCGGAGTGGTGCCACAGGATACCGTGCTGTTTAACGATACCATTCGCTATAACATTGCCTATGGACGCGACGGAGCCACGCAGGAAGATGTCGAAGCCGCCGCCCGGGCTGCCCAGATCCACGATTTCATAGTTACGTTGCCCGAAGGCTATGACACGACAGTCGGTGAGCGCGGGCTAAAGCTGTCGGGTGGGGAAAAGCAGCGGGTCGGTATTGCCAGAACGCTGCTGAAAAACCCGCCAATCCTTTTGCTGGACGAGGCGACATCGGCGCTGGACACAGATACAGAACAAGACATCAAGGATGCTTTGGCCCATGCGGGCGAGGGGCGTACGGTTCTGACGATTGCCCATCGCCTGAGCACAATCGCCGAGGCAGACAGTATTGTAGTGCTAGAGCGTGGCAAAATCCTGGAGCAAGGCACGCATGATGAATTGCTGAAACGTGAGGGGCGTTATGCCCAGCTTTGGAATCGCCAGCAATCGGATATGCAGGCGGCCTGATAGGCGGCCCAAACTATGTTACACTACAGATCACTCATCTGAGGTTTTGTTATGCATAAATATTTCCGCAAGTTCATTGTGCCAGCCATAGCGGCAGTTGCCACACTTACACCGGTCTATGCGCTTGGAGACCCCATCATCGGAATTTGGAAGACCGAGCCGGACCGGAAAAACCTCGTCTCTGACATCAAAATTACAGCCTGCGGTGACAAGTTCTGTGGTCAGATTTTATCTGCATATGACGCCAGCGGAAAAGCAGTACAGACGCCGAATATCGGAAAGAAACTGTTTTGGGATGTCGGCAGCCAAGGCGGTGGTAAATATGGCGGGGGTGAATTCTGGGTGCCGTTAGTGGATGTTGATGCAGTTCCGCAAATGACGCTGAAGGGTGACACTCTGATGGTCAAAGGGTGTGAACATCACATTTGTGCGCATCAAACCTGGACGCGCGAGTAAAACAGGGCTGGATTGCCCAACCCTGTTGCTCTTTATTCGGCTGCTTTCAGCGGTGAACCGGTCGGTTCTTTCCCGGAACTGTCAGCGCTCGGATCGTCGGTACGCAGCTCATCATCCCAGACCATTTCGGTTGCCTGAGCATTCATCGCGGCTTTACCGATGGCCATATCCAGCGCCACCTGGCTGGATTTTCCCGCTGTGGCGCGAGCCAAAATCTTACCCAACCAGATGGCATAGGTTGTCACCCAGACCCGCATAGCCAAAAGCGAAGGCGTCACGATCAGCGTCAGTACCGTCGCGATACCAAGGCCAAAGACAACTGCGGTTGCCAGCTGTTTCCACCACAGCGCTGTGGGGCTGTTGATCGAATACCCGCCGTTGATAAAGTCCAGCGACAGCCCGAACATCATCGGGGTAAGGCCAGCCATCGTGGTGAGTGTGGTCAACAGAACCGGACGAATGCGTGCCTCGGCAGTGCGTATGATCGCCTCGATCCTTGGCATGTACTGGCTATATTCCTGATAGGTGTCGATCAGAACAATGTTGTTGTTCACCACGATCCCCGCCAGAGCCACAATACCCGTTCCTGTCATGATGATCGAGAAGGGCTGTTGCATCACCATCATACCGATCAGAACACCTGTTGTGGACAGTACCACGGCCAGCAGAACCAGGATCGAATTGTAGAACGAGTTGAACTGCGCGAGCAGAATAACGAACATCAGCCCCAACGCGCCCATAAAGGCATTCACAAGAAACGCCCCGGATTCGGCCTGATCCTCCTGATCACCTGTCCATGTCCAGCTGACGGAACTGCCAAAAGGATCGGTTTCCAGCCATTCAGTCAACACAACAATCCGTTCGTTCGGGTTAATCAGACTGGTGCGCGCGTCACCGGATTCGATCAGCGTGCGCAAAGCATCGGTGCTTTCTGCCTCGGTCAGCATAATCAGTTCGAACTGAGTGCCATCGGGAAATGCCAATGCGCTAGCTGTGGGGCTTTCACCCTCTGCGAGTTCACGCACCACTGCCAATCTTTGATCGGCCCCATCCGGTCCTGTGACCACAACATTGCTCAGGCCGGGCTCAACATCCGCCTTCACGTCAAAATAACGTTCCTGATCGACACGGTTGATTTCGGCCAGTTTGGCGACTGGTTTGCGCGAGACAAAGTTGGACAGTGGCACCAAACCATCGACCGTGCGGACCTTGAGCGTGTCAAGCGTTGACAAGACACGATCCTGATCAGGCAGGCGAACACGGATTTCGATTTCATCATCCACGTTGTCCGGGCGCATTTCGCCCAGCAAAAGGCCACGCGTAACAAGCTGTACCATCGCACCGACGGTGGCTACGTCTGCGCCAAACCGGCCTGCTTTGGCGACATCAACGTCAATCTGCCAATCGATACCGGGCAGGGGCAGCGTATCCTCGATCTTAATAAGGCCCGGGGTGGCGTCGAATGCCTCACGTGCGGCCAAAGTGGCTGATGTCAGCTCTTGCCAGCCATCGGCCTTGATCCGCAGATGGACAGGTTTGGAAGAGCCTGGCCCTTGCTCAAGCGGCAAGGTCTCAACGATGATCCCCGGTAGCTGCGCAAGCTCCCTGTTCAACTCTTCCAGAACATAATCGCCGTCATAGTCTGGCGCCACTGTGTGCCGGTCCAACAATCCTCCGAAAATCGGTTCCGAGACGTTCGGTCTGTCTTCCCAAGGGATGATCTCGAACTGAACCTGACCAACGGTATCAGCCGGGGATTGGCCACCGGGTCCACCGGTGTCCAAACCACCTTCACCAGCGAATGCAAAGACGTTGATAACAGCCGGGTGCGCACTGATAATCTCTTCTGCGGCGAGTACCATCTGGTCCTTTTCGGCCAAAGAGATATTGCCGCGTGCACGGACATAGGCCGTGGCCTGCTCTGGTTCGCTTTCAACGAAGAATTCAACTCCGCGGTTGTTTTCCCCAAATGCCGTCATGACCAGATACACGGCGAAGCCAATCACAAGGATTGACACAAGCGGCATGACCGGGTTGCCCACAAGGAACTTTACCACATGCCCAAAGCGTGTGTGTTCGCGGCTGGTCTGCACATGCTCAACCGGGGCGCGTTCGATTTTTGCCGCGCTCAGGGTGACCGACCCGGCAAACGCACCTAGCATGAACAGGATCATTCCAAGAACTGAACTACCTGAATCGACCAGGTAATTCGGGTTCAGTGTCTGCATCGCCCCCAGGAAGATCAGGTATAACGACGGGGGAACCATCGCTGCCCGAACCCACCAGGCTGTTCGCGCCCTCAGCCAGTTCGACGACCGGTCAAACACGCGGCTGAGGCGGCCGGAAACGCCGCCCATCACGGGCAGGTAGATCAGTGCAACGATCAACGACGCCGACAAAACGAATATCAGCGTAACTGGCAGCATCCCCATGAATTCGCCCGGAACGCCGGGCCAAAAGAGCATAGGCAAGAAGGCGCATAATGTCGTAGCTGTCGAGGATACGATCGGCCAGAACATCCGTTGTGCGGCTTCGACATAGGCATGCATGGGACCCACGCCCTCGTTGATCCGCTTGTCGGCATATTCAACCACCACGATGGCCCCGTCGACCAGCATTCCGACCGCAAGAATCAAACCGAACATGACGATGTTCGAAATGCTGACCCCCATCACCGCAAGGAATGCAAAGCACAGCAGGAATGAGGTTGGAATCGCAAAACCCACCAGCAGGGCGGCACGGGTCCCAAGCGAGGCCAGAATGACAATCATAACCAGCGCAATAGCGGTAAGAACCGAACCCTCAAGCTGGCTGACCATCGACCCTACGATCCGGCTCTGGTCGTTCGAGGTGCCCAGTTTGATCGCCGCCTGCATCTCGGCTGGCCATTTGGATTGGGCCGCTGCGATAGAGGCTTTGACCTCGTCGACCGTGTCGATCAGGTTATAGCCTTTGCGTTTGACGACCTGCAGTGCCACGGTGGCCTCGCCGTTGAAGCGGGCGGTGCCTTCGCGATCTTCGAAAGTATAGTTGATTTGCGCCAGCTCGCCCATGGTCACGACGCGGTCGCCATTGACCTTGACGGGTAGGTCATACACGTCCTGGGCGGTCTTGAAAGACGAAGGGATCTTGACCGAGAAGGTGCCTTGATCGGTTTCCACCTCACCAGCGGCGATCAGCTGGTTGTTGTTCTGAACAACATTGATCAGCTCGGCGGCGGTAACGTTATACGCTTCCAGCCGCAGCGGGTCGATGATCACTTCTAGCAATTCGTCTCGATTGCCGGCTATCCCTGCCTCAAGCACGGAATCCAATGCTTCCAGATCATCCTGCAAGTCTTTGGCGACACGGGCCATTGTTCTTTCAGGAACAGCCCCGGTCAGATTGACAATCACAATAGGGAATTCAGAAAAGTTGATCTCGGTCAGGGTATATTGCTCAGCCCCTTCAGGAAAATCGGCCTGGGCGCTGTTCATGGCGTCGCGGACATCGGCCATGATCGCCGTCTTGTCCCATCCAAAATCGAACTCCAGCGCGACACCGGCATAGCCTTCGGCAGCCGTCGACGTCATTTCTTTGAGACCGTCCAGATCAGCCAGCTCGGTTTCCATCGGCTTGACCAGCAGGTTTTCCGAGTCTTCAGCGGAAATGCCGGGGAACTGAACCGAGACGAAAAGCGCAGGGATTTCGATATCCGGCTCACCTTCTTTCGGCAGGCCAACATAGGCGTATCCACCTACGATCAAGGAAATCGCGATAAATGCCAGAACCATTCGGGCTCGGCCAGCGGCCCAGCTTACTATTCCGGTCATTGCACTGCATCCCGATAAGTTGGCTCAACCATCACGCCGCGAGTCACGAATTCTTGCCCGACAATGATGATGTCCGCCGTTTCCGGCAACCCGTCGACCCAGACACCTTCGGAGGTGTCGCGCAACAAAGTGACCGGCAGGAAATCCACAATGTTCCCATTTCCAACGGTCCGTACACCAACTTTGCCATCGTTATTCAGCGTCAGTGCGGACTGAGGCAACAGATGTGCCTTGGTCCCTTCAGCCGAGATTCGGATGTCCGCAGTCTGACCGTCCCGAATTGTCAGGTCGGGGTTAGGAACGGTAATCTCGACCTCAAAGGTCCGGGTGGTCTCATCGGCCGACCGGCTAAGGAAGGTGACCCGCCCAGAGACTTGAAGCCCCGAGATCAGCTGGGCCGAAGCCTCGGACCCTACGATGATCCGGTTTACATCTGCCTCGGGAACAAACCCGACCAACTTGATTGGGTCCAACTGGATCACAGTCGCACACAGCGACCCTGGTTGCATAAGGCTTCCAAGCTCAGCTGTGTCACTTTCTAACAGACCCTTGAATGGAGCTTCGATCGTCTGGCGTTCGATTTCACGTTCGGCGGCCTCGACTTCGGCTGATGCCGCTTCGATACCGGCACGTGTTGCTTCCAGCCCGGCTTCGGCGCTTTTGATTCCAGCCTGAGCTGTACTCATTTCTGCTTCGCTGGAAATCCTGCGGGTTTCCGACCCAAAACCGGTCTCTGATAGCTTTCGTGCGGCTTTCAAGTTGATTTCGGCTTCGGCTACGCGCGCATGTGCCTCCAGCAGACGCGCTTCGGCTTCGGGCACCCGGCTTTTGGCTTCAAGCTTGGCGGCTGCTGCTTCGGCCAGGCTTGCCGGACGGGTGCCTGGATCCAGCTCACATAACAAATCACCGGCTTCGACAAAACTGCCCTTGCGCTTGGGTTCTGATACGACAGTTGACGTCGTTTCGGCCAGAACTTCGACCTCGCGGTTTGCTCTGGTTTGTCCACGCAGAGTCACTGCACTGTCTACTTCGCGGGCGACAGAGCGCTGTGCAACTACACGGATTACGTGCCGATCCTCTGCGGGAATTTCAGAAGATTCTGCCTCGGACGTAGTGCCCGGGTTTGAATCATCGCGGCCGGCGAATGCTAATAATGCATCCCTTTCGAATACCAAATAGAACAAGGCAACAATCACCAAAAAGGCGTTTACGAATGAAATCAAACGCATACAGGGTCTCTCCCAGAATTCTTTGCCGACTGTCCCTCGGCGCGCATGCTTAGAAATGGGGGCGGGGCCTCATCTTTTCCACACTAAACTGAATAGTTCGGTTCACTTTTTTCTGCAAGGGTATCCGCAGGTGGGGGAATTGTATGAAATCGGACCCTTGGCTTGGCAATGGCAGCGGGGTATGACATTGCCCAATATCACAGAACACAAGCCCGGGGAGCAGGGATGAGCGACGTCGACAGTTTCATTGATGAGGTGACCGAAGAGGTGCGCCGCGACCGTCTGTTCTTGCTTTTGCGCCGTTGGGGTTGGGTTGGCGTAGTGGCGGTTGTTCTGATCGTTGGTGGTGCCGCGTTCAACGAACTGCGCAAAGCGCGCGCAACCAGTCAGGCACAGGATCTGGGAGATGCGATTCTGGCCGCTATGGCACAGAATGAGTCCGCCGATCGTGCCGATGATCTTGCCTTGGTACCTGCACCAACACCCGGTGGAGATGCGATTGTAAAGATGCTGCTTTCTGCCTCGCAGACCGAAATCGAGTCCGGGCAGGGCGCTGTTGAGAGTCTGAACGCCATTGCGGTTCAGGGTGATCTGCCTGAAATTTACCGGGCCATCGCGACCTTCAAGGCTTTGCTGCTGCAAAGCGAGACAATGCCGGTAGCAGACCGGCGTCAGCAATTCGAAGCGCTGGCCGTGCCGGGAGCCCCATTGCGGTTGCTGGCAGAGGAGCAACTGGCACTGATCGAAGTGTCCGAAGGTCAAGTCGATGCCGCCATTTCCCGTTTGCAGGCAATGCGGCAGGACGCTGAAATCGGCGTAGATCTGCAGCAACGCGCAACACAGTTGATTGTTGCGTTGGGTGGTGAACCGGAACCGCTGGTCGCACGGCAAAGCTGAACCGGTAGAAAATAAATGACAGGCAAGTTCGGAGTATCATGGTGATTAGTCTCTTCCCCCGTATTGGGTTGCCGGTCGCGGTTGTTTCCCTGACATTGCTGGCGGCTTGTCAGGAACCCGAGGTCATCCTGCCCGGAGCTCGTGAGGACATCCGACCCACATCCGACAATGAAACGGTTGAGACCCAGGGGGCCAAGCCGATCAGCCTTCCTGCCCAGACGGCCAATGCCAACTGGTCACAAAGCCCGGGAACCGCGGCGTATCGGACGACAAATGCCTCTTTGCGTAATACTCCACAGAAACTGTGGTCAACGTCGATCGGTGATGGAGATTCGCGCAAACAGCGCATCACGGCCGAGCCGGTCGTTGCAGGTGGTTTGGTCTACACGCTGGATTCCGGAGCGACCGTTTCAGCGGTCTCACCGCAGGGGCAGGTTGCCTGGAGTACAGATCTAATCCCTGGCACCGACGGGGATTCAGATGCAACTGGCGGTGGATTGGCCTATGCCAATGGCGTTCTTTATGTGTCTTCTGGTTTTGGTCGCCTGACCGCTCTGGATGGCAAAACCGGTGCCATTCGTTGGCAAAAGCGCCTGAATGCTACGGGCAGCGGCTCACCTCTGATCAATGATGGCCTGCTGTATCTTGTCGCCGGAGATGAAATCGGATGGACGATTGATACAAAAGATGGGCGCATCCTCTGGCAGGTTCAGGGCACCCCAAGCGTTGGCAATGTGTTGGGCGCGCCTGCGCCGGTGATTGCCTCGGATTTCTCGGTGTTTGCATTTGGCTCGGGCGATATAGCTGCAACGTTCCGCAGAGGTGGTATTCGCCGCTGGAACGCGTCGGTTGCTGGTGGGCGTCGCGGGCGCGCCGCAGCGCAGATCGTTGACGTAACAGGCGGCCCGATGGTGGTCGGCGATACCATCTATATCGGCAACCATTCGGGCCGCACCGTGGCATTCGATTCCACTTCGGGTGAGCGGAGATGGACCGCGGATGAAGGTGCCGTTGATACGGTTTGGCCGGCTGGAAACAGCATCTTCCTGATTAGTGATCGCAGTCAGTTGGTGCGTTTGGATGCCTCGGATGGCTCGATTGTGTGGGCGCAGGACTTGCCTGGATTCGTCAAGGACAAGCCCGGTCGGCGTGGCGCAATCTATGCGCATTACGGGCCGATCATGGCCGGTGGGCGTATCGTTGTTGCATCGAACGATGGTTATCTAAGGTTCTATAACCCGCTCGACGGCACGCTGGTTCACCGCGTCGAGGTTCCCGGCGGTGCCACTACGGCGCCAGTTGTTGCCGGGCAAACCTTGTACGTCGTTTCGACCAAAGGTGAACTGCACGCTTTCCGTTGACGACAAGATGCGCTAAAGGGCGCGTCTGAGTCTTGAAAGTTGAGTAACATGTCCCTGACCCTCGCTATCGTGGGGCGCCCCAATGTGGGCAAATCCACTTTGTTCAACCGCCTCGTCGGCAAACGACTGGCATTGGTCGACGACCAGCCAGGTGTTACGCGCGATTTGCGCGAAGGCGAAGCGCGTCTGGGCGATCTGCGCTTTACCGTTATTGATACGGCGGGTCTTGAGGATGCGACAGATGACAGCCTTGAAGGCCGGATGCGACGCCTGACCGAGCGCGCCGTGGACATGGCTGATGTGTGCCTGTTCATGATCGACGCGCGTGTGGGGTTGACGCCCACAGATGAGATGTTTGCCGAGATTCTGCGCAAACGATCGAAACACGTGATCCTTGCGGCCAACAAAGCCGAAGGTTCGGCGGCTGATGCCGGTGTGCTCGAAGCTTATAATCTGGGTCTGGGCGAGCCGGTCCGCCTGTCGGGTGAACATGGCGAGGGGATGACCGATCTTTACGCACATCTGATGCCTCTGGCGGATGCTGCTGCGGAAAAAGCGATCGAAGAAGCGCCCGTAACTGATATCGAGCTTGATGAAGACGGCGAAGCCGTAACCCCGTTGATCACCGACGCCAAGCCGTTGCAAGTTGCCGTTGTTGGTCGCCCGAATGCCGGAAAATCCACCCTGATCAACAAGATCGTTGGCGAAGATCGCTTGTTGACCGGACCCGAGGCCGGGATCACACGCGATGCAATCAGCCTGCGGATCGACTGGGCCGACCCCGAGGGTGAAAGCACGCCGATGCGGATCTTCGATACGGCGGGGATGCGCAAAAAAGCCAAGGTACAGGAAAAACTTGAGAAGCTTTCTGTATCGGATGGTTTGCGTGCAGTAAAATTTGCCGAGGTTGTGGTGGTGTTGCTGGATGCGGCGATTCCGTTTGAACAGCAGGATCTGCGCATCGCGGATCTGGCCGAACGCGAGGGCCGAGCCGTCGTTGTCGCCATTAACAAATGGGATATCGAAGAGGACAAGCAGGAAAAACTGCGCGATCTGAAAGAATCATTCGAACGTCTTCTGCCGCAGTTGCGCGGCGCGCCACTGGTCACGGTTTCCGCCAAAACAGGGCGGGGGCTTGAGCGCCTGCGAGCTGCTATCCTACGCGCCCATGATATCTGGAATCGCCGTGTGCCGACTGCTGCTTTGAACCGTTGGTTGATCGCAATGCTGGAACAGCACCCGCCGCCAGCGCCGCAGGGTCGCCGGATCAAGCTGCGGTATATGACGCAGGCCAAAACCCGCCCCCCTGGATTCGTGGTTATGTGTTCGCACCCCGACAAGATGCCTGAAAGCTATAACCGTTATCTGGTCAACGGCCTGCGTGAGAGTTTCGATATGCCCGGGACCCCCATCCGACTGACCTTGCGCGGACAGGGAGACAAGAACCCTTACAAGGGACGGCGTAAGAAAAACGCAGGTGCCTTGGCCAAGCATTTGAAGGGACGCGCGTAACTGCGCCAATCTGTTGCATTTTTCATCTCGGGGCGTGACAGCCCTTTGATGGCGCGCTAGCATTCGCTGGCGCGCTTTTGTTTCCAAGCGTGTCGCTTGTTTGCGGGAAGACCGCACCCATTTTTAGAATCACATTGCAACGGGCCATTGTGGGGAGCCGACGGAATGGATTTGAGAGAATACACACGTCAATACGCGGTTCAGGATAATGGATTGGCCGCGATCAGCTACTTTGGGACTTTCGCGGTCTATTTCTCATCGTTGGCATTAGCCATCATCTATGTGGACCGCTGGTATGTCATGATGCCTGCCGGAGTGGTTTTCGCGTTTTCCGCTGTTCGCCTTTACGTGCTGCAGCACGATTGCGGGCATCATTCGCTATTTGAAACGCGTGCACAGAATGAATGGGCAGGGCATGGGCTGTCCCCGTTCACTTTCGCTCCATTCGAAGTGATGAAGCAAAACCACAACCTGCATCATTCCGGCATCGGCAATCTGGAACATCGTGAGACCGGCGAAATTCATACCATGACCGTGAGGGAATGGAATGCGGCGAACTGGTGGTCGCGGCTGTATTATCGCCTATACCGCAACCCGTTTGTCCTGGTACCGGTCGGAGCACTGTTTACTTATTTCATTCGCTACCGCTGGCCCAAGAATACGGTGCGGTTCGGCGTCAAAGGCGTGCTGCTGCACAACCTGTCGATCCTGATTTTCCTGGGCCTGCTGTATCTGATCGCCGGTGCGACCGGTATATTGGTTTGGGTGGCCTTTTCCTTCCTTGGCGGGATGCTGGGAGTTTTCCTAGTCTATCTTCAGCATAATTTCGAAGACACATACTGGGACCGTCGCCCAGATCTGGATCCGAAATTGGCCGCGCTGCAGGGGTCGTCGGCGCTGGATTTCGGCTGGTGGTTTGATAATGCGGTGGCCTGCATCACATTGCACGACATACACCACTTCAACGCGCGCATCCCGTCTTACCGGCTGCGGGAATGCCACTATAACCTGCCGTCCGAGTATACGCCGCGTCGGATCAAATTCCCCGAGGCGGTAGCGGCTTTGAATCTGAAACTTTGGGATGAGGACACTAAACGGCTTGTGCCTTTCCCGCCCAAAGATCAATCCCGGGGGCTGGCCCATAGCAGCTAGCCGATACCCGCACTGATGTGAGAAGGAAGGGAACTTTGATGACTGCAGTGACCGATGTTAAGGGGGTAGGCGAGGTGCTTGGGCAAGCGTTGATTGCCAATGGCTTCAAGACCGCAGAAGACCTTGCGAGCGCGAAACCCGCAGAGCTCGTCAAAGTTCCCCGCATTGGTGTGGCACGGGCACCGGTTCTTATAGCGGCGGCGAAAGCAGCTGTTTCAGCCAAAGCCACGACTGCGCGCGCGGCAACCAAGCGCCCAGCTGCTCGGAAGGGCGTTACTGCTGCCGCCCGGAAGCGGGCTGAGGAATCCGCCCAGAAGGCTGCTGAAGAGAAAGCCGCTGCTGAAGCCAAAGCGCGAAAAAAGGCCAAGGCAAAAGCCAAGGCAGAGAAAGCTGCCAAAAAGCTTCTGGAAATGGAGACCGCATTCTCAAAGGCAAAGGACAAGGTGAAAGCCAAAGCCAAAAAGGATAAAAAGTCCAAAAAGGACGACAAGAAAAAAGATCAAAAGAAACAGGACGCCAAAGAGAAAGTCGGCAAGAAGAAGAGTAAGAAAAAAGATAAGAAAAAGGCGAAGAAGTAGACCTCCTCCACCTTTTGATTTTCTCAGGACCGGCGCAGTTGGTTAGCGCCGGTTTTCTTATGCCAGCGTGCCGTCCCGCTGTAAGGTCAGTTTGCCGCCAAGATAGGGGGACAGAACCTTGGGCAAGGTCACGGTGCCATCGCGGTTCTGACCATTTTCCAGTACGGCGATCAGACAACGACCGACAGCCAGACCGGAGCCGTTCAGTGTATGGACGTATTCCGGTTTGCCACCCGCTTCGGGGCGGAACCGCGCGTTCATGCGGCGGGCCTGAAAATCACCACAAGTCGAGACCGAACTGATCTCGCGATAGGTATCCTGTCCGGGCAACCATGCCTCGATGTCATAGGTACGGCGCGCGCCAAAGCCCATGTCGCCCGTACACAGGATCACGGTGCGATAGGGTATGCCCAATTTTTCCAGAATACCTTCGGCGCAGCGTAACATACGCTTTTGTTCCTTATCCGAATTGTCCGGATGGGTGACCGAGACCATCTCGACCTTTTCGAACTGGTGCTGGCGCAGCATCCCACGGGTGTCTCTGCCAGCGCTGCCAGCCTCGGACCGGAAGCACAGGGAATGCGCGGTATAGCGGCGAGGCAGATAGCTTTCTTCGATCAGCGTTTCATTGACGATATTGGTCAGCGACACTTCGGAGGTTGGGATCAGCCACCAGCCTTCACGGGTCTGATAGCTGTCTTCGCCAAACTTCGGCAGTTGCCCGGTGCCCTGCATCATTTCGGAGAGAACCAGAACCGGGCCGTTGACCTCGGTCAGTTCGTTTTCGTTGATATGTGTGTCCAGCATGAACTGTGCCAATGCGCGGTGAATGCGGGCTACGCCACCGGACAGCAGCACAAAACGCGAGCCGGACAGTTTCGCGGCGGTCTCAAAATCCATACCGGTCTGGACGGATTCGATCTCAAAATGCTCTTTGGGCGCAAAATCCAGCTTGGGCGGAGTGCCCCAGCGGTTGACTTCGACATTGTCGTTTTCATCCGCGCCTTCGGGCACATCTTCGGCGGGCAGGTTGGCGATGCGGATCAGTTGATCGGTCAGAAGGGCGTCCAGATCCTTGGCCTCGGTCTGCATCTGGGCAATCTCGGCCTTTTTCTCGGCGACCAGCGCGCGCAGGCGCTCGAACTCGACCTCATCGCCGCGCCCCTTGGCCGCGCCCACCTCTTTAGAGGCCTTGTTCTGTTCAGCCTGAGCGGTTTCGGCGGCCAGAATCTTGGCACGGCGGCTTTCATCCAGGCGCAACAGGTCCGACGACACCGGCGCGTCCCCACGGCGCGCAAGGGCGGCGTCGAAAGCGGCTGGGTTTTCGCGTATGGCGCGGATGTCGTGCATGGTTCAGGTCCTTAAATGCGTGAATCACTGAACCTGCTTATGCACCATATGAAAGGCAGGGTGTAGCACCGGTTACGACTTATCCGTTCCCTCGTGTGCTTCATGTGCCAGATGGCCATCCCAGCCTTCAGTGGGGATTTTCGGCTCGGGTGGATCGGCGATGTAAGACGGGGTCATAATCTGCACATTGTTCTCATTGAACACAGCCACAATATTGCGATGCAGGTCTGACCGAATTTTCGGGATGATGCTGCCCCGCGTAGTATAGCCGTTGATCTGATAATTGATCGCATAGTCGGCCAGAGCGGTCCACAAAACGAATGGTTCTGGCTTTGCCTTGATTGCCTTTGTCCGGCGTGCGGCTTCGATCAGCATCGCTTCGACCTTCTCCGTAGGTTCCTCATAGCCGATACCAACAGTCGTATGCAGCAACAGCCCGCTACCATCTGTTTTCTTTGAAAAATTGATCACATCCGAATTCATCAACTGCGCATTTGGGATCGAGATCAACTCGTTCTTGATAGACTTCAGGTGGGTCTCCATCAGCTTGATCCGTACAACGTCTCCGATGTGGTCGCCAATCTGGATGCGATCGCCGATCGAGGTTGAGCGGCGGTAGATCACAAACAGCCCAGCCAGCATGTTGGAGACCACCGAATTCGCGCCAAGCGATAGCATCGCACCCACCAGAATAGTCAGCCCCTGAAACGCTGCGGAATCCGAGCCTGGGATATAGGGTACTGCAAACACCAATGCGATCAGGATGACCAAAACGCGGGCAATGTTGAATGTCGGGTTTACCCAATGGCTTTCAAAATCGCCCAGTTCGAATGTGCCGGCCTCGACCGCGTCAAAGAACACGCGCATCCCTTTGATGATATACATCGCCAACCAGGCGATCAGCGCCAGCATGATAAGGTTGGGGATATAGCTGACCACTCCTTTGAAGATCAGCAGAACCGGTTCGGTCAGATAGGTCAGCAACAGCTGAGCGAAATACCGGGTTTCGGCAAAGGAAAGCAGAACAAAAGACAGGTAGTAGTAAAAGCCCAGAAAGAAGACGACCAGCAATATGAAGTTCAGACCGTAACTGACGAGGGCTGCAATGGCTTCGGCTTGAACGCTTTTGGCTGTTGCCGTTTCCATGTCCTTCAGATGGCGCGATACGAATTTCAGGGTCCGCCGTCTGATGCGCCGGTGCAGCCACAGAATAAAGGCGATGAATACGGCAAACCCCAACGTCCAGCCCAAAGCCTCAAGCGCGCCGGATACACGCGCCTGTTCGGTTCGGTTTGCGCGGTAGGCGACAATCGCATCATGGATGGCCGAGCCATGGAGATAGGTGATGACGTCCAGCTCCATCTGGTCCATTTCGGCATCGGCGACGGTGACCGTCGATACCGGCACGCCATCAACTAGAATACGCGTGCCCAGTTCCGTATCCTCATAAGTAACGGTAACCTCAGGATTTTCCGAGGATAGGGCCACTTGGATAATGTTGTTCTGAACGGTCTCGGCCCGTTCGGGCGCGGGCAGGGCGCTGGATCCGCGCAGGAAAAACAGGCTTTCGCCGTCGATGATGACCGGCGCTTTGAAATTCTCTGATTGTTCAGAGGTTTCAGGCGTTTCGATTGGCGCATCCTGTGCTAGCGCCATCGCTGTGCTGAACATAATCCAGACAAGCGTGAACCAGATGCGCGAAAGCGTGCCAAGCGTTTGGATTAATTGAATCATCGGTCCTCCTGCCGGCCAACTATATCCCAGCCGAGCCCGGATCAAAGGACCGATCTGCGACCCTGGTGTATTTCTTTGATCATTATGAGCCAATCATTGTAAAAACCTGTGCTGCCATTCCTTGCAAACAGGTGGTTCAGAGAATAGGTTCTCGCAAAATTTGCGGAGCATTTTCGCAGTATCAAACCAAAAGGAATATCCCATGGAAGGTGGCGCAATCGCCCAGTTTCTCCCGCTGATCCTGATTTTTGCGATCATGTATTTCCTGCTGATCCGTCCGCAGCAGAAGAAAATGAAGGAACATCAAGCCATGGTCGAGGCCGTGCGCCGGGGCGATCAGGTTGTTACCCAGGGTGGGCTGATTGGTAAAGTGGCCAAGGTCAAAGAAGGCGATAACGAGATCGAAGTCGAAATCGCCGAGGGAGTCAAAGTCCGCGTGGTTAAATCGACCATTTCGCAGGTTCTGAACAAGACTGAGCCGGCGAAGTAACTTCGCGATATAATCCCTTGAAAAGGCAGGGTAATGCTGCAAATTGATACCTGGAAGCGGGTTCTGATCTGGCTGGTCTGCGTGACTGGCTTGCTGATGGCCCTGCCGAATGCGTTTTATACGCGCGTTGAACAATCCAATGATGCCAAGGCGGCGATCGAGCTTGGCGTCGACACCCCTGAAATGCAGGCAGAGGCGGCGCATTGGCCGAACTGGCTGCCGTCGTCGCTGGTCAATCTAGGACTGGATCTGCGTGGTGGCGCGCATCTTTTGGCCGAAGTTCGGGTGGGTGACGTCTACGAATCCCGCATGGACGCCATGTGGCCCGAAATTCGGGATGCGCTGCGGGACGAACGTGCCACCGTGGGCACCATCCGTCGCCAGGACTCGGCGCCTGATGAGATTCGCCTTCGCATCAGTCAGCCCGAGGGCATGTCCCGCGCGCTGGAGGTTGTCCGAGGTCTGGCCCGTCAGGTGCAGACCCTCAGCGGTGTAGGGGCCACGGATATCGAGGCCCGCGCCGAAGGTGATACGATCATTGTACAACTTTCTGAGGCAGAGAAGCTGGCCTCAGACGACCGCACCGTGCGTCAGTCGCTGGAAATCATTCGCCGCCGGATTGACGAGGTGGGCACCCGCGAGCCGACCATCCAAAGGCAAGGCACCGACCGTATCCTGATCCAGGTGCCAGGTATCGGCAGCGCAGGAGAGTTGAAAGAGATCATCGGCACGACTGCGCAACTAACCTTTAACCCCGTCGTTGGGCGCGGAACCGACCCCGATGCGATAGCGGGCGTTGGCGAAGAGGTGGTGCCGTCGATTGACGAAAATGGCGTCTATTACACGTTGGATGCCGCGCCTGTTGTAACGGGCGAGGAACTGGTCGATGCGCAGCCCGCGTTTGACCAGAATGGCCGCCCGGCGGTGAGTTTCCGATTTAACACCTCAGGCGCGCGCAAATTTGGTGATTACACGCTGGAAAACATCGGGGCACCCTTTGCCATCGTTCTGGATGACGAAGTGATCTCAGCCCCGGTGATCCAAAGTCATATCCCCGGTGGGTCTGGTATCATCACCGGTAATTTCACCGTTGAGGAAAGTACAAATCTGGCTGTCCTGTTGCGCGCAGGGGCACTGCCCGCCGGGCTGGAGTTTCTGGAAGAAAGAACCATCGGTCCCGAGCTGGGCCAGGACAGTATCGACGCGGGTAAGGTGGCAACCATCGTGGCCTTTGTCGCGGTGCTGACATTCATGGCGCTCAGCTATGGCCTGTTTGGTATCTTCGCCAATATTGCGCTGATCATCAACGTTGGCCTGTTGTTCGGTCTGCTTTCCCTGATTGGGGCGACGTTGACCCTGCCTGGGATCGCGGGGATTGTTCTGACGGTAGGTATGGCGGTGGATGCCAACGTACTGATCTTCGAGCGTATCCGAGAGGAACTGAAATCTGCCAAAGGTCCTGCCCGCGCGATTGAGCTGGGTTATGAAAAAGCGCTGTCGGCCATTCTGGACGCCAACGTGACCACCTTCATTACCGCTGTAATCCTGTTTGCTATGGGCAGCGGGCCAGTGCGCGGGTTCGCAATCACTTTGGGTCTGGGTATTCTGACCTCGGTCTTCACCGCGATCTTCGTGACGCGCCTGATGATCGTGATTTGGTTCGAACGCCGCCGTCCGAAAACGATCGAGGTTTGACATGAGACTGAAACTCGTACCCCAGAATACCTCGTTCGATTTCTTCAGTCGCTGGAAGATCTGGCTGGGTATCTCGGCCTTGATGATGATTGTCGCGTTTACGTCCTTCATGCTGCAGGGCCTGAACTTCGGCATTGATTTCCGTGGAGGGACCACCATTCGGACCCAAAGCGCGCAGGAAATCGATGTCGGCACATATCGTGACGCTATTGCGCCGCTTGGACTTGGCGACGTGACGATCACCGAGATTTTCGATCCGAGCTTCGGGCCAGATCAACATGTCGCGATGATCCGCATTCAGGCGCAGGATGATGCTGAGGCTGTCAATGCGGCCACGATTGAACAAATTGGCGAAGCTCTTGCCGCAGCGGACCCCGGGTTGAAACTGCCCTTCGAAAGCGTCGAATCTGTAGGACCCAAAGTCTCGGGAGAGCTTATCCAGACCGCCGTAATCGCGGTGGTGCTCGCCATTGGGGCGGTGCTTGTCTACATCTGGCTGCGGTTTGAATGGCAGTTTGCGCTGGGGGCTGTCGCTGCGCTGGTGCATGACGTCATCCTGACTATCGGCATCTTTTCCGAACTGCAAATCCGCTTTGATCTGGCGATCATCGCTGCGCTGCTGACCATCGTGGGCTATTCGTTGAATGATACGGTGGTCGTGTTCGACCGGGTGCGCGAGAACTTGCGGAAATACAAGAAAAAGGACCTAAAGGAGGTTTTGAACCTTTCGATCAACGAAACGCTCAGCCGGACAGTCATGACCTCTGTCACCACCTTGCTGGCGTTGATTTCGCTCTATGTTCTGGGTGGGGATGTGATCCGCGGGTTTGTCTTTGCTATGATTTGGGGTGTGATCGTAGGTACCTATTCGTCCGTCTTTGTGGCCTCAACCATCCTGTTGTGGCTGGGCGTCAAGCGCGACTGGTCCAAGCCATCAAACACTTCTGGCAACCAGTTTGCCAACATCGATGCATGAGTATTTTGGCCAGTCCCCCACAGGGCTGGCCATCATAGTTTTTGCTGCCTTTCTTGGCGGTGTAGTGCGCGGCTTTTCCGGATTTGGGACCGCCCTGATTTTCCTGCCTATCGCAACCCCATTCCTTGATCCTTTCAAGGCGCTGACCTGCCTGACAATCATGGATATTCTGGGCCCGCTGCCCAACCTTCGCCGGGCCTGGCGCGAGGTCGACAGGGGTGATCTGGTCCGTCTGGTAGGAGGGTGCGCACTCGCTCTGCCATTGGGGCTGTGGTTGCTGACCACGGTCGATCCACATGTATTTCGCTATACCGTTAGCCTGTTGGCGTTTCTTATGCTGGCTATTCTGGTGTTCGGTCTGCGCTATCACGGTCATGTCAGTCGAAAAATGGTTTTGGGAATAGGAGGCGCTGGTGGGTTTTTGGGCGGTGTCGCGGGCCTGCCCGGACCGGCCGTTATCTTGTTCTATATGTCTCGACCTCTGCCCGTGGCCGTGATCCGTGCGACGATCCTGTTATACCTGTTCGCCTTTGATTTTCTTCTGCTCGGGTACCTGACTGGCATGGACCGTATCACGTTGCCTGCTGTTATATTGGGTCTGGCTCTGGCGGTCCCCAATCTGGCTGGTAATTGGCTGGGTGGTTGGATGTTCCGGCCCGAGCGGGAAAAGCTGTATCGTGCCGCAGCGTATCTGGCGATAGCGCTTGCAGCCTTGTCGGGCTTACCGCTTTGGGGCTAGATGCATCCTATGCGTATGAATGAAATCTCTTATGACAATGCGGCCCCTGTTGACGGATATGGTCCTGGGTTTTTCCGCATCGGTGGTCAGGTCTATGACGGGTCGGTGCTGACCGGCCCTGCAGGATCAGCGAAATGGGGCGGGTACGACGATAGGGATGGTCTGTTGAAATTGGCGGGTCAGGTCGATGTGCTGTTTATCGGAACCGGCGCTGAGCTGGCCCATATTCCTTCTGATCTGCGCGCCGCCTTGGAAGATTCGGGGATCGGGGTTGAGATCATGAACTCTCCGTCCGCGTGCCGCACATACAATATCCTGTTATCCGAAGGGCGCCGCATTGCGCTGGCGCTGCTACCGGTCTGATCGGATTCTTTTCCTCTGGCCTTACGCTTAGATGCCACCCAAATACGTTGCTGTCGGTATGCTGCGGCAAATCCCGCCTTTTGCCTCTGACGGCAATAGGATAAGCGGGATTCATGACATTGACCGTGACCGACCTGTCGATCGCCCGAGGGGGCGTTCCTGTGCTGGAAAATCTCAGCTTTTCGCTGGAGCCCGGAAAGGCGCTAATCCTGCGCGGGCCGAACGGGATCGGTAAAACAACGCTGCTGCGAACGCTGGCAGGCCTGCAGCCTCCGCTTGAGGGGCAGATCGACGGGGCTGAGGACCGGATCGCCTATGCCTCACATTCCGACGGACTCAAGCCGACTCTGACCGTGGTGGAAAACCTGTCGTTCTGGGCGCAGGTCTTCGGCAGTCACAGCATTCAACCGGCCCTGGACGCGTTTGCTTTGACTGAGCTGTCGGATCGCCATGCAGGCAATCTGTCGGCAGGCCAGAAACGTCGATTGGGGTTGGCGCGGATGTTGGTCACCGAACGACCGATCTGGATGTTGGATGAGCCCACTGTGTCGCTGGATAAGAATGCAGTGCAGATGTTTGCTGACGCGGTGCGCGCGCATCTGGGGCAGGGTGGGTCTGCCCTGATTGCCACCCATATCGACCTTGGTCTGGACGGAGAGGTCCTGGATGTGGGGCCCTACAAGGCTAAACCGAAACCTGTCGATGATCTCGACGGAGGTTTCCTGTGATCGCCCTACTTTTACGTGATTTGAAACTGGCCTTCCGTGCGGGCGGTGGGTTTGGCCTTGGCCTGGCGTTTTTTCTTATCGTCACCGTGCTGGTGCCTTTTTCAGTTGGCCCGCAATCCGCGTTGTTGTCCACGATTGCACCTGGCGTGCTATGGCTGGGGGCGCTTTTGGCCTGCCTTCTGTCACTTGACCGGCTGCTTGCGCTGGACTGGGAGGACGGCTCGCTCGACCTATTGGCGACGGCGCCCCTGCCGTTAGAAGCGGTCGTAACGATCAAGTCTTTGGCGCATTGGCTGACCACGGGCTTGCCACTGGTTCTGGCCGCGCCTTTCCTGGGCGTTCTGCTTAATCTGCCTTTGCCCGGCTTTTTCTGGCTTGTCGTCTCACTTTTGATTGGCACGCCCGCGATGAGCGTCATCGGAACCTTTGGCGCCGCTCTTACGGTCGGCTTGAAACGCGGCGGATTGCTGCTGTCGCTTCTTGTGCTGCCTCTTTATGTACCGACGTTGATCTTCGGGGCCGAGGTCGCGCGCCGCGGCGCAACAGGAATGGAAACGCAGACACCCTTGTTGATGCTGGCTGGGATCACTGCGGCGACGATTGCCCTGTTACCTTTTGCCAGCGCCGCCGTGTTGCGCATTAACCTACGGTGACACAGTGTAACTTTGACGGATGTCAATTGAGAATGAACCCGACTCGGACTAGATAAGGCCCATGTCTATCGCAGCCAAAGCCAATACCCTCTGGGAATATGCCAATCCGCGCAAGTTTCTTGCCACCAGTGAACGGGTGATGCCGTTCTTCTGGGGCGCGGCTTTGGTTTGCATCGTCATTGGTCTGGTGTGGGGATTTTTCTTCACACCCGATGATTACAAGCAGGGATCGACCGTCAAGATCATTTACCTGCATGTGCCCGCCGCACTGATGGCGATTAACTGCTGGCTTATGATGCTGGCGACCTCTCTGGTTTGGCTGGTTCGCCGTCATCATGTCAGTGCGCTGGCTGCGCGCGCGGCCGCACCTGTGGGCATCGTGATGACATTGATTGCGTTGGCAACCGGGGCGATTTGGGGGCAGCCCATGTGGGGCACCTGGTGGGCCTGGGATCCACGTCTGACCTCATTCCTGATCCTGTTCCTCTTCTATTTGGGCTATGTCGCCTTGTGGGAGGCGATCGAAGACCCTGATACGGCTGCCGATCTGACCTCGATCCTGTGTCTGGTGGGGTCGGTCTTTGCTATCCTCAGCCGTTATGCGGTGAATTTCTGGAATCAGGGGCTGCATCAGGGCGCTTCTGTCCTGCGGGCTGGTGCCGTGACTGGAGCGGATACCGAAGAGAAGGTCAGCAATATCTATTTCTATCCTCTGCTGCTGTGCATTGTCGGGTTCGTGTTGTTGTTCATCGCCTTGGTACTTTACCGCACGGGTACTGAAATTCGCACGCGTCGGACCAAGACTCTGCTGGCGCGGGAAAGGGCAAACGGATGATCCCTGATCTTGGAAAATATGCCGATACGGTGCTCTGGTCCTATGTGGTTTCCATCGGGCTTTTGCTGGCGCTGGTTCTGGTCAGCGTGATGCGGGGCCGCAAGAGCCAGGCTGAATTGGAAAAAGTTGAACAGAGGATAAAGCGCAATGGCTAAGATCTCGCCCCTGATGATTGCGCCTCCGTTGATATTTGGTGCCTTTGCTGTACTTGCCGGTATTGGCATGTTCCGTGATGATCCAAACGCTTTGCCCTCGGCCCGTGAGGGCCAAACCGCGCCACCGGTTGTATTAACAGATTTTGCAGGCAAGCCACAATTTGACGACGCAACGCTGCGCGATGGACAGATCAAGCTTGTGAATTATTGGGCCAGTTGGTGCGCGCCCTGCCGGGTAGAACACCCGAACCTGCAGGCTCTGTCGGATGAAGGCATTCCTGTCTACGGTATCAATTATAAGGACAAGCTGGAAAATGCCGAGGCATTCCTGAACGAACTTGGTGATCCCTATACGGGTATCGGCCGGGATGAACAGGGACGCATGGCGCTGGACTGGGGCGTTTACGGCGTACCGGAAACCTATGTGGTCGACGGCGACGGAACCATTATCTTGCGCTTTGCTGGGCCGATTACCCAGCGCGTCATCGAAGGAACTATTCGGCCCGCTTTGGAAAAGGCTAAGGCCGATTAACGCGGCAGGGTGAGGGAAGAAACACCAGTCTTCTGAATGATCTGGTCACAATCATCCATCTTGGTGCTGTCACCGTAGCCCCTCTGGTTGGGCAGACCCAAGTAGGAGGTTGGTGAAAACGCCAGGCACAGCATCCTGGCGCAAATGGAACGTCAAAAGGGCGCCCGACCGGGCGCCCTTTTTAGTTTGCTCAGAGATCTTAGTCGGCCTTGGCCAGGTTCCGCAGCACGTAATGCAGCACGCCACCGTTTTCGATATATTCGATTTCGGGCGCGGTATCGATGCGGCACTTAAGGGTTATGGTTTTCTCAGAACCGTCACCGTAGGTGATGGTGCAGGGCACCTCTTGCAGCGGCTGGATCGTATCCAGACCGTGGATCGAGACGGTTTCATCACCCTTCAAGCCCAGCGTCTTGCGCGAGTCGCCACCGGTGAATTCGAACGGTACAACGCCCATGCCAACCAGGTTCGAGCGGTGGATACGCTCAAAGCTTTCGGCGATCACCGCTTTGACACCCAGCAGAGCCGTGCCTTTGGCCGCCCAGTCGCGCGACGATCCCGCACCGTACTGCTCACCACCGAAGACAACCAGCGGCGTGCCCTGTTCCTGATAGGCCATCGACGCGTCATAGATTGAAGTCTGCTCGCCATCGGGGCCTTTGGTGTAACCACCTTCGACGCTGTCCAGCATCTCGTTCTTGATGCGGATATTGGCAAAGGTGCCGCGCATCATGACCTCGTGGTTGCCACGGCGCGACCCGTAAGAGTTGAACTCGCGCGGTTGCACCTGACGGTCGGTCAGATACTTGCCAGCCGGTGTTGTCGTGGCAAACGAGCCTGCAGGCGAGATGTGGTCAGTGGTGACCATATCGCCCAGAATGGCCAGAACCTTGGCGTCTTCGATGTTCGAAATTGTGCCCGGCTCGGTCCCCATGCCCTGGAAGTAGGGCGGGTTCTGGATATAGGTAGAGGTCGGTGGCCAGTCATAGGTTTCGGCATCGGTGGTATCGACCGCTTGCCATTTCTCGTCGCCTTTGAAGACGTCTGCATATTTCGAAAGGAACGCCTCACGGGTAACCGTCTGTTCGACCAATTCCGCCACTTCTTGTTGGGTCGGCCAGATGTCTTTCATGAAGACATCATTACCGTCCTTGTCCTGACCGATCGGTTCTGAGGTCAGGTCGATATCCATCGTACCGGCCAGCGCATAGACCACGACCAGCGGCGGTGAGGCCAGGTAGTTGGCGCGAACATCCGGACTGATACGGCCTTCGAAGTTGCGGTTCCCCGACAAGACCGACGTGGCTACCAAATCGCCCTCGGCAATCGCCTCAGAGAGCTCTTTCTGGATTGGACCCGAGTTGCCGATACAGGTGGTGCAGCCGTAGCCGACAAGGTTGAAGCCGATCTTGTCCAGATCTTCCTGCAGGCCAGCGGCCTCAAGATAAGCAGATACAACCTGCGATCCCGGTGCGAGCGAAGTTTTAACCCAAGGCTGACGGTTCAGACCCAAGGCTGCGGCCTTGCGGGCCACAAGGCCAGCGCCGATCATGACATACGGGTTCGAGGTGTTGGTGCAGGAGGTGATCGAGGCGATCACAACCTTGCCCGATTCCAGGGTATAGTCTTCGCCTTTGACGGCGACTTCCTTGCCCATGGGGCGCTTGAACGTCTCGGCCATTTCCCTGGTGAACGCCGCCTTGGCACCGGTCAGAGCAACATAATCCTGGGGGCGCTTCGGGCCCGAGATCGCGGGAACGATGGTGCGCATGTCCAGCGACAGGGTGTCGGTGTAGATCGGCGCGTAATCTGCGTCGCGCCAGAAGCCGTTTTCCTTGGCATAGGCTTCGACCAGCGCGATGCGATCTTCGTCACGACCGGTGTTACGCAGATAGCGCAGCGTTTCACCGTCAATCGGGAAGAAACCACATGTCGCGCCGTATTCCGGGGCCATGTTGGCAATGGTTGCCCGGTCGGCCAGCGGCAGACGGTCCAGACCTTCGCCGAAGAATTCGACGAATTTGCCCACAACACCCTTTGCGCGCAGCATTTCGACGACCTTCAGAACCAGATCGGTGCCGGTGGTGCCTTCAATCAGATCACCGGTCAGCTCAAAGCCCACGACTTCGGGGATCAGCATCGAGATCGGCTGACCCAGCATCGCGGCTTCGGCCTCGATCCCGCCGACGCCCCAGCCCAGAACGGCCATGCCGTTGACCATGGTGGTGTGGCTGTCGGTGCCGACCAGCGTGTCGGGATAGGCAACCTCATCCCCGTTCTGATCCGTGTCGGTCCAGACGGTCTGCGCCAGATATTCCAGGTTCACCTGGTGACAGATCCCGGTTCCGGGGGGCACAACGCGGAAGTTGTTGAAGGCACCCTGACCCCATTTCAGGAACTGATACCGTTCCATGTTGCGTTCGTATTCGCGGTCAACGTTCATCTGGAACGCGCGCGGGTTGCCGAATTCGTCAATCATGACCGAGTGGTCGATGACTAGATCAACGGGGTTCAGCGGGTTGATCTTCTGCGCGTCGCCGCCCAGAGCCTTGATACCATCACGCATGGCGGCCAGATCGACCACCGCCGGAACGCCGGTGAAGTCCTGCATCAACACGCGGGCAGGGCGATAGGCGATCTCGCGGGGGTTCTTGCCACCTTTGGCACCCCATTCGGCGAAGGCCTTGATGTCGTCGACCGAGACGGAGAACCCGTCATCTTCGAACCGCAACATGTTTTCCAATACCACCTTCAGGGCGGCGGGCAGTTTCGAGAAATCACCCAGGCCGGCCTCTTGCGCGGCGGGGATCGAGTAATACGAGATGGACTTGCCATTCACGCTCAGGCTGCGGCGTGTCTTGGCGGTATCCTGTCCGACTTTGATGGGCATCTGTGGCCTCCCTCTCAAATGACGTGGAATATGGGATTCGCTGAGGGCTATCTGCATCACCCAAGCGCGCGGTTCAAGGTCCAACAGACCAGGTGCGGCAATTTTTGTATACCATTGCACACATTTTTCCGAAAACCTTGTGTCACCGGTCTCAAGAAACCTTGATTGGTGCTTGATCAGCGTTCCGTCTAAACCAGTAATGCACCCCATGAAACCCGAGAGCAAACATGTTCAAATCTGCAACCGCAACCGCGTTGGCGTCCCTGTTCCTGGCTACTTCGGCCATTGCAGAAAGCGGACCCGTAGTGGTGGAGCTGTTCACATCGCAGGGATGTTCGTCCTGCCCCCCGGCTGACCGGATCATGCACGATCTGGCCAATCGGGATGACGTCATCGGGTTGGCGCTGCATGTGGATTATTGGGACTATATCGGATGGGAGGATGAATATGCCGACCCCACCCATACTGAGCGTCAGCGCAGCTATGCCGGAAATTCCGGGCGTACGGTGATCTATACGCCTCAGATGGTAGTGAATGGTCAGCAGGATATTGTAGGGGCAGATACGGCAAAACTGGATTACCTGATCGGCGACCATTCCAAGGCCGCTCCGCTGGCGTCGGTTTCGGCCTCGCGTACAGGAGATAACGTAACTGTCGACGTTTCCTCGATCAGTTTGCCACCGGATCAGGTCTATGACATCCGGGTGGTGCAATACACGCCGATGCGCCATGCCTCGATCCGGCGCGGAGAGTTGGCGGGACAAGAACTGGATTATGCCAATGTGGTCGAGGCCTGGACAGTAGCCGGGCAATGGGACGGGACAGCGCCTAAGACCTATAAGGTATCTTTGACGTCAGGTTTACCGGCCGTTGTGTTGGTGCAAGGGGTTGGCCATGGGTCGATTATTGCGGCGGCACGCGTTCGCTGATCAGGGCATGTCTCTGGCTTGGACACCTAGCCCGTTCCAGGTTTTCCAGCGACGATGAATCCAGAACCACTGACCCATATGCTGTCGGACAACCGCCTCGAGGTCATCATTGGTGAACTGGGTCATCGTCTTTGGATCCGTATGTGGGACCGGTTCGTGCAGGATGATTTCGAAATCAACCCCATTGGGCTGACGCACTGCATAGCACGGAATCAGGACGGCTTTGTATTTCATGGCCAGTTCAGCATTCAAAACCGACGTTACGGCCGGTTTGCCGAAAAAAGTCAGCTCTTCCCCGCCATGTGCGTGCAGGTCTGACACAATAGCGATGATCCCGCCTTTTTTGAGTGTTCGCACCATTTCGACCATCCCGCGACGGCCTTGTTCGAACATCGGGGCGCCGGTTTTGTAGAACGCATCGACATACATGTCGTTGAAGTAGGGGTTCGCCATTCGACGATAGAGGCAGCCAATAGGCTGACCGCTGCGTTCTTGAAGGGCGATACGCGCGGCTAGGTAATGGCCGAAATGCGCAGTGATCATCATCACAGGTCGCCCCTCCGCCAAGGCGGAATCAAAGGCGGCAAGACCCGTACCCGTGACTTTGGCAAAGCGTTGGCGTTCTGTGAAATCCTCGGGCGAGAAGTGCTCCATGATCGCGCGCCCGGCGTTGTCAGGAACGGCCTTGCAGATGCGTTTCACTTCGGATTCAGTCAGGTCCGGGCAGGTGAGTTTCAGATTGCTGCGTACTCTTTTCGAGAACCCGACCAACGGTGCAAGGTTTCTCGCTATGGCGCCCATTGTGGCAATGCGTGTCTCATAGGGCAGCAACCGTAACGCTTTGATAACGCCTTTCAGGAACATGCCGGATACATAGTATTTGCCAAGCTCGGACCTGCTTAGTTCAGACTTTTCAACGGGCATCAGAAGGTCTCGGCGTCTGTTGTGAATTGCCGGGTCAGACATACAAGCCGATCGCGGTAACCACAAGCTTTCTGCTCGGCCAGAAATTTTGGCGCGCTTTCTCTCTTTATTCGTCGCCGTCATCATCCCGGAGCGTGATGGTTCCCTCATCGACAAGTGTCCGGATGGCGCCAATGATCTGGGTCATCGCCTCCTCTGCATCGGGTTGTTTGATTTTTCCGACCTCATCCATTTCTTCGCGCAGGTTTTCGGCCATACGCGACGACATGTTGGACAACAGGTAGTCAACCGATGCCCTGTCTCCTTCCGTTTCTGCACCGGCGAGCGCTGTAACCAGGACGGGTTGTTCCACACCGCGTAGAATGGTCGGTACATCGCGGGGCAGAATGCGGGACGGAATATGGGCGAAGGTAAAAATGGATTGGCGAACTATGGTGGCAAAATCGGCGTCTTCTTCTTCTAATGCGCTCAGCAGGCCGTCCCGAGTCGAGGCAGCGGACTGATTCAGTATCGCGCCAACGCGGGCACCCGGTCCGTCGGCAAACGCTGTGGCAGGGCGCTGATCCATCTGAGCCGCCAGCGACCATCCGATCCGCTCGACGGCCTCTGGGCTGACATTTGCAGTTTTCGAAACCGCATAGGTAATACGCCGAGCAACTGGGCCGGGAAGGTGCCCTAGCAGTTGCGCAGCTTTGGCGGTTTCAAGTTTCGATAGCATCACGGCCGCAATCTCGGTGCTTTCGGCCTGCGCCATTTCGGCCAGATCTTCTGTAGGGATCTCTCGCAATCGCTGCCAAGGATCTCCGATCTGGCGTATCCCGGCCACTTTGCGCAAACGCGCCGCAGTGGCAGGGGCGATTTTGTCGTTCACCACATCCAAAGCGCCCGCCAGACCATGTGGAAAGGACAGGCCAACACTGTCCAGCGCATCTGCAAATTCACCGGCAACTGCGTCCAAGGTAACCCGGTCGACAAGGCCCATTTTGCCCAGTTGGTGGGTTAGCTTTTCCTGTAAATCGTCGGGAAGCTCTTCCAGCGGAATGTCCGCCCCATCATTCAGCAAGAGACGCACAACTACCGCCGCCTTTTGTCGGCTGCTGAGGTTGCGGGCCACCAAGCGAAGGTCGTCATCGTTTTCTTTGGCCAGCTGGGCAGAAGCCCCCGGGGCCACCTGTACCAATGTGTTTGTGTTCTGCATCTGCCTGCGGTGCCAAAGTTCCTGTTCCACAGGCAGATTACAGAGAGTCGGGTAAAGAAAGGCTGAAGCTTAGTAGTTGTAGGTCAGTCCGGTGCGGATCGCCTCGCGCAGGGAAACCTCTGCCCAGGTTCCTTCGCCGCCGCGCGCCTTGATTTCACGCCACTGGGCAATCGCCAGATCGGTTTTGCCCTCGGCAACAAAGCCTTGCGCCATATAGGAACGTGCCAGGATATTGTCGGGATTTGCGTTAATTGCACCTTCATAGAACAGGTTCGCCAGTTCCAGCTTGCCCATCTTCCGATAGGTAAAGCCCCAATAGGTCATGACGCGATCGTCATTTTGGTCCATCACGCGCAGCACGCCTTGGGCGTTTTTGAACTGCCCGTCATAGGCCAGTTCACGCACGGCGTGGTACAGCTGATCCTGAGTGAAATTGGTGTTGCTGGGCTTTACGCATTTGCCCGCGGCCTCATCATAGACCCGTCCGAACAGACATTTCTTGGTGGTGTTTGTTGTTTTTGGCGGCGTCGATCCCCCGCCGCCACCTGCGGCATGAACCATGGGGGCAAATGTAAGGGCCTGAATTGCAATAACCGAAGCTAGGATGAGGCGCATAATTGGTCTCCGTTCGTAGGGCTGCTCAGAATGAGCATAGCGCGTTCTATACAAAAGCTAACAACTGATCGCGCGAATTTATTCACAAGTTAGAAAGCTCGACCAATCTTGACGTAACCAGACAAAGAAAAACCCGCACAAGATCATTGTGCGGGTCTGTATTGCGTGAGCTTGACGAAATTTTACTCGCCAAACACCCGGGCAAAGATCGTATCGACATGTTTGGTGTGATAGCCGAGATCGAATTTCTCTTCGATCTCCTCCTTGCTCAACGCGGCGGTCACGTCAGTATCCGCCAGAAGTTCTTCTTTGAAGTCTGTGCGGTGTTCCCAGACCTTCAACGCGTTGCGTTGAACCATAGCATAAGCCTCTTCCCGGCTGACCCCTGCCTGCGTCAGCGCCAGCAGAACCCGCTGGCTCATCACTAGACCGGGGAACTTGTTCATGTTCTCCATCATGTTCTCGGGGAAGATCAGCATTTTGTCGATCACGCCCGTCAGTCGAGCCAGAGCAAAATCCAGTGTGATCGTGGCGTCCGGCCCAATCATGCGTTCCACCGAGGAGTGTGAGATGTCGCGTTCGTGCCAGAGCGCCACATTCTCCATCGCCGGGATCACCGCCGCGCGCACCATGCGCGCCAGCCCGGTCAGGTTCTCGGTCAGTACAGGGTTCTTCTTGTGCGGCATCGCCGACGACCCTTTCTGCCCCATCGAGAAGAACTCGGCCCCCTCAAGAACCTCGGTCCGCTGCATGTGACGGATTTCAATGGCAACGTTTTCGATGCTGCTGGCGATCACGCCCAACGTGGCAAAGAACGCGGCATGGCGGTCGCGGGGGATGACCTGCGTGCTGATCGGTTCGGGCACCAGTCCCAGCTTGTCGCAGACATGCTCTTCGACCTGAGGGTCGATATTGGCAAAGGTGCCGACCGCGCCGCTGATCGCACCTGTTGCAATCTCGGCCCGTGCGTCGCGCATGCGGGATAGGTTGCGATCCATCTCGGCATAGAAGCGCGCGAATGTCAGGCCCATTGTGGTGGGCTCGGCGTGGATGCCGTGGCTGCGGCCGATGCGGACAGTGTCCTTATGTTCGATCGCGCGGCGTTTCAGAGCGGCCAGCAAACTTTCGAGGTCGGCGATCAGGATGTCGGCAGCGCGGGTCAGCTGAACGTTGAAACAGGTATCCAGCACGTCCGAGCTGGTCATGCCCTGATGCACGAAACGCGCCTCATCACTTCCGACATGCTCGGCCAAGTGGGTCAGAAAAGCGATGACATCGTGTTTGGTGACTGCCTCAATCTCATCAATGCGGGCCACATCGAATTCCACATTCTTGGCCTTCCACACGGCCTCGGCGTTTTCACGCGGGATCACGCCCAGATCGGCCATGGCGTCACAGGCATGGGCCTCGATCTCGTACCAGATGCGGAACTTCGTCTCGGGCGACCAGATGGCGACCATGTCGGGGCGGGAATAACGTGGAATCATTGGCAGCGGCACCTTTTTATGATTTGGCAGAGGTCGTTGCGGCGCGGTTTAAACCCAGCCGCCCTACGGAACAAGGCGCGAGTGCGGTGATGAGACGGTTTGCCCTGATTTTGTCCCTTTGGCCCGGTGTTGCGGCAGCGACAGAGTTCTGGCCGCTGACGAGGGATGAAATTGCCGAAGCCTTGTCGGGCAAAAAACTAACTTATGGCGACGGCATCTGGCAAACATTCGACCAAAGCGGGGTGACCCATTATTTTTCGGGTCGTCCCAGCACCGGAAAGTGGGCCGTGCAGGGCGATCAGTATTGCTCGGTTTGGCCGCCTTCGGATATCTGGGCGTGTTATGATGTTCTGCAAAGCGGTGTCATCATTCGATTTATTGACGGCGCAGGCGAGATCACAGACGGGTATTATCCCGAATGACCTTTCCAAACGAACTGACCGACTTCGAAGGAGGCTGGAGCCTGTCACGCACCATTCGGGATGCGCGGGCCGGGCAGGTAGTTTTGGCCGATGGCTCTGCGCGATTCACCAGGTCCAAAGACGGTCTGATCTATGACGAGACGGTAACTCTGCGCATTCCGGGCCAGCCCGAAATGATGGGAACGCGCCGCTACCTGTGGCACGACAAGGGCGAGAGCGTTGCGGTGCATTTTGATGACGGGCGCTATTTTCACACGCTCAGGCTGGGTGTGACGCAGGCTGCGGACCATCATAATTGCTCGCCAGACAGCTATGACGCAGTCTATGATTTCTCAGGCTGGCCCTGCTGGAGGGTCCGTTGGACCGTGTCCGGCCCCCGGAAATCATACGAAATGAATACGGAATACATGCTGCGGTAGCGTAATCATCTTGCAGATGCGGCGCTGACAGGGCATTCCTGTTGCAGAATCTCGGTCCGTTTAGGGAGAAACAACATGAATGCGAACGTATTGGCCAATGCATTTGGCCCACGTGAAGGGACGGCGCTGCGCGTCAAACAGGTGGTTTTGGTTGCTTTGGGCATCGTTGCCTTGGCCGTCGCCGCCAAGATCAAAGTGCCGATGTGGCCGGTTCCAATCACCATGGGTACATTTGCGGTTCTGACCATCGGCACCGCCTATGGCGCACGGCTGGGTCTGGTAACCATGATGGGCTATCTGCTGATCGGCGCGCTGGGCTTTGACGTGTTCGCGGGCTCTTCGGCTGAAAAATTCGGCCTTACTTACATGATGGGTGGCACAGGCGGCTACCTGGTCGGATATGTGCTGGCAACCCTGATGCTGGGTACGCTGGCCGCGCGCGGCTGGGACCGTTCGGTCGTGAAAATGGCGCTGGCGCTGGTACTGGCCAACGTTCTGATCTATGTCCCCGGCCTGCTGTGGCTGGGCCAGCTCTATGGCTGGGACCAGCCGATCCTGGCATGGGGCCTGACACCATTCCTGGTGGGTGATGCGATCAAGCTCGCGCTGGCCGCGCTGCTGATCCCCGGCCTGTGGAAGCTGGTGGGCGACGCCCGCACCTAAACCACAGTCAACCTAGTTGACATGAACCGCGCCCGGAGCGATCCCGGCGCGGTTTTTTGTTGCGCCAACAAGAGGCTGGACAAAACCGGTCGACACAGTTCAAGCTGTAGCAATAGAAACAACAGGTTATTCAGATATGCCTAATCTATTGAGGGCTGTAACCCTTTCCTGCGCGGTTGTTTGCGCCGGGGCAGGGAGTGCAAAAGCCGAAACACCGATCACCTATACTGATGAAGGGCGCGCCTTGTTCAGCTTTGCGGTACCAGATTTTTGGTCGGTTCGTACTGGCGGCCCGCGTGAGGTCGATGACACCGAGCTGAACGATCCCCGCGCGGTTGCCCGAGTCATGGGGATCAAACCGGTAACGGATGACAGCGTATGGATTGGATTTGTCTCGCCATCTGGTGTGTCATCCATCGACGGTGGCCTGCGATACCTTCAGGATATCGACAAGTTTCTGGTCAAAGATCCGATCGTTTCGGAAACAGTCGCAACCCGGATCGGAGGTCTGCCAGCGCGGGTTATCCGCGGTACCGGCACCCGTGATCGGCGGGGGATAAATTTCACGGCCACAGTGATTGACTTGCCGCGTGATCGCGTGGCTGTCGCAGTGGCCGTATTAAGAGACGGCGCCGATCCTGGCTATGTGGACGACCTGAATGCCGTATTCGCGTCATTCCGGTCGCTTCAGTGAGGAGGTTTGGATGACTCGTAAGCTGATGAAACGGTCGATCGCCGCGCTGGTATTCGGTTTGACCAGTATCACCTTGTCTGCCTGCGACGGCGTGACGGTTGGTGTGGGATACGGATATGATCCGTTCTATGACTCGATGCTTTGGAACGACTACTATCACGACGTTGATGTGGACATTGATGTAAATCGTCCACCGCAGGGTAAGCCTCCGGTCAAACCCAAACCTCCGGTCGCCAAGCCCCCGGCGCGCCCACGCCCCCCTGTCGCCAAGCCCCCGGCACGTCCACCGGTTGCCCGGCCGCCAGTTGCCCGGCCGCCTATTCACCGCCCGTCACCGCGGCGGCGCTGATGCGGATCACGACAGCAATTCCGTCGTGATTTTCGCTGTTCCTTCAAGTGTTCTGTGAACAGGGCACTTGTCGGCGATTTCAAGCAGACGTGCGCGCTGATCCTGATCCAAGGGGCCCTCGAGCCGGATTTTGCGGCGGAACAGATCGACCTTGTTGTCAGTGATCAGACCCGCATCCTGTGCGTGGACCTTGTTATGGCAAACATCGACAGTGATGCCTGTTAGTGGCCAGCCCTTGCGCCGCGCATACATCCGGATTGTCATCGAAGTACAGGCTCCCAGACCCGATGACACAAAGCCATAGGGCGACATACCGCGGTCGGTGCCTCCATATGAGGCCGGTTCGTCCGCAACAGCATGATGCTTGGGGCCGGACTGAATGTCTTGCTGGAATCCGTTGGGATCGGCCTCAGTCACCCGCACTACGCCTTCGGGCGCACCCGGTGGTGGGGCAGGCGGGCGCAGCACCACATAGCGCGTAACCCAAGCCGCTATTACATCTGCAGCATATTCCGCATCCGCCGCGCGTGTAATCAGGTGATCAGCGTCGTCCAGCGTCACGAAGCTTTTGGGATGTTTGGCTGCCAGAAAGATCGCGCTTGCATTGTCGATACTAACCGTTTCGTCGCGTGGCGCATGAAGTATCAGCAGCGCGGCCTTCAAATCCGCAATCGCAGGGGTTAGCGCGGATTGGGCGATATCTTCGACGAACGCTCTGCCAATACGGAACGGGCGACCACCCAAAGTGACCTCGGCCGATCCCTCTTGTTGGATTTCCGACAGTGCGGCGTCGAAATGGTGCGAGACATGCCCTGGATCGGCAGGTGCGCCCAGCGTCACAACGGCCTTAACACTCGAAATACCAGCTCGGGCGCGCAGAACCGCTGCCCCTCCGAGAGAATGCCCGACCAGCAGAGACGGGGACATGTTCCGTCCAGCCAGATACCGTGAGGCGGCGATCAGATCCTCAACATTCGAGGTGAAGGTGGTGTTTGCAAATTCGCCGTCTGAATGACCCAAGCCTGTGAAATCAAACCGCAATACCGCGATACCCATCGCTGCCAGACGGGCTGCGATCCTGCGCGCGGCCGGGATATCTTTTGAACAGGTAAAGCAATGGGCAAACAATGCCGTAGCAAGGACAGGCCCGTCCGGCAGGTCGAGGCGCGCAGCCAGTTGGTGGCCGTCGTGACCGGCAAAGGTGATGCGTTCGGTGGGCATGGCAGTTCCTTACGTCATGAGGTGCCTCAATATTGTGGCCGCCAGCGAGGGGTCTCAACCCCTATGTAAGAAGCGTCACGGGAAGGTGAGACTGGGTCAGGGGCCGGCGGAGTTCTGGTGCGATAGATTGCATCAACTTTTGTGATGCATTCCCAATCAAACATTCACTTTAATAAAGCGAACGCCACCCTCATCTTGAGCCTGTCGAACACAACCAGCCACGGAGGCAACAATGGTACATCTCACTTCTCAGCCACATGGCACAAATCTTCGAGTAGATTTACTGATCGCTATCGCCGTAACTGCGGTCGTCAGTTTTGCCGCGGGTCAGAACTGGACACAGCCGACATCTTTTGCCAGCACCGAAATCGAGGACTGGCATGGGAACGTCAAACGGTCAAACTGGCCGAACTGAGGGGTCAGGCCAGCCCCATAAGCTGTGGGTCAAAGGGATAGGTGGACAGGTTTTCATACCCATCCTCAGTGATCAGAACCTGATCTTCGAGTTTGATTGAGAAATCTGCACCTATCTCGCCAACCGCGGCTTCGACGCACAGAACCATGCCCGGTTCCAGTTGGTAATCGTAGGCACCTGCAACGGCCTTGTCCGGATAGGCGACCAGAGGCCACTCGTCACACAGGCCAACGCCGTGCATCAGGCAGCCATATTTCTGGTCCTGAAACTTGCTATCCAACCTATGGCTGTTGGCGGTCAGTTCAGGGATCATAACGCCGGGTTTCAGCATCTCCATATTTGTCATGATATGCTCATGCGCGTGCTGCATGGCATAGACCATATCCGGGCGGGGTTTCTCGTCCCCGATCCACCAAGTGCGCGAGATATCGATGCAGATGCCGTAAGACCCGATCAAATCGGTATCGAAGGCGATGATTTCATTCTTTTGCGTGATCCGGGGACCACATTCCTGAAACCACGGGTTGGTGCGTTGGCCCGAGGCCAGCAGGCGGGTTTCGATCCATTCCCCGCCGCGCCGGATGTTTTCGGCATGCAGAATGGCCCAGATGTCGTCTTCCGAGGTTCTTCCGTCTCCGACATTAGCGCGGGCAAATGCCTCCATCTCGGCCACCGCGGTCTCGCAGGCGTGGTTGGCACATCGCATCGCCAGAATTTCGTCCGGGCCTTTCACGGCGCGGGACTTTTCAGTGACTTCCTCGCCTTCCATGATCTCGAACCCCTGGGCCTCAAGGGCGCGCAAACCGTGCAGCATGATCTTGTCCACAGCCAGCCGCTTGTTACCGCCGCCATGCGCATCAATCAGCGCCCGCACTTCGTTCGAGAGTACATCCGCCGCAACATCGACCTTGTCGCCGCGATCGAAATAGAACAGGTCGGCGCCCGACCGCTGTTCCTTCACTAACGGGTTGAATTTGCTTAGAAAAGGTGAGTTTTTATAGTCCCAGATCACCATATACCCGTCGGCACATAACAGCACTGCGCGGAAGGGGTTATGCGTGTTCCAGAGCTGCATGTTGGTGCTGTCTGTGGCGTATCGAATGTTCAGAGGATCAAACATCAACAAGCCACCATAGCCGCGATCAACGATGGCCTTGGTCAGACGTTTCCACCTATACTCACGCATCTTCTCAAGGTTCGGCAAGGACAGGCCGGCGGCTTCCCATTCGGCGAAGGCCAGCTGTGTGGGGCCGATCTCGATCCGGTCCAAATCATTGGGCGTGCCGTCCCCAAGCGCTGTGCCTTTGGTGGGGTCGATCTTGCGGATATCTCTATGGTGACGGTTCATAGTAGCCCTCCCTGCCTGTCTATCGAGCGTGAAGAAGCATTCTTTCAGCGTCTTGATAATTTGCGACCGCCATCCGTCGCTTTTTGACCGACAAGTCGAAGTGCCGATGTTAGGTCGGGCTCATGACGACCATTTTGCAGACCTCTACTCCCTATGATCCTTTGAAACCCCGCCCGTTGCCGGGTATTCAGCCTGCCAGTATGGAAACTTGGTTGCATCAGGACGAAGCGTTCGCGGCCCAGATGGAATATCGGGAAGCGTTGCTGAAAGAGCGTCACGCTGATGTTCTTGCGTTGGCGCCCGAAGCCGAACCAGCCGCACAAGAAGTCTTGGACCTGGTGTTGCAATATGCGTACCCCGGATGCTCAGACCTCGTCACGAGAGCCGATGGGCAGAAGGTCCAGATTGATCGGCAGGCCCCAATGGAGACCCTTTGCAGGCTTGTGCAAGAGGATATCTGTATCCTGCAAAAGCAGGGCGACGAGCATGTTTTGACCGGCGCAATTCTGTGTTTCCCCGCCAGTTGGCGACTGTCAGAAAAATTCATGCGTCCCCTGATCGACATCCATGTACCGGTCAACAGCTACGACGAAAGCATCGCGCGCCGTGTCCAGCGGTTGTTTGATGGAATTCAGCCCGATAAGCCGCTCTGGCGGTTTAATGCGCTGTGGTATGAGGATGCCGATCTGCATCAGCCTCGAAGCGCTACAGAACCGCGCGAGGTCAGTTCACCCGGAGCCGCGTGCTATTTGCGCAGCGAGCGGCAAACATTGTTGCGGCTGCCAAAAACGCGGGCTGTGGTTTTTTCGATCCACACCTATGTTCTTGAGGCTGGAAGCCTTCGCCAAAAAGAAAACCCCACCTGACGGCGGGGCTTCTTAGGAGGGTCTTATTGGAATTAGTCTACATGCCTAAAGCAGTTGCCACACCGGCAAAGGCACCGCTGGTGCTGAGCGCTGATATTGCAACCGAATAGGCAAGTACCTGAGTATTCAGGCGGAAATCTTCACCTCGGATCAGGTTGACGGCAGCCATCGAGGCCGCGATCGGGACCGACACGCTGGCCACGGCACCCGTAAGTCCCCAACTGGTAAGTCGCAGGATATCATTGGGTTTCTCGTGGTCGAGGGGGGGAGTGTCGGTCCGATCATCCGGTTTCTGCTCGATCGGTTCTGTCCGAAAAGCAATGCTAAGCAACTGCTCGTCTGACAGCTGGATTGGCCGCGCATGTGAGGTCTGCGTTTTGTTTCTTGGCTCATCCAGATCTTCTGTCTCCGTTAATTCAAGACCTGCAAACGGCCCGGAAACGGATTCGAAAATTTGTTTTCTGTCCCGCTGTTTAACGGGCGCCAGAGTGTCAAAAGCACTCATGAATTGTTCCATGGTCAGGACCGTATTCGGAGACAGCCATTCCACGCGCTGAGTCGCACAGATATCGACCATGCGATACAGGATCACAACAAGCATAAGCTCCGAGATCTCGCTGTCGTCCAGCAAGGCGGATACAGGGGTAATTGTGACCGTCAACCGGTTTTCGGGCAGGGTCACCCGGGGTTTCGAGACGGTTCTCAGACCGGCCGCACGGTCCCGCCGTTCAAACCGGTCTTCTGTTTCAGCCAGTTGGGTATCCAGCGTAAGGCGCACAAGGTACTGACTTGAGACGATGCTCGCCTCGGTGGTGTTCAGGATCGTTTTGCGCTCAACAAGATGGCCGTAATCTTCCAGGGTCGCCGCCACGATGGCACCAAACCGCTCGATCGCGCCATTGGTCTTGCCTGTGAACTGCAGGCCGCCGTGATAGCTGTGCTTCGGAGTCACTGCGCATTCCTTTGTGCATTCCGTCAGATGACTCAAATTATCAACAGATAAGGGAAAGAATTGGGCGGAAATGGAAAAAAATGAGAAATCGGCAAGATTGATTACGCATTGGAAACCTAGGCATTTTAAGGGCTATTTAGCGTCTGTGGCGACAATGTGTCTGAATTGCGGTCGCCCCACATGACAGACCGACACAATCATCCGTCGATTCGAGCAGCCATGATTGCGATGGATTCTTGGTACACCGTCGCGGCATTCCACTGTTGAATGACCGCAAAATTCGTTTGGCCCGGTTGATATCCGCGTCCGGGCTTCCAGCCCTTTTTACGCAGGAAATTAGCGGTCGAGGCCAGCGCATCGGTCATATTGTAGAAATCGACCTGACCGTCACCCGTGGCATCCACACCGTATTCCAGGGCATTGCCCGGCAGAAACTGTGTATGTCCCAGCTCACCATGCTTGGCACCAACAGTGTTGGTCGTAATGCTGCCTTGATCGACCAGCTTCAGTGCTCCGATAGCGTGGGGGACGAAGAACTCGGATCGGCGACAATCATAGGCCAAAGTGGTTATTGCTGACACAACCTGGCTGTCACCCATGAAATTTCCAAATCCTGTTTCCATTCCGTGAATAGCGATCAGAACGCCTGCTGGCACCCCATACTGGCGCTCGAGCGTCGCATAGAACTGAGGGTTCCTGGCTTTGCGCTTACGGCCCTGCGCTACGATGGTATCCGCGCCGCGGATCTGCATGAATTTGTCCAGCGAGTATTTAAAACTCTTTTGGTTTCGGTCCGCGGCAATGGTTCGGGTGGCGTATTGGCTTTGGCTCAGCGCCTGCAATCCCTTCTTTTTTACTCCCGCGCGCTGGGCCTGCTTCGCGAAATCCCGCTTCCAGGTCTCAAATCCATTTCCGGTGTTGCCACAGGGGGCCGCTGCCGCAAAGCCAGGTAGAGAAATTGCCAAAATAAGAGCAAGCCGAAGCATCTTGTAATCCGATCCAATGAAATGACAGGGGCAGCCTAGGCAGGGAAGCCGCACACGAAAAGGGGTTAATAAAGGTCGAGTTCCCCGGTGCCCTTCAGGCTATCAAACCATTCATCCGGCGTTTTGTCGATTTTGGCGTGCTTGACCATCATGGCATTCATATTGGGAAGCCCTGATGAATCTGGCCAGTTTTCAGGTTGCCACAGATCCGACCGGATGACGCATTTAGGGCAATGTGCAAAAGCGGTCTCGATATGAATCATAAGGGCTAGCTTAGGCGCGCGATTATTCACTGCCATACTGTTCAGCAAGTCCGGGTCAATACATATGCGCGCGGTTCCTCGGATGCGCAAAGTCTCCAACTTGCCAGGCACTAGGAAGATCACACTAACACGCGGGTCCTGTATTATATTGTGAAACGTGTCAGTCCGCTTGTTGCCTGGGCGGTCGGGAATGGCGATCAGAGTGTCTGAGATCACCCGAACAAACCCTTCGGGATCCCCACGAGGAGAGATATCCAGATAACCACCCGGATTGGCCGAAGCGATCAGGCAGAAGGTCGACTTGGCGATAAAGTCGCGACACATGCCGTCCAGCGCGGCTTGTTCCTTGGCGATGATCTGGGGAAGGGGCGCGCCGGTGATGCGTTCCAGTTCCTCTTTCGAAGTGACGAAATCCGAGAACGGGGCGAATGCGGTTTCGGCTGACATGCGATCTCTCCTAACCGGGGTAATGGCAAGTGTGAAAGATCGGGCCAAACGAAACAAGGGGCGCCCGATGGACGCCCCTATAGAATTTTCGTCGAAAATGCTGGATTAGCAGCTGTAATACATGCCGTATTCAACCGGATGCGGCGTGTGTTCGTAGGTTTCGACTTCGTCCATCTTCAGTGCGATGTAGCCGTCGATCTGGTCTTTGGTGAACACGTCGCCCTGCAGCAGGAAGTCATGATCCGATGCCAGAGCCTCCAGAGCCTCACGCAGCGAGCCGCAAACGGTCGGGATGTCGGCCAGTTCTTCGGCAGGCAGATCGTACAGGTTCTTGTCCATGGCTTCGCCCGGATCGATCTTGTTCTTGATGCCGTCCAGGCCGGCCATCAGCAGAGCGGCAAACGCCAGATAGGGGTTTGCGGCCGGATCAGGGAAGCGGGCCTCGACGCGCTTGGCTTTCGGGCTTTCGGTCCACGGAATACGGACACAACCCGAACGGTTACGGGCCGAATAAGCGCGCAGAACGGGGGCCTCAAAGCCGGGGATCAGACGCTTGTAGCTGTTGGTCGCCGGGTTGGTGAAGGCGTTCAGTGTCTTGGCGTGCTTCAGGATGCCGCCAATGAAATACAGCGCCTCATCCGACAGATCAGCATACTTGTCGCCAGCGAACAGCGGCTTGCCGTCTTTCCAGATCGACATGTTCACGTGCATGCCGGTGCCGTTGTCGCCTGCGATTGGCTTCGGCATGAAGGTCGCCGATTTGCCGTAGGCATGCGCCACGTTGTGAATGATGTATTTGTACTTCTGCAGCTCATCTGCCTGTTTGGTCAGGCTGTCAAAGATCAGACCCAGCTCGTGCTGGCAGGACGCAACCTCGTGGTGGTGCTTGTCGACCTTCATGCCTAGACGCTTCATGGTCGAGAGCATTTCCGAACGCAGGTCCTGAGCTTCGTCGATCGGGTTGACCGGGAAGTAGCCGCCCTTAACGCCCGGGCGGTGGCCCATGTTGCCCATCTCGTATTCGGTGTCGGTGTTCCAGGACGCATCAGTTGCATCAACTTCGTAGGATACTTTGTTGATGCTGTTGGAAAAACGCACATCGTCGAACAGGAAGAACTCGGCTTCAGGACCCATATAGGCCACGTCGCCGATACCGGTTGCTTTCAAGTAGGCTTCGGCTTTCTGGGCGGTGCCGCGCGGGTCACGCTCATAAGCTTCACCGGTGTCGGGCTCGACAACTGAGCAATGCACGCAGATGGTTTTCTCTGCGTAGAACGGATCGACATAGGCGCTGTTGGTATCGACCATCAGTTTCATGTCCGAGGCTTCGATGGACTTCCAGCCAGCGATGGAAGAGCCATCGAACATGAAGCCTTCTTCGAGGAAGTCTTCATCTACCTGATCGGCCACCAGGGTGACGTGCTGCAGTTTGCCGCGCGGGTCAGTGAAGCGGACGTCGACATATTCGGCGCCTTCGTCCTTGATTAGCTGAAGAACTGCGTCCTTGCTCATTCTCTTGATTCCTCTGAATTGAAGATTTGGTCTTGTTACAGTGCGTCCGAACCGGTTTCGCCGGTACGGATGCGAATTGCTTGTTCGACGGGTGAGACAAAGATCTTGCCGTCGCCGATCTTGTCGGTTTTGGCGGCGGAAACGATGGCTTCGATGGCGGCATCGACCAGATCGTCGTCCAGCACAACCTCGACCTTCACCTTGGGCAGAAAGTCGACCACATATTCCGCGCCGCGGTAAAGTTCAGTGTGACCTTTCTGACGGCCAAACCCCTTGACCTCGATCACGCTGAGGCCCTGGACTCCGACGTCCTGCAGCGCCTCTTTCACTTCGTCCAGTTTGAACGGCTTGATGATCGCTTCGATCTTCTTCATACCGGGCTCCCTTTAACTCTTGTCAGGATGGCACTGACCACGTCTAAGATCGGGCGGCAATGTGAATGAGAAAATGGCGATGCCGGGTTGCATGGAAATTGGATGGCCGGTGAAATTTTGAACAGTTTGCACAAAAAATAGTCGAAATTGAATCGCGCGAGGGTTCAGCATGACAGACTTACTGACTGCAGCACAGATGCGGGCGATCGAACAAGCGGCCATTGAGGCCGGTGAGGTGACCGGTCTTGAGCTGATGGAACGGGCTGGGCAGGGTGTTGTCGAGGCGATTTTCGAGGAGTGGCCAGAGTTGGACAAGCGAGGGGCCAGCCCCTCGCGTTCCCTGACGTATCCGCGGCCAGATGAAGAGGATCCGTTGCGGGCAGTTGTCTTGTGTGGGCCAGGAAACAACGGTGGGGACGGGCTCGTCGTGGCCAGGCTTTTGCGGGAGCAAGGGTGGGAAATCGCGGTGTTTCTGTATGGCGACCTAGAGAAGCTGCCGCCGGATGCGCGGGTGAATTATGAGCGGTGGCTGGAGCTGGGTGAAGTTATACCGCTGACTGAAAAGGACATACGCAAGGGTGGTTCTGCCGATCTTTACGTTGATGCTCTGTTTGGGACGGGGCTGAAGCGCGGCTTGGACGGCGAATTGTTCAAGGTCGTTCGGCATCTTTCTGGTGTGAACGGGGACCACTATACCGACCGCCTGGTCAGCATAGATGCCCCATCCGGCTTGTGTTTAGACAGCGGGCGGGTGTTGCATCAAGAGCCATTGAACCTATGGCCTCGCGAATTTTTGGACGGTGTACCCGCAGAGATGCGAAACAAGGTAGCTCCTGCGGGCGGCGCGCGTGCTTTGCATGACCGTTTTGCTTGGTTGACAGTGTGTTTCGACAGCCCAAAGCCTGGGCATTTTCTGGCGCAAGGGCCGGATTTGTGTGGCAAGCTTGTTGTGAAAGACATCGGTATTTCCACGCAGCGTTGCCGCTTTAACGGTGAACCTTACGACAGTGCGTTCACATTAGGTCCTAAGCCTTTTCGCAGGGCGAGCCGACCTGCTTTTCTAACCCTTGCCGAAGCACCTGGCCGCGTGAAGGACGAGCGAACATGGGTTGGGTTGCCGCTTTATCGCTTGCCCAAATTCAAACAACAACACAAGTATTCCCATGGACATGCGCTGATCCTGTCCGGTGGTTCTGGCAAGACCGGCGCGGCGCGATTGGCGGCGCGGGGTGCTTTGCGGATTGGGGCCGGGTTGGTGACATTGGGTGTTCCTCCGGCGGCACAGATGGAAGTTGCGGCGCAGGTAACCGCGATCATGTTGCGGCGGGTTGAAGATGATAATGCACTGTCGGAAACCCTTGAAGATGAGCGCTTGAATGCTTTGTGTCTTGGCCCCGGTTTAGGTCTGGAGCGAGCACGGCATTTGGTGCCTGTTGCCTTGGCCTCAAAACGAGCGACAGTTTTGGATGCGGGCGCACTGACGGCGTTTGCAGACGACCCGCTGACGTTGTTCGACATGCTGCATGACGGTTGCGTGTTGACCCCGCACGGGGGCGAGTTCGCGCGGCTGTTCCCGGATATCTCGGAAAAGTTGATGGCGGTTCCCACCAAAGGCCCGGCCTACTCTAAGGTTGACGCCACCCGAGAGGCTGCCAGGCGGGCAGGGTGCGTGGTTTTGTTCAAGGGACCCGATACCGTGATTGCGGAGCCGAACGGGCAATGCTCAGTGAATTCGGCCGTTTATGAACGTGCGGCGCCCTGGTTGGCGACAGCCGGGGCCGGGGACGTGTTGGCGGGGTTTATCACCGGGTTGCTGGCGCGGCGGTTCTCGTCCTTGCAGGCCGCGGAAACTGCGGCATGGCTGCATGTGGAATGTGCGCGATCCTTCGGGCCGGGGTTGATCGCCGAAGATTTGCCCGAACAGTTGCCACGGGTTTTGCGGGAAGTAGGTCCTTAATCGCCTCGGCGAAAATCCGCCGCTGCAGTATTCGATGTCCCAAAATGAGCGTATGATGAAATTCAGGTCAGGCGTCAGTATTGCGGCAAGCGATCTGGGTGACTTGGATGACATATATTCTATCGTTTTGAAGTAGATCAAATTAACACCCTTCAGCTGCGGTTATATTCGAACAAGATGCGCGAGCTGAATGGGCCCGAGACAGGGGATCATAGAGAAATCGCGCACAAGCGAGCAGTGCCCGTAAATGGATCCATTATGGTGAATGACTATGACCCAGAAAGTATCGATAAGCACGATTGCGACTTGTCTGACCGCTGCATCGGCCATCCCAGCAGCGGCGGAGCTTAGATATAACAACAACAGCGGCGGTTATGTTGAGCTGTATGGCCAGTTTAACCCCGTAATTGTCTCAGTTGACGACGGGGATGAGACGGAAACCCGTTTGCTGGACAATGATCTGTCCAACAGCCGGGTAGGGCTGTTTTTGATGCAACCCTACGGTAGCAATGAGTTTACCTTCCGTTTCGAATCCGGTCTGGGCCTGCCGAGCACGGGGAGCGCCAACCAGGATGGGACAAATGCCGATGGTTGGAACCGTGAAGATATTCGGCACGTCGATTTTGCGTTGAAGGGCGGCTATGGTAAATTTTCCGCCGGGCAGGGCAGCATGGCCTCGGATGGAGCGGCCGAATCCGATCTATCCTATGTTGGCACGGCGCTCTATTCGTTCACCAATGATGAGAATGGCGCCTTCTTTTATCGTGAGTCTGATGGAATGCTAAGCGGCATTACCGTTGGTGACACATCTGATAACTTCGATGGTTCAAGGCGCGGGCGCATTCGCTATGACACGCCAGATTTCAACGGGTTTTCGGCAGCGATAGCCTATGGTCAGAACATCCTGTCCAGCAGCGATGACGATGATTACTACGATGTGTCGGTGTCCTATGGAAATACCTTATCCAACGGGGTGGAGATTGCTGCATCCCTCGCCTACGCCGTGCGCGATTACGATAGCGGATCCGGGGAGAGAAAAGACACAATCGGGTCCGCCTCGGTTCTGCTGCCCAGTGGTTTCAGCGTAACCGCAGCTTTGGGTACAAGAGATGACACTTCCAGCGGTGCCAGTGACCCGAATTATTGGTATGCGAAGCTTGCGTATGAAGACGATTGGGTGTCATGGGGTAAGACTGGTATCGGCATCGACTATTTCGACGGATCTGATTTCTCGATCGACGGCTCAAGTACGAAGGCCTGGGGTATTGCTGTCGTACAGCGCATCGACAGTATCAATACCGATGCCTATTTGAAATACCGTAACCATGATTTCGATGACACCACGAGTTTCGATGACAACGAGGCTTGGGTGCTGGGTGCGCGCTGGAAGTTCTGATCCCGCGAACAATTCCTCAAGAACGCTCCGGCCAGGTCCGGGGCGTTTTTTTGGTCAAATCGGCGGCAAAACAAGGCTGATCCGGGCTTTGCCCCTTGCACGCGGGCGGCTGGGCAAATAGAAGGCCTCAAATTTGCCCGGCGCGCCGTTTTGCGCGCCCCGAATCCTATGGGGACTACCATAATGCAGGTTACCGAGACGCTGAACGAAGGTCTGAAACGCGGCTATAACATTGTCGTATCCGCAGCTGAGCTGGACGACAAAGTTAACGAGAAACTGGTCGAAGCACAGCCTGAAGTCGAGATGAAGGGCTTCCGCAAAGGCAAGGTACCGATGGCACTGTTGAAAAAGCAGTTCGGTCAGCGTCTGCTTGGCGAGGCGATGCAAGAAAGCATCGACGGTGCAATGAACCAGCATTTCGAAGACAGCGGTGAGCGTCCGGCACTTCAGCCTCAGGTGAAGATGACCAATGAGGATTGGAAAGAAGGCGACGACGTACATGTCGAGATGTCTTATGAGGCCCTGCCTGCCATCCCTGAGGTCGACCTGAAATCGGTTGAATTGGAAAAGCTGGTTGTCAAAGCCGATGACGCGGCCGTTGAAGAAGCGCTGGGCAACCTGGCCGAAACTGCGCAGGATTTCAAATCTCGCCGCAAAGGCTCGAAAGCCAAGGACGGCGACCAGATTGTGTTCGATTTTGTCGGCAAGGTTGATGGCGAAGAGTTCGAGGGCGGATCCGCTGAAGACTATCCGCTGGTTCTGGGTTCCAACAGCTTCATCCCCGGTTTTGAAGAGCAGCTGGTTGGCGTAAAGGCCGAGGAAGAAAAAGACGTAAACGTCACCTTCCCCGAAGAGTACGGTGCCGAGCATCTGGCCGGCAAAGACGCTGTGTTTACCTGCACCGTCAAGGATGTGAAAGAACCCGTCGCCGCCGAGATCAACGACGAGCTGGCCACCAAATTTGGTGCAGAAGACTTGGAAGCGCTGAAAGGCCAGATTTCAGAACGTCTGGAAGCGGAATATAGCGGTGCTTCGCGGGCGGTTATGAAGCGTGCTCTGTTGGACGCATTGGACGTGAAGGTTTCGTTTGATCTGCCACCGTCGCTGGTAGATGCCGAGGCCAAGCAGATCGCACACCAGCTGTGGCACGAAGAAAACCCGGAAGTGGAAGGCCACGACCACGATGAGATCGAGCCGACCGACGAGCACAACAAGCTGGCCGAACGCCGCGTGCGTCTTGGCCTGTTGCTGGCCGAGCTGGGCCAGAAGGCAGAAGTTGAAGTCACCGATGCCGAGATGACCCAAGCGATCATGAACCAAGCGCGCCAATACCCTGGTCAGGAACGCCAGTTCTTTGAGTTCGTGCAGCAGAACGCTCAGATGCAGCAGCAACTGCGCGCGCCGATCTTCGAAGACAAAGTCATCGACTATATCGTCGAGCTGGCCCAGATTGCGGATAAAGAAGTCAGCAAAGACGACCTGCAGAAAGCCGTAGAGGCATTGGAAGAGGATTAATCCTCTTCTGCCCATAGAATTCTTATGGGCACAAAAAACGGAGCCGTCTGAAAAAGACGGCTCCGTGTGGGTGGCTTTATGCTATGAGGTGAGGGGGTCAGGCCTCATGAGCAAAAGCACGGGGGGTCCTTAGCAGAGCAGTTTTCTGCTCTGGGGTGAACCGATCCGAAACTGCTTCGATCAGGTTCAATACAGCTTCGGCTTCGGCTTTTGTGGTTGCCGAATTCATCTGTTCGACAAAGTATTTTTCCATCTGGCTTAGTGGTTGGTGGTCGTAATTCGCCACACCTGTATCTGCCGGTGTTTTGTTTCTGGCATACAGATCTATTGCCTGCTCGTCCGTCAGGAATACATCGTGAGCGATGTTCGCATATTCCCGAATTCCGGAAATTCTCTCATCTGAGCAGTCCATCAAAGCGGCCATGGCTACGACTTTACCCATGGGCTTAGCACTGCCGAGGTAGTCATAAGGCGCGTTACCGGACCTTTGCAGAACGCGGTTCATAACTGGATCAATCACCGCGATCGAGTCAAGAACGCCAGCCGCTTTGGCATATTCGAAAGAGCCAATCATAACTTCGCTGGTCACATAGGATACAGAATTTTCACCGCGCCCTCGGCCCAGTTTTTTAGTATCGACACAGAACCGGGTGGCTTCCCAGACTTGCGCGCTCCGAATTGGAGGTTCTCCATCCAGGATCGAATGGAAAACATCGGACAGCATATGCGGTCCTTTGGTTTGCAGTAGTCTCATGCACCCGACAACGTCCCCCTCGTCGTCGATGCTGACTACATGTGCTGGATGCAGATCATCGAAGTGGTCGCGCTCGCGCCCATCCTCAATATTGACCTCCCAACCAAGGCGATCGCCGAAAACACGAGCGCGCAGTTTGAACATGTCATCCAAGACATCTTTGAACTTATGTTGATTAATACCATCAATAACGATGATCATTTCCATCCCCCTACAGTCTGGTTACCGTAGGGATTAGGTTAACCAAGAAATAAGCGCAGACTATTAGGGATTTCCCGTAGAAGTGCTTTTTTTTGATTAACCAGGGGCAATTAGGCCCAGGCCGATCGCACGACCAATAGCCTGTGAGGTGGTCAGTGCGCCCAACTTTTCACGCCCGGACCGCATATGAACTTCGACGGTACGGTGTGAAATAGACAAAATATCACCGATATCTTGTTGCGACTTTCCATCAGCTACCCATTGGAGGATTTCCTGTTCGCGTGTGGACAGCGTGGGCAGGTAAAGAGCTTTGGCCAGCAAGCCGGATTGCATAACAGTATCGTGGGCTTGAACGGCAGCAAGTTGCAGATCACCCATGACATGTTTCTTTAGCTTATCCCATTCGGAATCCGAACAGTCCCGGGTAACGTTTAATAGTCCGCATTCACCATAAGGTCCACGAACAGGAACTGTTAACCCCCTGGAACTAATGCCAAAATCATGGGCGTCACGGAACACCGCGTTGAACTTCTCGTCCTGATCAAAGCGTCCCCAATCAACGGGTGCAATGCTTAGGACAGATTGATAAAGCGTCGGATCGAAGTGATGAAAGCCCTGGCTGCCATAGTGGATTTTCCACTCATCAGGATAGTTTGCATAGCCCTGCACATCACCTTTCACAGGGTTAAAGGTGGCATAAGACGCATAGTCGAAGCCAAGCTCTTCGCAGACGGCGTTTATAACGTCAGCGGCCGACTTCTCTGTGTGGTCGACCGCGGCCAAATCTATAAGTTTCACCTGTCCAACCCTTGTGGCGGCATATCTCTCCCCCAAGACATGCCAGACTTGTCCTTAGGGGTATACGTTGCGTCAACCACAGGGCATTGTGCAAGCAAATTGTTCGCCTTGTGTAGTCATATTGCGATGTAATGGCAACAGAATGGTCCGAAACAGCATGTCTCAGATGATTCGTTTCGGGGTAAATCCGGTTATTCCGGACGTAGCCCTGTTTCGACCAGCATCCCACGTGCCTTTGCTTCGGGATAGAACCCTTTTGCGTAAAGGAATATGGCGCGTTGCTGGTCCCCGTCGGACAATAGCCAAGCGCCCCGCAGATATTTCCCGGCAAATTCGAGATTTGTGTCTGCATCCAAAAGGCCTTTGGCGTTTCCAGTATACCCCATAGAACGAGCTGTGGCCGGCAGGATTTGCAGCAAGCCATAATAGGGCCGATTCACAGCCCAAGGTCGGTGAGTGCTTTCGCGAATTGCTAGCTTGTGCACCAATTCGCGCGGCACTTCGTAGTGGTCGGCCCATTTGTTTATGGAGGCCCGCAGTTCCGGTGTTTCGTTGGGATAGAGCGGAGGATCAAACGTGTTCTGGGTTGGGGTATCGGGCCCTCCGCACGCCGCAAAGGGTGCAATTATCAATAATGCCAATACACTGCGGCGCAGAAGAAATGTCATTGATCGTCTCCGAATAGTTATTATGCGATGATAGGAAACCTATTGATGACCGCAAGCAAAGGCCGGGGCCCAAGCTGGATTTCGCCGGGAGGAGGCATAAAAAAGGCCGCACAGATCGTGCGGCCTTTCTTGTTCAATTCGAAACCCGAGGATCAGGCTTTGGCTTCGTCTTCTCCGGCCGAAGCATCCTGAGCAACCAGATCGTCGTCGTCAGAAGCGGCGGAACCGATATCGTCGAACAGCTCGGCGATTTCGAATTCTGCGGCGGCTTCTTCTTCGGCGGCCAGTTCCTGAATCGATTTGCCCGATGCCTGTAGTTCGGCTTCTTCTTGCGAACGGGCAACGTTCATTTCGATTTTCACTTCAACCTCGGGGTGCAGTTTAACTGCGACTGTGTGCAGACCCAGGTCCTTGATCGGTGCAATCAAGGCAATCTGCTTCTTGTCGACAGTGAAACCTGCTTCGGTAGCGGCGTCTGCGGCGTCACGCGGGGTGACCGATCCGTACAGTGCGCCGGCATCCGAGGCCGAGCGAATCACGATGAATTGCTGTCCGTCCAGCTTTTCAGCCAGCGCTTCAGATTCTTTCTTGGATTCCAGGTTGCGGGCTTCAAGCTGCGCTTTCTGGGCTTCGAACGACGCGATGTTGGCGTCCGATGCGCTCAGCGCTTTGCCCTGAGGCAACAGGAAGTTGCGGGCATACCCGGACTTGACGTCAACGACGTCGCCCATCTGACCCAGTTTCGCAACGCGTTCCAGCAGGATAACTTGCATGTCAGTATCTCCTTACTTAACGGCGTAGGGCAGCAGGGCGAGGAAGCGGGCGCGCTTGATAGCACGGGCCAGTTCACGCTGCTTTTTCGCCGAAACGGCGGTGATGCGCGAAGGTACAATCTTGCCACGCTCAGAGATGTAACGCTGCAGCAGACGAGTGTCTTTATAGTCGATCTTCGGCGCGTTCTCACCCGAGAACGGGCAGACCTTGCGGCGGCGGAAAAATGGTTTTGCGGCCATGGTTTAGTGTCCTTTCTTCAGGCGTTAATCAACGGCGCTCGCGGCGGCCTTCGCGCTCGTCGCGCTTCTGCATCTGGACCGAAGGGCCCTCGTTGTGCTCGTCGACCTTGATGGTCAGAACGCGCATAACGTCGTCATGCAGGCGCATCAGGCGTTCCATTTCCTGAACGGCGCCAGCGGGAGCGTCGGTCTTGAGGAAGGAATAGTGACCCTTGCGGTTCTTGTTGATCTTGTAGGCCATCGTTTTGACACCCCAGTACTCGCTGTCGATGACGTTGCCGCCATTGTCAGCCAGAACGGTGCCGAAATGTTCGACGAGGCTTTCTGCCTGCGCGTTGGACAAATCCTGACGCGCGATCATTACATGCTCATATAGTGGCATGTGCACTCCTGTTTCTATCAAGGCGCATTTCATAGGCGGGGCCGTTTCGTCCTTCGCGACCCTGCCACGAGAGGCTGCGCGATTCATGTCGTTTGCGAAGGATGGCCCGATATACACGTTTGTACGCTGGGGGCAAGGCCTGCCACAGATGCCTTTGTGAAGTCGCGCTATTTCCTCTGCGCTGCCCAATTCCTGACGCTTTTCGGCTCAAAGTTGTTTTGTATACCGGAAATTAACCGGACTGACAAAAGTTGGAACGGCAACCTGAGAAACAGGGTACTGAAAATGACCGCGATTAACACAAATACCTTCGAGAAATCCGCCACAGGCGTAAGTTTTGAAAAGTCAGTGCCGGTGCTCATTAGCTTTGCACCAAATTGGAAAGCTCGGATGGTTCTGGCCCGTCTGGCCGGTGCGCTACTGATAGTTTCTGCCTTTTCCATGTGGTTGATGCCCAGCACGGCAATGGCCGCCGAAGTCTGGCCGATCAAATTGGCGGCCTCGCTGATGTTCCTTCTGGTAGGTGTCAGCCTTCTGACCATCGAAGTTCTGGACGCGCGTCCTGATGCGTATTTTGACCCGATCCGCCGCGAGGTCCGGGTATTGCAAAAGAATGAAAATGGCCGCCCGCAGACAGTTTTGCGCCGGAGCTATGACAGCCTGGGTGGTGCCCGTTTCATTGAAGACCAGATCGAGTTGTTCGATGTGGATGGCAGCCTGTTGATGAAATTGCCGCTTGAATCGGCGGATGTCAGCCGAGCGCTCAAAGGTCAACTTAGCGGAAGTGTAACAATTTTCGCCTGAGTTTTATTCTGTTCAATTAAGAACAGATATTGTGAAATAATATTACTTGTGTGCTGCCCTAGGGCAGCACATTTTCGTTGTCGAGCAACCCAAGAGGTTTGCATCTACAAAATTGCGGAGATTATCATGAAATCCACCCTTCTTGCAGCAGCGCTCGCGGTTTCGGCCACAACGGCATTTGCCGGCGCCGAAAAATACGTTCTGGACTCCAGCCACAGCCAGGTTCTTTTCAGCTATAACCACCTTGGCTTCTCGACCACCCATGGCATGTTCTCGGGGTTTGAAGGCGAGATCATGTTCGATCAGGAAAACCCGGCTGCATCCAGTGTTACAGTTTCCATGCCAGTGGTCGAGATGATTACCGGTTGGAAGCCACGTGAAGACCACTTTATGTCCGAGGATTTCTTTGGTGTGACCGAAGGAGAAATGGTGACCTTTACTTCTACTGGTATCGAAGTCACGGGTGAAAACACTGCCAACATCACTGGCGATCTGACTATGAACGGTGTGACCAAATCGGTTGTTCTGGATGCCAAGCTGAACCAGGTGGGTGAACATCCTATGGCAGGAAAGCCCTGGGCCGGTTTCGACGCAACCACCACCTTGGTGCGTAGTGAGTTCGACCTTGGTCAGTTTGCGCCATTCGTAAGCGACGAAGTTGAACTTCAGATTTCAGTCGAAGCCCAGAAGGCCGACTAATACGATTACAACGAGTTGAAACGAGGCCGCCGGAGTAACCCTTCGGCGGCCCATTTTCTTAGTTGCCACGTTTTGCTGTAAGATCAACTGATACTGTAACAGCAAAACCCAGCGAATCCTCGGTCGACTGCGAAGTGCCGATGTCGAAATCCAGCCGGTTCAGTTCAAGCTGTCCTGAAATAGCTGCGCTGTCACCCTGAAGGTCGAGGGTAAATGGCAACACTACGTCCACACTCTTGTCGCGAATGGTCAACGCGCCGCGCGCTTCGTACCCGTCCTCAGTTTTGAAGAGATCAGCTTTGAATTGAGCGGTTGGAAATTGCGCACTGTCGAAGAAATCAGCACCCATTGCCTGATCTGTGACGGTCCCGAGTTTGAGCGACGTTATCGCGATTGTGACATCTGCTGATCCGGCTAAGCCCGGCGTGGGCGGATCTTCGAAAACGATTGCAGCGGTCCAATCGGAAAAGCTGCCGGTTACCGGGCTGCCCAACTGGGTGATGGTAATGCTTAGATTGCCTTCCTGGACGTTCCAGTCGGACTGTACCTGGGTCAGTTCTGCGACCTCTGTGCCAGCTGTAGATTGGTGGTCAAACGCGCCGATTGACCATCCTCCGACCAGAACGGCACCCCAAATGGCCAAAGAGGCCAATGCGGGGGTCATTGAATGGCTTTGCTCTGGCGGTTCCGGTGCATCCGAGGCGCCCGGCATCATTCGGCGCAGCGTGCTGTCTTTATCGATAATGTGGTGTTTTAGCGCCCCGGCGACGTGCAGCGCGACTGAACCGGCCAGTGTCCAGACGAACAGCCAATGCAGGCTTCCGGTCAGCTCTGCCAGATACTCGGATTTTGGTACAAGGGGTAGGCCCTGTCCGAAGGGCCACAAAATCGGAGCGAAACCTTCGGCGGCAGCGTGATGGGTCCACCCGGTTAGTGGGGCCAGAACCAAAGATGCGTAAAGCAGCCAATGCACGGTTTCAGCTGCAAAGGCCTCGGGCTTGTTCTCGGCGTTCAATAGACCGGGTTTGGTCTGCGCTATCGCCCACATGATACGCGCGAGCGCGACAAAGAAAACAGTGACCCCGACGGTTTTATGGAGAGAAAAAAGGCTGGCGGCGCGTGCAATGTCATCTTCGGTTGTGGCTATGGCCGGATCATAAATCGCATGGGCCAATCCGTTGGCGACCCACCCCAGAGGGAATGCGGTGAAGATAAGTAACGCTGTCAGCCAGTGAAAAGTCTTGGTTACGCTTCCATAGCTTGAGAAGGTGTTTGACGAAGGCATCTGAGGCTCCGGAAGGTGGATCGTATGCAACAACCTACCGCTACAAGCCTAGGACACAATAGCAAGGGATGCACAGAGCCGGTGCCAAAGTGCAGAGATCAGGCAAAGCTTGTGCCGCGCGGTCTGTCGGTTTACACCCCGCGGCAACCTAACGTCATCCAAGAGGTTGCAATGACACGCGCATTTGTTTTCCCGGGGCAAGGTGCCCAGACTATCGGTATGGGCAAGGCTCTGGCCGAGGCCTATCCGGCTGCACAGGCTGTATTCGACGAGGTGGACGAGGCGCTCGGGGAAAAGCTGAGCGATCTGATCTGGGAAGGTGATATTGCGGACCTGACCCTGACCCAGAACGCGCAGCCAGCACTAATGGCGACCTCGATGGCTGCGATGCGGGCCCTGGAGGCCAATGGGATTTCGATTGCGGATGCTGGTTTTGTCGCTGGGCATTCGTTGGGGGAATACTCCGCGCTCGCTGCGGCAGGGGCATTGTCGGTCGCTGATACGGCGCGCCTTTTGCGCACCCGCGGGCAAGCGATGCAGAGTGCGGTTCCCGTTGGAGAGGGCGCAATGGCCGCTATTCTTGGATTGGATCTTGATGCTGTGCGCGCTGTTGCAGACCAAGCTGCGCAGGGTCAAGTTTGTCAGGCTGCCAATGACAATGATCCCACACAAGTCGTGGTATCAGGCGCAAAGGCTGCCGTGGAACGCGCCGCCGAAATCGCCAAAGAAAAAGGCGCCAAGCGCGCGGTCATGTTGCCCGTCAGCGCACCTTTCCACTGTGCATTGATGCAACCTGCCGCTGATGTCATGGCCGAAGCCCTGGCAAATGTCGAAATCAAAGCTCCTGCCGTGCCATTGATTGCCAATGTGCGGGCCGAGGCTGTCACAGATCCCGATCTGATCCGTGGGTTGCTGATCGAGCAGGTCACAGGTTCGGTTCGCTGGCGCGAAAGCGTATTGTACATGGTTGCGCAAGGCGTGAGTGAAACTTGGGAAATCGGGGCGGGCAAAGCTCTGTCCGGTATGATTCGCAAAATTGACCGTGCGATTGTTGGTAAAGCTGTCGGTACGCCTGATGACGTGCAGAATGTGACACAGGCCGAATCGTAAGACACCGAGCATCAAGAGGAAAACCGAATGTTTGATTTGACAGGTAAGAATGCACTGATCACCGGTGCATCGGGCGGGATCGGTGGAGAAATTGCGCGAAGTTTGCATGCGGCCGGTGCAACTGTGGCTTTGTCTGGAACGCGAGTTGAGCCGTTACAGGCTCTGGCCGACGAATTGGGTGAACGCGCCCATGTTCTGCCCTGCAACCTGAGTGATGCCGAGGCGGTGACAGCCCTTCCGAAGCAGGCTGCTGAGGCAATGGGATCGGTTGATATCCTGGTGAATAATGCCGGGATCACGCGAGACAATCTGTTCATGCGTATGTCTGATGAAGAATGGCAGAGCGTGATCGACGTCAACCTGACATCTACTGCCCGGCTGTGCAAAGGCGTTTTGAGGGGCATGATGAAAGCGCGTTGGGGCCGGATCATTAATATCTCATCGGTGGTGGGTGCGACAGGGAACCCGGGTCAGGCCAACTATGCTGCATCCAAAGCAGGCATGGTGGGCATGACCAAATCGTTGGCCTATGAGGTTGCCAGCCGTGGAATCACCGCCAATGCGGTGGCACCCGGTTTCATTACGACTGCGATGACCGACAAACTGACCGAGGAACAGAAATCTGGGATTCTGACGCAAGTTCCTGCCGGTCGTATGGGTGACCCCTCGGAAATTGCTGCGGCTGTGCTGTATCTTGCAAGTGCCGAAGCCGGATATGTTACCGGAACCACCTTGCATGTGAACGGCGGTATGGCCATGTTGTGAGCGCGGATCGAGGTGGGCGCGAAAGCGTTTGCCTCGGGCGTTGTCTGTGTTATAGGCGGCGCACATATGCAGGGGCTGGCCGGATGGTCAACCTTCTACTTACCCGGTAATCGGGGACCTAAACCGCCCAGAACGGGCACATCAAGGCCAGCCTGAGCGGGCAAGGGCAGAACCGGGCACTATGCCCTGAAATGAAATGAGGAATAGACATGAGCGACGTCGCAGATCGCGTTAAAAAGATCGTTGTTGAGCACTTGGGTGTTGAAGAAGATAAAGTGACCGAAAACGCGTCCTTCATCGACGATCTGGGTGCAGACAGCCTGGACACTGTTGAGCTGGTTATGGCCTTCGAAGAAGAGTTCGGCATCGAGATTCCTGATGACGCAGCCGAAACCATCCAAACTTTTGGCGACGCCGTCAAATTCATCTCTGAAGCGTCTTAAGACCTTCTTTATCCGCTAAAACGGCGCTTCCGGGCAACGGAGGCGCCGTTTTTTTTGTCCAGCCGGAATTCGCGCTTGCCAGTTAGCTATTGACCCGCAACCATTTACGCGAGGCAGGAAATTCTGAGCGGGCAGGGCATGCTACGATCCACCCCGATGATAAATACGGCACGTCTGATGCTTTGCGCTATGCGTCCCGACGACTTTAGTCGTTACGCTGAGATTTGGCGGAACCCTTGTGTTGTGCGCCATCTTGGCCGGGAACCGCTATCGCGGGGCGAAGCGTGGGAATCCTTTCTGAGGAATGCCGGCCACTGGCAGATGGCCGGTTTTGGCCAATGGGCCGTCTTTCGACAGTCGAATCGTCAGATGATAGGTCAAGCTGGCTTTTTCTATCGTAACCGAGGGTTGGGCGACGACTTCGACAGCTTTCCCGAGGCCGGATGGCTATTGGCACCAGAAGCCCAGGGGCAGGGATTTGGTTTTGAAGCGGCACAGGCCGCACATGACTGGTTTGACAGAATAATGCCTGGACCACTGGTTTCCCTGATTGATGCTGAAAACTACGCGTCGCAGAATCTGGCGGCAAAGCTGGGTTATGAGCTCATGGCCGAGCGCGACTATATGGGAAGTCAGGTGAACCTGCTGAAAAGAAACGGGCCGCCCAAACTGGCTTAACCTTTCTCCTTGATCGTGCCGCAAATTGCCTTTGGTTTGCCGAAACTGGAAATTCTCGCCGATAGAGTTGAGGGTATGGTATCCTCTATTGACGTTGCGATTGAGCGGAGGAGCAAGCTCATGAGGATTTACCCTACGATGGAACTGCAGAACGGCCGCTGTGTCACACTGGACAAGGGTCGTCTGGATGAGGCCATGATTTGGCACGTGAATCCCGCAGAAACGGCACGCAGTTGGGCCGATGCTGGAGCCGAGTGGATGCACTTGACCGATTTTGACGCGATTGAAGGGCGCGATACCAATTCGGAGATGGTTGAAGAGATCATCCGTTCTGCCGAAATCCCTGTGCAGTTGGCAGGTGGTATGAGAACGCGCGAGCAAGTCGAGCACTGGATCGACAAGGGCGCAGGCCGGATTGTTATCGGCACTATGGCTGCGTGGGATCCAAATCTGGTGAAAGAATTGGCCAAACTCTATCCGGACCAAATCGTTCTGGCCGTAGACGTTTGGCAAGGCTTAGTGATGACCGACGGTTGGCGTAGTCAAAGTGCGTTTACACCAGAGGCCTTTATCGAAGCGTTTTCAGAGACGCCGTTTGCGGCAATTCTGGTCACTGATATCGATAGCGACATGGAAGACGTTGAGGCACAGCTGGGCCTGATCTCGGGGCTGGCAGAGACATCTCGCACACCGATCATCGCAAGCGGTGTGGTCCGCACGACAGATGATATCTCGCGGTTGGCTTATATCCCGAATATTTCGGGCGCCTTGGTTGGCCGCGCGCTGTTCAGAAAGACGCTCGAGCTTTCAGATGCGCTGAATGTTGCCAGCACAGCGCACGAACCGGTTGCGGCGTTTCAGTAAGATTTCTTCCAAAACAACAGGTTCCGCCCTTTCATGTCCAGTGAAAGGGCGGGCTTTCATCTGGCCAGGAGCCGCATTGCAAGAGTGTATACTGTAGGTGTTCCGCTCAATCTGCTTGTGTGATGATTGCGCCTTGCTCTTGCCCCCGCACCCCGGCCCGGGGTATGAGCGTTTCTCAAACAGGAAGCAGGCAAGAGGCATTTTATGCGCAGAGTCGTTGTAACCGGTCTTGGGTTGGTCACTCCATTGGCCAGCGGGGTCGAGGAAACATGGTCGCGGTTGCTGGATGGGGAATCCGGTGCAGGCCCGATCACGCAATTTGATGCTGAGGCAAGTGGGGTCACCACAACGTATGCCTGCGAAGTTCCGCGAGGCGACGGCACCGACGGGACATTCAATCCTGACGACTGGATGCCGCCGAAAGAGCAGCGCAAGATCGAAGACTTCATTCTGTACTCGATTGCAGCTGCTGAAATGGCCTGCAAGGATTCCGACTGGCTGCCCGAGGATGAAGAGGCGCGTTTGCGCACTGGCGTTCTTATCGGTTCAGGTATCGGTGGGCTGGGTTCCATCGCGGCAACGGCTAACCTGATCCGTGACAAGGGCCCTAGAAGGGTGTCGCCTTTCTTTATTCCAGGCGCGCTGATTAACCTGGCCTCGGGTCAGGTGTCGATCCGCCATGGATTCAAAGGCCCGAACCATTCGGTTGTGACTGCATGTTCGACCGGTGCTCACGCTATTGGTGACGCAAGCCGCATTATCCGTGCCGGTGACGCTGACGTAATGGTTGCCGGTGGTGGCGAAGGGTGCATTTGCGAAATCGGAATCGCTGGATTCAACGCTTGCAAGGCGCTGTCGACTAAATACGCGGATAACCCCAAAGCAGCCAGCCGCCCCTATGACGTCGACCGAGACGGTTTTGTCATGGGTGAAGGTTCGGGCATCGTTGTTCTGGAAGAGTACGAGCATGCAAAAGCGCGTGGCGCGAAAATCTATGCCGAAGTTCTGGGCTATGGCATGTCCGGTGATGCCTATCATATCACCGCCCCCAGCGAGGACGGCGACGGCGCAGAGCGTTCGATGAACGCGGCACTGCGCAGCGCGGGGCTGGAGCCGAAAGACCTAGATTATATCAACGCGCATGGCACATCTACCATGGCCGATACCATCGAATTGGGTGCGGTCGAGCGTATGTTGGGCGAGCATTCCGCGAATGTGACGATGAGCTCGACCAAATCGGCCACTGGCCACCTGTTGGGCGCAGCAGGCGCGATCGAAGCCATTTTCTCGATCCTCGCAATCCGCGATCAGGTTGCGCCACCGACGATCAATTTGGACAACCCAGCGGTCGAGACGCAGATTGATCTGGCTCCGAATGCTAAGCGTGAGCGCAAGATTGATGTGGCGTTGTCAAACTCGTTTGGATTTGGCGGCACCAATGCAAGTGTGATCTTCGGAAAGGCCAGCTAAATGTGGCGCGCTTTGGCCTCCAACATGCTGACCATTCTGGTGGTCGGCCTGTTTCTTGCCGGTGGACTGATTTTGTGGGGGCAGGCGCGATACAAGAATGCGGGCCCTCTGGAAGCTGCGATGTGTTTGCAGGTCGAACGTGGCTCGAACATGACGCAGGTCAGCCGACAGCTGGAGGATCAGGGCGCGATCATCAGCGCTACGATATTCCGTATGGCGGCGGATTATACCGACAAGGCACCTCAGCTGAAGGCAGGCAGCTTTCTGGTCCGCGAGGGTGCTTCGATGGAGCAGATCATTGATGAGATAACGCGGAGCGGGGCCAGTACCTGCGGATCCGAGATTGAGTACCGGATCGGTGTAACCCGCATACAAACCCGTGTACGCGAATTGAACCCCGCAACATTGGACTTCGATGAAATCGCATCGTTCGATGTAGCGGAAGAAGAAATACCCGCGGCTTATACCCAAAAGCGCGAAGACTCAGACACACGGTACCGGGTCTCGATTGCTGAAGGTGTTACATCCTGGCAGGTGGTCGAGGGTCTTAAGCAGATCGACGCGTTGACGGGAGATATCCCTGAAATACCGGCCGAAGGGGCGCTGGCACCGGACAGCTATGACATTGTGCGAGGTGCCGATCGGGCGGCAATCCTGCAGTCGATGCAGGATAAGCAGCAACTGCGCATTAACGCCGCCTGGGAAGGGCGGCAGGATGATTTGCCAATCAATACCCCCGAAGAGATGCTGATTTTGGCGTCAATCATCGAAAAGGAAACTGGTGTTCCGCATGAGCGTGGACAGGTTGCCAGCGTATTTGTAAACCGGCTTGAGCGAGGCATGAAGCTGCAGACGGACCCGACTGTAATCTATGGTGTCACCAAGGGGCAGGGCGCGTTGGGCCGAGGCCTGCGCCGCAGCGAACTGCGCCGTGCAACGCCTTGGAACACTTATGTGATTGATGGGCTCCCGCCAACACCTATCGCAAATCCTGGTCTTGCAAGTCTTGAAGCCGCAGTTTCGCCCGAAGCGACTGATTTTGTTTTCTTTGTTGCAGATGGCACCGGCGGACATGCTTTTGCCGAGACACTGGATGAGCACAATCGAAACGTCGCCAAATGGCGTGAGATTGAGGCCGAGCGCCAAAGCACCGGAAACTAAAAAAGGCGCCGCTAATAGCGGCGCCTTTTAGATTTAGGCGGCGGAGGATCGACGCGGTCGCCGGCGTTTTGGGCCTCCGGGATTGCCCGACTTGTTAGCTGCTTGCGGCTTTGGACCACGGCGACGGAACCCTCCGCCTTTCCGCGATTTTGCGGGTTCGGCGAACTCGGGCATTGTGCCGCTGGCGACCGGAACCTCAATTTTCATCAGTTTCTGAATCTGCTTCAGTTGATCCAGTTCATCCGGTGCACAGAAAGCGATCGCCTCGCCTTCGCGACCGGCACGGGCGGTTCGGCCAATGCGGTGGACGTAGTTATCCGGCACTTCGGGTAGGTCGTAGTTGATGACATAGGCAACGCCCGGGATGTCGATGCCGCGAGCGGCCACGTCTGTCGCCACCAAGACATTTATCTCGCCTGCGCGGAAAGCTTTGATCGCCCGGTCACGCTGTCCCTGACTTTTGTTGCCATGGATCGAGGCGGCGTTGAAGCCGTCGGCCACTAGGCCCTTCATCAGCTTCTCGGCGCCATGTTTTGTACGCGAAAACACCAGCGTCAGAGCTTCTTTATCCGCAGATAAAATCTCCCGCAGTTTGCTCGGTTTTTCCGCGCGGCTCAGGAAATGAACCGATTGGGTGATCTTGTCGGCGGCTTTACCCGGAGGGGACACTTGAATGCGTTGCGGGTTTGTCAGGTAGGCCTGGCTGAGTTCTTCCATCTGCTTGGGCATAGTGGCAGAGAACAGCATCGTTTGGCGGGGCGTGCCCAACTGCGGTGCAATCCGGCGCAGAGCATGAATAAAGCCCATGTCCAGCATCTGATCGGCTTCGTCCAGTACCAGATGACGTACCGAGCCGAGGTCGACCGCTCTGCGTTCCATCAGGTCGATCAAACGACCAGGGGTGGCAACCAGAATGTCTGTGCCGCGTGCCAGAAACGAAATCTGCCTACTGATGGACTGACCGCCAACAACTGTCGCCACACGCAGCTTCGTATTCGTGGTCAAATTGCGCAGGCTATCTGCGATTTGGTTGACCAGTTCACGGGTCGGGGCAAGGATCAGAGCCTTGGCGGTTTTCGGCGCAGGCTTGCCGGTCTGAGCCAGCAGGTGGTCGATCAGGGGTAGGCCAAAAGCCAGCGTCTTGCCGGTGCCGGTCTGGGCAAGGCCCAGAATATCGTGCCCCTGCAATGCCATGGGGATTGCCTGGTTCTGAATCGGAGTGGGTTGTGAAAAATTGGCGCGTTTCAAAGCGTTGTTCAGGGCCGGGGCCAGGCCCAGCATATCAAAGTCGAACAAATATCATTCCTTTTTTGCCCCTGGTGAATGCATCACCACGGACGACATAAATCAGCAGCGCAATATGCGATGCCAACAGGGTTACGCTAAGACTCTGGATACACAGGCGTTTCCTGCGGCATCCGGCCGTTGCATTCAGAACCCTGCGTGAAGGGGAACTATGGGGTGAATCGAGCGCTGTGGAGCAGGTCGGACCTGCCAATGCTCACGCGTCAGCGCTTTGTTAAGGCGCTCATGCAGGTTGCGGGGCGGAATGTCAAGCTGTGCGTTATAGATCACATCCGGCGAAAAGGATCGTTGTGGGCTGTCTGCAACCTTTAAGCAGTGAGATTGACCGCCTGGTTGATCGCAAAACCTGTTCTTACAGCTCGATATGTAGGGAAGGGCATCCGCGCGGCAGTTTCAATGTCCCGGCGGATCCAGTCGAGCGCCTCTAGCTGTTGAAGGGACGACGACAGCGCCCGATCCGTGATCGATACTAAATCCGATTTGATGGCGGAAAAGCGGTGCGGAGTGCCGGTGAGTGCCAGGATCGGGACGGTCCAGGATTTACGGACGAGCTTGAACTTGGTGCCATCCGGAACGGCGTTTACTATTGCGCTGGCCATACTGGCGGTTTCGATCCCCGGCAGGGTTAATCGGAATTCAGGGCGCAATGGGTGCCCGTGGCCCGGATTCCTTTCGATCAGGTCAAGGCGTATGAGATGGTCTAGGCTTGCCGCGAAGGCAGTTCTTCCTGCGCTGGTGGCAGCAAGCAGAGCGGCCTGCCTGCCAGGAGTGCCGGAATGCATGAGTGCCAGAATATTCAGCGACCAAGCTCGGGAGGTCAGCTTGACAAGCAAATTAATGTCCATAAAGTATAGTTAATATAATTTAGCTCAAAAGGAAAGATTGATGCCCCTTGTTTCTTTGAAAAACACGATCACCCTTGCGATTTCGGTTCGGGACCGCCATGCAAGCGCCGAATGGTTCAGCGACAAATTGGGGTTTGAACTTTCCCATCACATAGATGAGGCGGGTTGGAGTGAGATGCGCACCAATGTGGATGGCGTCACATTGGGTTTAGGAGAGCAGGCCAAGCCTTCGCCGGGGAATTGCGTTCCAGTGTTTGAGGTCGCCGATATCACCACCGCCCGCAGCGCGTTAGAGGCTGCAGGGGTGGCCTTCGATGGTGCGACGGAAACGATCGAAGGAATGGTCAGCACGGCCACGTTTTATGATCCGGATATGAATGCGCTGATGCTGGCGCAGGATTTGACTGGCAGCAGCTAAAGACGCGCGCGGGGAAGAAATTGTTAACCTGCACCGCACGTTCCTTGTTGCGTTGGTGTTGCGCAATTCATTGACTTTTCGAACTTAATTTGGTACGAACTGTGTCATGCTAGAAGAAGTGAGCAACGGCCTCGGGCTAACATCCGGCGGCCGTTTTTCGTTTCTCTCGTGCGGAGAAAACTCACGCATGAGGTCAATACGCAAACATGACATTAATTACCCCGGAAGAGCGGATTTCCCAGACGGCTGACTTGTTGCGGTCGCTCGAGACGTCCATTCGCGATCTGCGCAAAGCAGCGGAAGAACTGCGCAGGCAGATCGGTGCCGGGGAGGATGCAGATCTTGCTGGTGCAGGCAAGCAACTGGGTCAGCTTGAGGGGCTGATCCGAAGTTGCCAAAAAGTGGAGACAAGCTTTGTCGAACAACATCACAGACAAGCCGGAATTGCCCAAGGGGGCTATGCGCTCGACCTTGATCGGGCACGATCTGAGATCGGGTGCAGGCTGGCTCGCCTCCGCGCCTGCTGCGGTGCAGGACAGATTTCTGAGTGAGATCGGGGAGGGGGGGCTATGCGCCCTCCCTTTCCTGTTTGAGTTCTGGGCTCTGCCGCATCAATTGCCGCCCGAGGGCGATTGGCGGTCGTGGGTGATCATGGGGGGGCGTGGGGCCGGTAAGACCCGGGCCGGAGCTGAGTGGGTGCGGTCTGTGGTCGAGGGGTCATTGCCGTTGGACAAGGGGGCGGCCTGTCGTGTGGCCTTGGTCGGCGAGACCTTTGATCAGGTGCGCGATGTGATGATTTTTGGCGATAGCGGGATTTTACAATGCTCGCCACCGGATCGTCGGCCTATCTGGAAGGCGTCGGAACGCAAGCTGATCTGGCCCAACGGGGCCGAGGCGCAGGCGTTTTCAGCGCATGACCCCGAGGGATTGCGGGGGCCGCAATTCGATGCAGCCTGGGTGGACGAGTTGGCCAAGTGGAAAAAGGCCGGGGAAACCTGGGATATGTTGCAATTTGCGCTGCGGCTGGGGGATCAGCCTCGGGTCTGCGTGACGACCACCCCGCGCAATGTGAAAGTGCTAAAGGGTTTGCTGGCGTCGCCCTCCACCGTGCAGACCCATGCGCCTACCGAGGCGAACCGGGCCAATCTGGCGGGGTCGTTTTTGGAGGAAGTGCGCGCGCGTTATGCGGGCACACGGTTGGGGCGGCAGGAGTTGGACGGTGTGCTACTGTCGGATGCTGAAGGGGCGCTGTGGACCGGATCGATGCTGGAGGCGGCGCGTTGTGCACAGGAGGCCGAGCTGGACCGCATCGTGGTGGCGCTGGACCCTGCGGTGACGGCGGGGGCGGCTGCGGATGCTTGCGGGATTGTCGTCGTTGGAGCGTGTTTGCAAGGGCCGCCCGAAGAGTGGCGCGCCTTTGTGCTGGCCGACCGGACGGTGCAGGGCGTCGGCCCGGCGGGCTGGGCGCAGGCGGCGATTGATGCGATGGATGAATTTGCGGCCGAACGGCTGGTGGCTGAGGTCAATCAGGGTGGCCAGCTGGTGGAAGAGGTCGTGCGGCAGGTGGACCCTCTGGTCCCGTACCGCGCGGTGCGGGCGTCACGCGGTAAGGTCGCGCGGGCCGAGCCTGTGGCGGCTTTGTACGAACAGGGGCGGGTGGCCCATGTGGCCGGGTTGGACGCGCTGGAGGAGCAGATGTGCCAGATGACCGCGCGCGGGTTTGAGGGGCAGGGCTCACCCGACCGGGTCGACGCGTTGGTCTGGGCGCTGCATGAGTTGGTTGTCGGGCCTGCGGGGGCGTATCGGCGGCCGAGGGTAAGGAGTTTGTGAGCTTAGCGATCAGGAAGGAATGACGACAACAGAGCTTTAACCAAGCTTTGCTATCAACTGTTTGCGGCTGGTTTCTGCAGATTTGACAGTTTAAAGGCTAAGCTATGCAAAAAGTCACAGTAACCAGTACCAACAGATTTGATTTAAAAGATATTCTCGCCCCCGGCGAAAAGTTGCTCTGGTCGGGTGAACCCGGATACGGACGCAAGTTCTTTCAGGCGGTAGGTGAGGAGCGGAAGATTCATGTTTTCCTGTTGGTCGCTTCGGTCGTCATGTGGGCTACTATTCCATTCATCAATGCCGATGCCGAGTTTGGCCGTTTTGAGGCGTATTGGATATACGGAGCAGTAACGTTCGCTTTCGTAGCCTTTTCGTTTAGCATCGCGAGTCAGCGGCACTACGTCCTGTATAACTTGGCCTATTTTGTTACGAACAGGCGGGTAATTGTTTGCCGGCGAGGTAGAAACTGGAGGCTAGGTGTCCGGCTCTATGTCGTTTCGTGTGAACATTCAGCGAAGTTTCCGTATTCAATAGTCGATAGTCGCCCTTATCCATCACTTGAAGTTGGCATTCTTCTTTCCGAACAGCAGGTGCAACCATTCGGGCTTGGGCTGTCCCATCCCGGCCATCCGATACTCTTTGGCAGGACATACTACCCTATACTGTTGGACTATGTTCCGGAGGCTGAGGAACTACTCACAATGATCCGATCTTGACGGCGTGATGTAGCGGATACCACAGGAGTGTCATGAGCATTAGATTTGACCTCGTTTCGGCTGCGTAGCCCCATCTCAATGCAGCTACAGCTATCCCGTTGCCCACCCTCCGTACGCCCCATTCCCAAGGCTTAAACTTCTTTCCGTCATAACTCCTTTCAACAAGCCGGGCAGAGCGGCGGCAGAAAGGAGCACAGATGGTATTCGATTTCTTGCGTCGTGGATCGGCTGATGAGGCGCCCGAGGCGAAGGCGAGCGCGACGGGGCCTGTGGTGGCGTGGCAGACCGGGGGGCGCGTGGCGTGGAGTCCGCGGGATGCGGTGTCGCTGACGCGGACGGGGTTTGCGGGGAACCCGGTGGGGTTTCGCTCGGTCAAGCTGATTGCCGAGGCGGCGGCGGCGTTACCTTTGGTGCTGCAGGATCAGGCGCAGCGCTATGATGTACATCCGATCCTGTCCCTGATGCGCCGTCCGAATGCCGCACAGGGGCGGGCAGAGTTGATGGAGGCCTTGTTTGCGCAGTTGCTGCTGTCGGGCAATGCCTATGTTGAGGCGGTTCAGGCCGAAGAAGGGCTGCCGGTTGAGCTGCATGTCTTGCGATCCGACCGGATGAGCGTGGTGCCGGGAGCGGATGGCTGGCCCAAGGCGTATGATTACGCTGTGGGCGGCAAGAAACACCGGTTTGCGGCGGAAAACATCTGTCATATCAAATCGTTCCACCCGCAAGATGATCACTACGGGTTCTCGCCGATGCAGGCTGCGGCGATGGCGATTGATGTGCACAACAGCGCGTCTCGGTGGTCAAAATCGCTGCTCGACAATGCAGCGCGACCTTCGGGGGCGCTGGTTTGGAAGGGCGGTGATGGCCAAGGGGTGATGGCCGAGGATCAGTTCCGGCGTCTTTCCGATGAGATCGAGCAGAACTATCGCGGGGCGCGCAATGCTGGTCGTCCGATGGTTCTGGAGGGGGGCCTGGATTGGAAGCCGATGGGCTTTTCGCCCTCGGACATGGAGTTTCAGAAAACTAAAGAAGCCGCCGCCCGCGAGATCGCGCTGGCCTTTGGGGTCCCGCCGATGTTGCTGGGGATCCAGGGCGATGCGACCTATTCGAACTATCAGGAGGCCAACCGGGCGTTTTACCGCCTGACCGTGCTGCCCCTGGTGACGCGGGTGGCGGCGGCGGTGTCGGCGTGGTTGGCGGGCTTTACCGGCGAAGAGCTTATGCTGAAGCCCGATCTGGATCAGGTTCCAGCGTTGTCCGCCGAGCGGGATGCGCTTTGGTCGCGGGTCAATGGGGCTGAGTTCCTGACTGACGCAGAAAAGCGTGCTTTGCTGGGGCTGCCGGAGCGTGCGGATGGCTGAAGGATATCCGCCATTCGATTGCGCGCCAGGCTTGCGGCTGGCCGCGCATGAGCGGGTGGCTGAGATCCAGCATGAACATCTGTGCAGGCGGCTGGATCAGATCGAAGAGATGATGGAGCGGCTGGAGAGGCGGTTGTGGCTGACGGTCTATGGCGTGGCAGCGGTGATCCTGGCGCAGGCGTTTCAGTCATTCCTTTCAGTAACACCATGAATTCAGCAAGTTACATGGAGAAGTTTATGGACTTGGAACATAAGTTCGCACGGTTCGGAGAGGGCCTTTCGGTGACCGAGGACGCGGTGATCGAAGGTTATGCCAGCCTGTTTGGACAGGTGGATCAGGGCAGTGACGTGGTGCAGAAAGGTGCGTATCGCGGTTCGCTTGAGAGGCTGGGCACAGCGGGTCAACGGGTCAAGATGCTCTGGCAGCATGACCCGGCGCAGCCCATTGGTGTCTGGGATGAGGTGCACGAAGATGACCGGGGCTTGTGGGTCAAGGGACGTCTGCTGGAAAGCACTCAGAAAGGTCGCGAGGCGGCCGAGTTGATCCGGGCGGGCGCAATGGATGGCCTGTCGATTGGCTATCGTACCAAGCGCGCCGTGAAGAATGACAAGGGCCAGCGGGTCCTGACCGAACTGGAGCTGTGGGAGGTGTCGCTGGTGACGTTCCCGATGCTGCCCAGTGCGCGGGTGGCGGCAAAGGGGGTGGACCCCGAGGCCGAGAACACCTGGCGCAGTATTGCCGAGGTGTTTGATCACGCCCGGCAGGAGCTGGCGCGAACCTAGCGCGCCGAAACCTCACCCCCCAAAAAGGAAGTGCTGATGAGCAAGACCGAAACCCCGGCCTTGACCGGAGAGGGTGTGCCCCTGGTTCAGGAGGTGAAGCAGGCGATGACTGGCTTCGTGAACGAATTCAAGGGCCTGAAGGCTGAAGTTAAAACCAAATTGCAACAGACAGAAGAGCGACTGACCATGCTGGATCGTAAATCAACCATCGCGGCACGCCCGCATCTTGCGGCCTCAATCGAGGACGGTGCACCGCATCAGAAGGCCTTTGATGCCTATGTGCGCTCGGGTGAGGATGACGGCCTGCGTGGGCTTGAGATGGAGGTGAAATCGCTCTCGAGCGCTGTGAACAGTGACGGTGGGTACCTGATTGACCCGCAAACCGCCGAGATCATCAAATCGGTGCTGAAATCTACGGCCTCTATCCGCTCGATTGCTTCGATCGTAAATGTCGAGGCGAACTCGTTCGATGTTTTGATCGACCACACGGATATCGGTGCGGGCTGGGCAGATGAAAATGCTGCGGCGAGCGAAACCAGCACCCCGTCGATTGACCGGATATCCATCCCGCTGCACGAGCTGAGCGCACTGCCCAAAGCCTCGCAGCGACTGCTGGATGACAGCGCGTTCGATGTCGAGGGTTGGCTGGCCGGTCGTATCGCGGACAAGTTTGCACGCGCCGAGGCCTCGGCCTTTATCAACGGCGACGGCGCGGACAAACCCAAGGGTATTCTGAACCACGCCAAGGTCGACAACGATGTCTGGGATTGGGGTAACATTGGCTATGTCCCCACCGGTACCGATGGCGGTGTCGAAGCGGATGCCATTGTGGACGTGGTCTATGCGCTGGGCGCGCAGTACCGGGTCAACGGGACCTTCGTCATGAACTCGAAAACTGCTGGTCTGATCCGCAAGCTGAAAGACAGCGATGGCCGCTTCTTGTGGTCGGACGGTCTGGCTGCTGGTGAGCCGGCGCGGCTGATGGGCTATCCGGTGCTGATCGCCGAAGATATGCCGGATGCGGGAACCGACAGCTTTTCGATTGCTTTCGGTGACTTCCAGGCGGGCTATACCATTGCCGAGCGTCCGGACCTGCGCGTATTGCGTGATCCCTTCAGCGCCAAACCGCATGTTCTGTTCTATGCGACCAAGCGCGTCGGCGGCGATGTCAGCGACTTTGCTGCGATCAAACTCGTGAAATTCGGCACCGCCTAAAGCGGGCTGAATCCCGGGGGGCCTTCGCCCCTCGGGGCGGCGGGCGCGGGTCGGGGCGAGATCCCTGCGTTGTCTAGCTGCTCCCCTCCGTCCGAGCAACGTGGGGCGGCGCGTGCCCGTCAATTCCTGAAGTTACGGCCCCGGAGGGGTCCGAGATTGCGGAGTGAATGGATGATGTTGATCGAAGAAACCGCCATCGCGGATGCGGCGCTGCCGGTGGATCAGTTCAAGGCGCATTTGAGGCTGGGAACAGGCTTTACTGGTGCCAGCGTGCAGGATGAAGTGCTCAAGGGCTTCTTAAGGGCGGCGATTGCTGCGATTGAGGCGCGTACCGGGAAGGTACTTATCACGCGTGAGTTTTCCTGGAGCCTTAACAGTTGGCGTGACCCTGCGGGCGAAGTGCTGCCTGTGGCGCCGGTCTCGACCATCAATACGGTCAGTTTGACGGATGCAGCGGGTACTGAAACCGCCGTTTCGTCTGACAGATACAGATTGGATCGCGATAGCCAGCGCCCGCGGATACGCCCTGCCGGGGCTGTCTTGCCCGCTATTTCGACCGGCGGATCCGTGAAGATCGCGTTTATCGCCGGTATTGCCGGGGAATGGTCAAGGTTGCCGGCAGATCTCGGGCAGGCGGTTCTGCTGTTGGCCGCGCATTACTATGAATACCGGGATGAGACCACGTTGGGTGCCGGCTGTATGCCCTTTGGCGTGACCAGCCTGATCCAACGCTATCGTGTGGTTCGTTTTGGTGCAGGGGTGGCCCAATGAAGGCGCCTCGGCTGAATAGAAAACTGTTGCTTGAATCCTCCGTGCGCACCGCTGATGGCGCCGGTGGGTATCTGGAAACATGGGTCGCCTTGGGCTCGGTTTGGGCCGAAGTCACTGCGCGCAGCGGGTCAGAGCGAAATGTTGCAGGGTTGCCGGTTTCGCGTGTCGGCTACCGGATTGTGGTTCGTGGCGCGCCCGAAGGATCGACCATGCGCCCCTCGCCGGATCAGCGGTTTGCGGAAGGCACACGCCGTTTCGTTATCCGCGCCGTCGCCGAGCGGGACCTGCGCGGCCAGTACTTGATCTGCTTTGCGGATGAGGAGGTGGCGGTATGAGCTATGGCGTTTCAGCCGCGTTGCAGGCGGCAATTTACCAGAAATTGTCGGAAGACACACAGATCAGCACTCTTTCAGGTGGAGCGATCTATGACGCCGTTCCAGCTGGTTCAGTTCCGCAAACCTATGTGACGCTGGGCCCGGAAGAGGTGCGCGATGCCTCGGACCGATCGGGGACCGGTGCCGTCCATCGTTTCACGGTGTCCGTCGTGTCCGAAGCTGCCGGGTTCGGTGCAGCAAAAACGCTGGCGGGGGCAGTTTGTGACGCCCTGGACAGAGCGGGGCTGACCCTGGATCGAGGCCGATTGGTCGGGCTGTGGTTCGAACGTGCCTCGGCCCGTCGGACCGGAACGGGCGGCGCGATCCGCCAGATCGACCTGAAATTCCGCGCCCGCGTGGAAGACGATTAAGTAATCAACGGAGAGAGCAAATGGCTGCCCAGAACGGAAAAGACCTGTTGGTCAAAGTAGATATGAACGGCTCAGGCCTGTTCGAGACCATTGCGGGGCTGCGTGCCACGCGGGTCAGTTTCAACGCGGAAAGTGTCGATGTGACCAGCCTGGAAAGCCAGGGTGGTTGGCGCGAGCTTTTGTCGGGCGCGGGGGTCAAGTCGGCCTCGATCTCGGGCTCGGGCGTATTCAAGGACGCGGGAACGGATGAGCGCGCGCGCCAGCTGTTCTTTGACGGTGAGACACCTGGTTTTCAGATCATCATCCCGGATTTCGGGATTGTTGCGGGTGCGTTCCAGGTGACCGGCATCGAATATGCGGGCTCTCACAATGGTGAAGCGACCTATGAAATGAGCATGGCAAGCGCCGGTGCTCTGACCTTTACGGTGCTGTAACGATGGCCAATCCGTGGACGGGAGAGGTGGCACTGACCATCGATGGAGAGCAACGGGTGCTGAAGCTGACTTTGGGTGCTTTGGCGGAACTGGAACAGGAACTGGGCTCCGGGACATTGGTTGAACTGGTGCAACGGTTCGAAGGTGGCGCCTATTCCAGCGGTGATGTTCTGGCGCTTATCGTCGCCGGGCTGCGGGGGGGCGGGGCCAATGTCACCCGCGCCGACCTGCTGAGAGCCGAGATCGAGGGCGGGCCAATGCACGGTGCTCGTGCCGCGGCCGAACTGTTGGCAAGGGCCTTCATGGTGCCGGGGCAGGCATGAGCGGGTTCGACTGGCCCGCATTGATGCGGGCCGGGTTCCTTAGCCTGCGCCTGACACCGGACCAATTCTGGAGCCTGACCCCGGCCGAGTTGCGGCTGATGCTGGGGCAGGGCGCGGGCATGCCTTCGATGAACAGGATGGGTTTGGATGCGTTGCTGGCGGCCTATCCGGACAAGACAAAAGGAGAGCGTGATGACGGATCGTAACGGGTTGGAAGACCTGCAGGAGCGGGGCGAGGCGCTTGGCGACTCGTTGAGTGATGCGGCATCGATGGCTGCGGCATTTGATGGGCAGATGAAGCGCATCAAAGCAGCCTTTGAGGAAACGGGCAAGGATGTTGCAACGCTGGAGCGTGGCATGTCCGGTGGCCTGCGACGGGCGTTCGATGGCGTCGTGATGGACGGAATGAACCTGTCCGATGCGCTGGACGTGTTGAAGAACTCGATGATCCGCACCGCTTATTCTGCTGCGATCAAACCGGTCACGGATCATTTCGGCGGCCTTCTAGCCAATGGGATCGGAGGTTTTGTGAAGGGCATTCTTCCTTTTGCTGACGGCGGCAGCTTCAGCCAAGGACGGGTGATGCCCTTTGCCAACGGTGGAGTGATCAGCGGTCCAACCACGTTTCCAATGCGTGGCGGCACCGGGCTGATGGGCGAGGCTGGCCCCGAGGCCATTATGCCGCTGGCCCGCAGTACCGATGGGAAGTTGGGCGTGCGCATGTCTGGCGGCGGCTCTGCGGTGAACGTGGTGATGAACATCACGACCCCGGACGTGCAGGGTTTCCGTCGAAGCCAAAGCCAGATCGCGGCCCAGATGAGCCGCGCGCTGGGTCGTGGCAATCGCAATAGGTAGATCAGGGAGCAGACCATGAATTTCCACGAGGTGAGATTTCCGGCCAGCCTGAGTTTTGGTTCGGTCGGTGGGCCCGAGAGGCGCACGGATATTGTGACGCTGGCGAACGGGTTCGAAGAGCGCAATACCCCCTGGGCGCATTCGCGGCGTCGCTATGATGCCGGTCTGGGTATGCGATCCTTGGATGACATCGAAACGTTGATCTCGTTCTTCGAGGCGAGGCAGGGGCAGATGTTTGGATTTCGCTGGAAAGACTGGTCCGATTTCAAATCTGGTGCGGCTACGGGCGAAGTTGCCCAAGGCGACCAGATCATTGCGCAAGGTGATGGCGTAGCGACAGAATTCCAGCTGGTAAAGACCTATTCCTCGGGTGGATTCACTTATGTAAGGCCGGTCGTCAAACCCGTATTGGGAACCGTCCGCGTGGGCGTCGAGCAGGATGAGATGCGTGAAGGTGTCGACTTCGAGGTGGATCTGAACTCGGGGTTGGTCACGTTCTATTCGCCTCCGCCTGAACGGGTTGATATCACCGCCGGTTTTGAATTCGATGTGCCAGTGAGGTTTGACACCGACAAGATCCAGACAAGTGTCGCGAGTTTTCAGGCAGGGGACGTTCCGAACGTGCCAGTGGTCGAGGTGCGTGTCTGATGGCTGGTGACAAACAGGCACTGCAGGCCCATCTGCAGAGTGGTCTGACAACGACCTGTCGGTGTTGGGCGATTACGCGCACAGACGGTGTTCAGTTTGGCTTTACCGACCATGACCTGAAGCTGAGCTTTGAAGGCCTGGACTTCAATGCAAGTTCGGGTCTGACAGCAGCCGCGATCGAGCAGGCAACGGGGCTGTCCATTGATAACTCGGAAGCAATGGGTGCGTTATCGGATGTCGCAGTAACCGAAGAGGATATCGAATCCGGTCGCTTCGACGGGGCCGAGGTGCGGGCATGGCTTGTGAACTGGGCCGATCCATCGCAGCGAATGTTGCAGTTCCGCGGATCAATCGGTGAATTGCGACGGGCAGGTGGGGCTTTTCATGCCGAACTGCGGGGCCTGACAGATAAGTTGAACCGACCTTTGGGCCGGATTTACCAAAAGCCCTGCACAGCCGTGCTGGGCGACAAGGCGTGCGGGTTCAACACCGATGCCCTGGGATACTCGGCCGAAGCTGAGATCGTCGGTTTGACGGGTGGCAGTATTTTGCAGCTGCGAGGGGCGGAAACTCACCTTGAGACATGGTTCGAACGTGGTCGGCTTGATGTGCTGACAGGCCGTGCGGCTGGGCTGTGGGGGGCGGTCAAGAAGGACCAAAAGACCGACACAGGTCGATCGGTCGTTCTGTGGTCTGCAATCAGCGGTGGATTGGCCGAGGGCGACAGGGTGAGGCTGACCGCAGGTTGCGACAAGCGCATGACGACCTGCCGCTTGAAGTTCAATAATATCACGAATTTTCAGGGCTTTCCTGACCTGCCTTCCGAAGATTGGGTGATGGCGGTTCCCAAGAAAAACGGGGCAAACAGGGGGGGAAGCAGACGATGATCCCGACAAAGCAAAGCATTGTTGATGAGGCCAGAAGCTGGCTAGGCACCCCCTATGTCCATCAGGCGTCTGTAAGAGGCACCGGAACGGACTGTCTGGGATTACTGCGTGGCGTATGGCGCGCTGTGCTCGGGCACGAACCTGAGGCCGTCCCAATCTATAGCATGGATTGGTCTGAACCACAGGGCGAAGAGCGTATGTGGGCCGCAGCACGCCGCCATCTCATCGAGAAAGATCCGGCATGGTTTTCGGTCGGAGACGTGTTGCTGTTTCGTATGCGGGAAAGTGGCGTTGCCAAGCATTTGGGAATTGTCAGCACCTGTCGAGACATCCCTCGGTTCATTCACGCTTATTCCGGACATGGCGTTGTTGAAAGCGCCCTAAGCGACCCGTGGCGACGGCGGGTTGTTTCTTGTTTTGAGTTCCCCACGGAGGATATCTAGATGGCGACGATATTACTGTCTGCGGCGGGTGCCGCTGTTGGCGGGGCCATTGGCGGGACGGTTGCGGGGCTGTCCACGGCAGTTATCGGCCGTGCCATTGGTGCCACTCTTGGGCGTGTCATCGACCAGCGTTTGATGAGCCAGTCGGTCATGGGCAGCGGCAGCGAAGTTGTAGAAACGGGCCGATTGGACCGTTTTCGCCTTACTCAGACGGGCGAGGGCGCCGCTGTCGCCAACATCTTTGGTCGGATGCGTGTCGGGGGGCAGGTTATCTGGGCTTCGGATTTTCTGGAAACCCGCAGCACCAGCTCTACCACGCAATCGGTTGGGGGTGGCAAGGGATCCCCCAAGCAGCCCGAGGTTACAACGACCACCAACAGCTACAGCTATTCAGTTTCATTAGCGGTCGCGTTGGGCGCGGGGCAAATATCTGACGTGCCGCGTGTCTGGGCGGATGGCGAAGAGATTGAGCGCAGCAGTTTGAATATGCGCGTCTATCCTGGCACCGACGATCAGCTGCCCGATCCGTTGATCGAAGCAATCGAAGGTACTGGAAATGTCCCGGCCTATCGTGGCACCGCCTATATTGTGATCGAAGATTTGAAGCTGGGCGCTTTTGGAAACCGCGTCCCGCAGTTCTCGTTCGAGGTCGTGCGGCAAGAGCAGCCTGGTTTGCCTGATACCGAAAATTCCCTGTCACGTATTGTACGAGGCGTGGCGCTAATGCCTGGGACCGGTGAATATGCATTGGCGTCCCAGCAGGTGAATTACACAAAAGGCCGCGGCCGCAGTTGGGCGGCCAATGTGAATTCGACCTCTGGTTTGCCTGATCTCGTGACGTCCACACAAGCCTTGAAAAGTGAACTTCCGGGCTGTGAAGCCGCCTCTTTGGTTGTGTCCTGGTTCGGAAGTGATCTGCGATGCGGTCAATGCAAGATACAACCAAAGGTTCTGCAAAATGGTATCGAGGGCAAAAATATGCCCTGGGGTGTCGCGGGGCTGACAAGGGCAACCGCCCAGATCGTTCGTCAGGAAAATAACGAGCCCGTCTATGGCGCGACACCAGCGGACGCGTCGGTCATTCAAGCGATCCAACACCTTAAGCAAGAGGGGAAGCGGGTCATGTTCTACCCGTTTATCCTGATGGATCAGATCGGTGGAAACGGATTGCCCGACCCGTGGTCTGATGCCAGCGATCAGCCGCACCTTCCCTGGCGCGGTCGCATCACTCTGAGTGTTGCGCCTGGGCGGGACGGGTCTCCGGACCAGATGGCTGAGGCCAATGTTCAGGTGTCCGATTTCTTTGGTCAGGCGCGAGCGGATGATTTTGTCATCGGAAACGGCACGGTTTCCTATTCTGGCCCGCAGGAATGGGGGTTGTGCCGATTTATTCTTCACTACGCTGCCTTGTGTAAGGCGGCAGGTGGGGTGGACTCCTTCTGTATCAGTTCGGAAATGCGTGGTCTTACCCAGATTCGTGGCCTAAACGGATTTCCGGCCGTTGAGCAGCTGCGCGTTTTGGCAGGGCAAGTGCGTAGTATTCTGGGGCCAGACACAAAGATCGGTTATGCGGCGGATTGGAGCGAGTATTTCGGCTACCAGCCAAATGATGGCAGTGGGGATCGCTACTTCCACCTCGATCCGCTTTGGGCGGATGACAACATAGATTTCGTCGGTATCGACAATTACATGCCTCTGTCCGACTGGCGGGACGGTGAAGATCACGTGGATGCGGATGCCGGCGCAAAATCCATCTACGATCTTTCCTATCTGCGTGGGAACATCGAAGGTGGCGAAGGCTATGACTGGTATTATGCCTCGCCCGAAGAAGAGGCGGCACAAATCCGTACGCCGATCGAAGATGGTTCACATAACGAGCCGTGGATCTGGCGATATAAGGACGTTCGCAACTGGTGGTCACAACCGCATCACGAGCGAATCAATGGTGTGCGTAGCGACAACCCGACTGACTGGTTGCCAGAGTCCAAGCCCATCTGGTTCACTGAGCTCGGTTGTGCGGCAGTAGACAAAGGCACCAACCAGCCCAACAAGTTTCTAGACCCTAAATCTTCAGAATCCGGGTTGCCGAAATATTCAAACGGGCTTCGGGACGACTTTCTGCAGACGCAATACCTCAGGGCGGTTCTTGGCTATTGGTCGGACGCAGATATCAATCCAGTTTCATCCAGCTATGGCGGCCCGATGGTGGACGTGTCCAATGCCTATGTCTGGGCGTGGGATGCGCGGCCCTATCCGACCTTTCCAAACCTGCGCAGCCAGTGGAGCGATGGGGCCAACTATGCCCGCGGCCATTGGCTTAATGGGCGTTCCGGCTCACGAACGCTGGCCTCTGTTGTAACCGAGCTTTGCCATGCTGCCGGTGTTACCGAGATTGATGTCTCGGGCCTTTACGGTTCCGTTCAGGGCTATGCGGTTGAACAGGTTTCGGATGCCCGTTCGGCATTGCAACCGCTCATGCTGCGGTATGGTTTCGATGCGCTTGAACGCGAAGGAAAGCTGATCTTTCAGATGCGGGATGGCGCACGTGCCCTGACCCTGAATGAAGAGCAGTTGGCCATCACTTCGGACATTGACGGACACGTGGAATATCGTCGCGAGGCTGAGGCGGAAATCTCTGGCCGTGTCAGGCTGCGCTTTGTTCAGTCTGATGCTGACCATGAAATAGTCTCGGAAGAGGCTGTGTTGCCTGATGATGAAACCCATTCGGTATCGGTAAATGAGATGCCGTTGTCCATGACGCGGGCCGAGGGGCGTCAAACGGTGGAACGTTGGCTGAGTGAGGCGCGTGTCTCGCGTGAAACGGCTAGGTTTGCATTACCGCCTTCGCTTTTGAATGTCGGGGCAGGGGATGTTGTGCGGCTTGTCAGTGGTGGGCAGGAAGCGCGCTATCGCATTGACAGGCTTGAACAGGCCGAAATGCAACTGGCCGAGGCTGTCAGGATCGAGCCCGGCGTTTACACACCGCCAGATGCCCCCGCTGATGAAGTTACAGCGAAGCCATTTGTCGCTCCGGTGCCGGTGCTGCCGGTATTCTTGGACCTGCCTCTGATCACCGGTTCCGAAGTGCCGCATGCGCCATATCTTGCGGCTGCAGCAGACCCTTGGCCAGGAAGCGTTGCGGTGTATGCCGCATTAAGCGATGAGGATTACGCGTTGCAACAGGTGATAACAGGGCAGGCCATAATAGGCTTCACCGCAAGCCCGATGCGAAGGGCCAGTACCGGACTTTGGGATGAAGGCGATGCCTTACGTGTCAATCTTGTAGATGGCGTCCTGGAGTCCCGTCCACGGTCTGCCTTGTTAAACGGCGCAAATCTTGCAGCGATTGGCGACGGAACGCCCGGCAATTGGGAGGTGTTCCAGTTCGCGGATGCTGCTCTGCAAGAGGAAGGTGTCTATACCCTATCTGGCCGGTTGCGCGGCCAGCTGGGGACAGATGCAATCATGCCCGATCTCTGGCCCGAAGGATCAATGTTCGTGTTGTTGGACGAACGTGTCTTCCAGACAGGGTTGTTGCGGTCGGAACGTGGCCTGACCAAACATTACCGTATCGGCCCTGCAACCAGAGGGTACGAAGATCCCTCTTACGAGCATCTGGTCGAGGCCTTTGAAGGCAATGGTTTGCGGCCCTATGCCCCTTCTCATCTTCGCGTGCAGCAATCCAGCTCGAGGGACGTGTTCTCATGGGTGCGGCGGACACGTCTGGATGGCGATGACTGGTCCGGGCTGGATGTGCCGTTGAATGAAGAAACCGAAGCCTACCTTGTTCAGGTCCGGCAGAATGGTAGCCTGATCCGGGAACAGGTCGTTGCCCAGCCGGATTGGAATTACACGTCGTCCATGAAGGCCGGTGACGCTGCAACTGGGTCTTATGAGGTGTCGGTTTCGCAGATATCTGCGGCTTACGGACCTGGATCGCCTGTCAGGCTGCAGGTCGGATAGGCGCGGTGCGGCCCGTATTGCACGGAGATGTCAGCACGGCGGCGCGTGTTTTGTTGAACGCGCCGCCCGATCAGCGTGACCGTTTATGCCGACGTATGATTGCCGAAGCTGAAACGGCTGATGGCCATGTAAGTAAAACAGGGCGGCTGCACCCGTTGTTCGGCAACGGTTCGTTATTGGCTGCGGCGCGAAACCGGCGCCTTGCCGCCGAACCCTCATTCGATGATCTGCAGTATTGCCGGTGTTTTGAGACGGTGCTGCGTCATTTGATCCGGTTCCGCATTAACCAGAAGCACAGCTGACACATCTGGTTGCGGCGAGGTCCAATTCAAGTCGGCCATTTGGAATCGGCTCGCCGCAATCTTCGCAGAATCCGTATTCTTGACTTTCAATCCGCTTCAGCGCGGCCAAAAGACGTCGGTATTCCAGGTCCCGGTTGATTTGGTGCGCCTTGGCCATGGCCTGGTTCTGTAGCGCATCCATCCGGCTCAGACGACCGATAGATTGTTGATCCAGTTCAACAACAGATTGCGCATCTTTCCCGGCCTGCGACTGGCGCGCCAATTCGTCCAGCCTGACAAGGATTTTCTCGTTGATTTGCTTCAGGTCAGCCTCATTCATTTTCGTTGCTTTGCCGATCACGGGTTTGCGTTTGGCGTTTTAGCCACTAAATGGCATTCTAGGCGCAGCAAAGGATCAAAAGCCATGTTGGAAAAGCGCAGTCATGTCACACCTGTAGATCCCGTTTGGGATCGCATCACGACCGAGGCTCAGGCCGCGGTCGAGAATGAACCACTGATGGGTGGATTGGTGCACGCCTGTATTCTGCATCATCGCAGCCTGACCAGAGCATTGTCCTATCGCGTTTCCGCAAAATTATGTTCGAACGAAATGTCGATGATGGTTCTGCGCGAGATCGTGGACGAAGCTTATGCTGACGATCCCCATTTGATTGAGGCCGCCCGCGCAGATCTGATGGCGGTCTACGAGAGGGACCCGGCCTGCCACCGTCTTCTGCAACCGATTCTGTATTTCAAGGGTTATCAAGCGATGCAGGCCTACCGCGTCGCCCATTGGCTATGGCTCAAGGGGCGATATGATCTGGCCTATTTCTTCCAGATGCGGTCCTCCGAAATCTTCGGCATCGACATTCACCCGGCTGCCAAAATCGGCAAGGGGATCATGATCGACCATGCTCATTCCATCGTGATCGGTGAAACGGCCATCGTTGGCGACAACGTTTCGATGTTGCATTCGGTCACGCTGGGCGGGACCGGAAAAGAAGAGGAGCAACGTCACCCCAAGATTGGTGATGGCGTTTTGATCGGCGCCGGCGCCAAAGTCTTGGGCAATATCGAAGTGGGCCATTGTAGCCGGATTGCCGCCGGTTCGGTGGTGCTGCAAGAGGTGCCACCTTGCAAAACCGTTGCCGGTATTCCGGCCAAGATTGTCGGTGAAGCAGGATGTGACCAGCCCTCGATCTCGATGGATCATATGCTGGGCAAAGATCACTAGATCTGAAGGTTCTTAAAGAAAAAGGCCGCCCAGAAGAGGGCGGCCATTTTTTAGTCAGATATCAGGCCAGCATGACCATCGGGTTTTCCAGATTGTCGACGATCGCCTGCAGCAGCTGCGCACCGAGGGCACCGTCGATGACCCGGTGATCGACCGACATCGTAACCGACATGACCGTTGCAACCGTCAGTTCGCCATCGTCACCAACAACAGGTTTCTTTGCGCCAGTGCCGACGGCCAGAATGCCCGCATGCGGTGGGTTCACGATAGCGTCGAAATTGTCGATGCCGAACATGCCCAGGTTCGAGACCGCAAATGTGCCGCCCTGATACTCATGCGGGGCCAGCTTGCGTTCGCGGGCACGGGCAGCCAGGTCCTTCATCTCGGTTGAAAGCGCTGATAGCGACTTGGTGTCGGCGTCTTGCAGGACCGGCGTGAACAGGCCACCTTCGATCGCGACGGCAACGGCCACGTCCGAGGGTTTCAGCTGCAGAACCCGATCTCCCGCCCAGACGGCATTGCATTCGGGCACCTGTTGCAGCGCATTGGCCAGGGCCTTGATGATGAAGTCATTGACGCTGAGTTTGACGCCACGGGCCTCAAGTTGCTTATTCAACTGACCGCGGAATTTCAGCAGTGCGTCCAGCTTGATATCCCGGCGTAGATAGAAATGCGGGATGGTTTGTTTGGCCTCGGTCAAGCGCGCGGCGATGGTTTTGCGCATCCCGTCCAGCTTAACCTCTTCATAATCGCGGGATTCGTACATCCGCATGACCATATCCGTCGAGGGGCCGGTTGGCGCGGCTGTGGAGGCTGGTGCTGATGCGGCCTGTACAGGGGCAGCCGCCACAGCAGGGGCTGCGGTTGCGCTTTCGACATCCGCCTTGACGATACGCCCATGTGGGCCGGATCCACTGATTTGCGCTAGGTCGAGACCTTTTTGCGCAGCGATGCGACGAGCCAGGGGCGAGGCGAAGATACGACCGCCATCTGCCTTGACCGGCGCTGCCGGGGCGGGGACGGGCGCTTCGGACGCCGCTGGAGCGGAAGCCTCGTTGTCCGTGGCGGCTGGCGCCGCCGCCGGAGCCGCTGCAGGCGTTGCACTGATATCATCAGCGCTTTCGCCTTCTTCCAGCAAAACCGCGATGGCGGTGTTGACTTTGACCCCTTCGGTTCCTTCAGGGATCAGGATTTTGCCGATTGTGCCTTCGTCAACGGCCTCGAACTCCATCGTGGCCTTGTCGGTTTCGATTTCGGCGAGCAGATCTCCAGAGGAGACGGTGTCGCCCTCTTTGACTAGCCATTTGGCAAGCGTGCCTTCCTCCATGGTCGGCGACAGGGCGGGCATCAGAATTTCGGTGGGCATCTGTCTGTTGCTCCCTTACCGGTAGGTCACTTGTTTGACGGCTGCGATCACCTCGTCGGTGGTCACCAGCGCCAGTTTTTCGAGGTTCGCTGCGTAGGGCATCGGAACATCCTTGCCGGTGCAGTTGATGACAGGCGCGTCGAGGTAATCAAACGCTTCCTGCATCACCACCGATGAAATGTAGCTGCCGACCGATCCTTGTGGCCAGCCTTCTTCGACGGTCACAAGCCGGTTGGTCTTCATCACCGAATTGATGATTGCACCAGTGTCCATCGGGCGGATGGTACGCAAGTCGATCACTTCGGCACTGATACCGTCCTCGGCGAGCTTGTCTGCAGCTTCCAGTGCGAACTGCATGCCAATGCCAAAGCTGACGATGGTCACGTCTGTGCCCTCGCGCCAGATGCGGGCCTTGCCCAACGGAATGCTCAGGTCATCCACCTGCGGTACTTCGAATGAGCGGCCATAGAGGATTTCGTTTTCCAGGAAGATCACCGGGTTCGGGTCACGGATCGCGGATTTCAGCAAGCCTTTGGCGTCGGCCGCTGAATAGGGCATGACGACTTTGAGGCCGGGGATCTGCATATACCAGGCCGCATAGTCCTGACTGTGCTGGGCTGCCACGCGTGCGGCGGCACCGTTCGGACCCCGGAACACGATGGGACAGCCCATCTGACCGCCGGACATATAGAGCGTCTTCGCGGCCGAGTTGATGATCTGGTCAATCGCCTGCATGGCGAAGTTGAAAGTCATGAACTCGACAATCGGTTTCAACCCGCCAAAGGCCGAACCAACTGCGATCCCGGCAAAACCATGTTCGGTGATCGGGGTGTCGATTACGCGCTTGGCGCCAAACTCATCCAGCAAACCTTGCGAGATTTTATAAGCGCCCTGATATTCCGCGACTTCTTCACCCATGAGGTAGACGTCACCGTCATTGCGCATTTCTTCGGCCATGGCGTCGCGCAGGGCTTCACGCACGGTTTCGGACTTCATCTCGGCATCAGCTGGCCAATCTGGGGACAGATCTACCTTAGGTGCGGCTGGGGCAGAGACAGGAGCAGGGGCCTCAACCGCAGCAGGGGCGGCTTCGGTCGTCGCTGCGGCTGTGGGTGCAGCCGCGGGCAGGGCGGAGGCGTCTTCGCCTTCTTCGACGAGGATGGCGATAGGGGTATTTACTTTGACCCCTTCGGTGCCTTCAGCGATCAGGATCTTGCCCATGATCCCTTCATCAACGGCTTCAAACTCCATCGTGGCCTTATCGGTTTCGATTTCGGCCATGATATCGCCGCTTGATACGGTGTCGCCTTCCTTGACCAGCCATTTGGCCAGCGTGCCCTCTTCCATCGTGGGGGAAAGGGCGGGCATGAGAATTTCGGTTGCCATGTCTTAATCGTCCTCTCAGGCGTAGATATCTGTCCAAAGCTCGTCCAGCGACGGCTCGGGGCTTTCTTTCGAGAATTCAGCGGCTTGATTGACGATCTCTTTGATCTCTTTGTCGATCGCCTTCAGGTCATCCTCAGTCGCGTGTTTGCCGGAAAGCAGCAGCTCGCGGACATGTTCGATCGGGTCGCTTTGTTCGCGCACCTTCTGAACCTCTTCGCGGGTGCGGTACTTGGCCGGGTCGGACATCGAGTGTCCGCGATAGCGATAGGTTTTGATTTCCAGAATGTACGGACCTTTGCCCGCGCGGCAATGGGCGACAGCCTTTTCGCTGGCCTCTTTGACCGCTAGCACATCCATGCCGTTGACGATCTCGCCAGGGATGCCGAACGCCTCGCCCCGATGGTAGATGTCTTTGGTCGAGGTCGAACGTGCCTGGGACGTCCCCATGGCGTATTGGTTGTTCTCGATCACAAAGATCACGGGCAGTTCCCAGATCGCGGCCATGTTGAAGGTCTCATAGACCTGCCCCTGGTTTGCGGCGCCGTCCCCAAAATAGGTGAAGGTGACGCGGCCGTTTTCCTGATACTTGTCGGCAAAGGCCAGACCGGCACCCAGAGGAACCTGCGCCCCGACGATGCCGTGACCGCCATAGAAATGCTTCTCTTTCGAGAACATATGCATCGAACCGCCTTTGCCCTTGGACAATCCGCCCTCGCGCCCGGTCAGTTCTGCCATTACGCCGCCCGGATCCATGCCGCAGGCCAGCATATGCCCATGATCGCGATAAGAGGTGATCCGCTTGTCACCTTCTTCGGCGGCTGCTTCCAGTCCCACAACAACTGCCTCTTGACCGATATACAGGTGGCAGAAACCACCGATCAGACCCATGCCGTATAGCTGGCCAGCCTTTTCTTCGAATCGGCGGATCAGCAACATTTCACGGTAATAGGTCTTGAGTTCTTCCGCAGAAACGTTTGGTTTCTTTGTGGTTTTTCGCGCAGCCATTGTGGCGATCTCCCCCTCTCGGCAAGATAGTTTAGCGTTAAACTATCTAATAGAACATTTGAGGCTTTCTGGCGAGTGGAAATATTGCGCTGTTGTTTGACACGCGGAAAACCGTTCAGGTAGGGACGTATGCGTTACCACAGCAGGGATTTCCGACGAAGAATTTTGGTCCCGCTCAGCGGATGACAATCTCATCCGAGCGGATCATACCAAGGATCGAGCGCGCCTGCTGATCCAGTAAATCGAGGTCAAGATAGGTGTCTGAAAGCCTGCGGGTCAGATTTTCCATTTCGGCGATTTCGGTGCTCAACGCTGCAAGGTCGCGCGACAGAGCATCCCGTTCCGCTGCAATCTCGACCCGTCGAAACAGGCCATAGTCTCCCTGGACGGCAGCAAAGGTGAAATACACACCCAGCATGAAAGCCACCGAGAAAAAAGCAACTGAGCCCAAACCGGGCCGATGGGAACGGGACACTCTGTTTACCGCCGTATGAAGTCTGCCTCAATGTCGTGCCATTATGCTTGGCATCTGACTGCACTATGTCACAGGTGATTCGGCTTGTGAATCCCCCGATTCGCAAAATTACCCGTGCAGCTGAATTTATTGTTCCAGCGCGGCGACACCGGGCAGGGTTTTACCTTCCATCCATTCCAGGAATGCGCCGCCTGCTGTCGAGATATAGGTGAAATCCCGCGCCGCGCCGGACGCGTTCAGGGCGGCTACGGTATCACCACCGCCCGCGACCGAGACCAACTGGCCCGAACGGCTGAGCGCGGCAGCTTTCAGTGCGGCCGCATTCGTTGCGGCATCGAACGGTTCCAGTTCAAAGGCGCCCAAAGGGCCGTTCCAGATCAGGGTTCGGCTTTGGCTGATGACTTCAGTGATAGCGGCGACACTCTCGGGGCCTGCATCCAGGATCATGCCGTCTTCGGGGCATTGGTCTGCGGGCAAAACCTGATGCGGCGCATTGGCCTGGAAGGCTTTTGCAACAACCACGTCACACGGCAAAACGATCTGGCAACCAGAGTTTTCCGCCTTGGCAAGAATCTCTGCGGCAGTGTCTTTCATCGCGATTTCGGCCAGCGATTTGCCGACACTGATACCTTGTGCCACCAGAAAGGTGTTGGCCATGCCACCGCCGATGATCAGGTGATCCACCTTGTCGATCAGGTTGCCCAGCAGCTCCAGCTTGGTTGACACTTTTGCCCCACCGACCACTGCTGTTACCGGACGCTCGGGCGCGCCAAGAGCGCTTTCAAGTGCCTGCAGCTCGGCCTGCATCAGCCGACCAGCGCAGGCAGGCAGCAGGCGAGCGATAGCTTCGGTTGAGCTGTGGGCGCGGTGCGCAGCGGAAAAGGCGTCGTTGCAATAGACCTCGCCCAGTTTGGCCATGCCAGCAGCCAGATCAGGATCATTCTTGGTTTCCGCGGCATGAAAACGGGTGTTTTCCAACAGCAATACTTGCCCGGCTTGCAGTGTGTCTGCGACAAGCTCGGCCTCGGTTCCGACGCAATCGGCTGCGAACAGAACTTGCGCACCAAAGGCGCTTTCCAATGTGGGGATAAGTTGTTTCAGCGACAGGCTCTCGCGCCGCTCTCCGCCCGGGCGTCCGAAATGGGCTAGAAGGATAGGCTTGCCACCTGCGGCGAGAATATCGCGTACTGTGGGTACGATGCGCTGAATCCGGGTAGCGTCGGTCACGACCCCATCCACCACGGGCACATTGATATCCACGCGCACCAGCACGCGTTTACCGTTCAGGTCCATATCGTCCAGTGTTTTCCAGCTCATCGCGCGATCCTCGTGTTTGGCAACCGATCTAGGCGGTTCTTTTCCTGCATTTTGCCCTCAGGTCAATGCGTCACTTGGCTTTCGCGTGCGTGGCGCATAGGTATTTGCGCAAGACAAACGACAGGAGGGCCACATGGCCGAGATCAAGGATCCCGAAAACACAATCATCATCGAGCTGAAGGGCGGCAATGTCGTCATCGAGCTGCTGCCAGATGTGGCCCCGCAGCATAGCGCTCGGATGAAGGAACTGGCGCGCAGCGGTGAATATGACAACGTGGCATTTCACCGTGTGATCGACGGTTTCATGGCGCAAACCGGTGACGTGCAGCACGGCGATATGGAAGACGGATTCAACCTGCGCAGTGCAGGCACAGGCGGGTCATCGCTGCCGAATGTTCCGGCAGAGTTTTCGAAACTGCCGCATGATCGCGGCACGTTGGGCGCGGCTCGGTCGCAGAATCCGGACTCGGCCAATTCGCAGTTTTTCATCAACTTTAGCGACAACCATTTCCTGAACGGCCAATACACGGTCTATGGCCGTGTTATCGACGGGATGGAGCATGTGGACGCCATTGTTCGGGGCGAGCCACCTGCAAGCCCGGATCGTATGATCAGCGTCAAGGTGGCTGCCGATGTATAAGCTGGCCGCCGCATTTGTCCTGTTGGCCGGTCCTGCACTGGCCACGGGCCTAGAGATCGAGATTGAGGGCGAGGGGGCCAATGGCACCGTAACCGTTGATCTGTTTGACGATATTGCCCCCAAGCATGTTGAACAAATTAGCGCCCTTGCCGCTGCTGGCCAGTATGATGGCGTGGTGTTTCACCGCGTGATCGACGGCTTTATGGCTCAGACCGGTGACGTTGAACACGGTCGGGTCGGTGGCGATATGCGTCGTGCCGGTACTGGCGGTTCGGATCGGCCGGATCTGCCAGCTGAGTTCTCGGACTATAACTTTGATCGTGGTGTTATTGGCATGGCGCGGGCGCAGGATCCCGACAGTGCCAACTCGCAATTCTTCATAATGTTTGAACCTGGGCCGTTCCTGAACGGTCAGTATACGGTTGTCGGTCAGGTCACTGACGGAATGGACGTTGTTGATGCGATCAAGCGGGGCGAAGGCCCGAACGGAGCCGTAATCGGCCAGCCGGATGCGATGAAAAAGGTCACCGTGACCGAATAGATAAAAGGACCCCGGTGCCTGGTCAGGTGCCGGGGTCTTTTTGTAAGCGTGCGCTTGGATCAGTCGTCAGACATGGCCTTCCAGATCAGCGCACCAATCGCGCCACCAATCAGCGGGGCAGCCCAGAACAACCATAGCTGAGCCAGCGCCGGCCCATCGGCAAACAGGGCAACACCGGTTGACCGTGCCGGGTTGACAGATGTGTTGGTCACCGGGATCGAGATCAGGTGGATCAGCGTCAGCGCCAGACCGATGGCAATCGGCGCGAACCCTGCCGGAGCACCGCTTGAGGTCGCGCCCAGAATGATCAGGATGAAAAATGCCGTCAGTACGATCTCGATCACCAAGGCGGACATCATCGAATAGCCCATGGGTGAAGCCTCGCCATAGCCATTGGACGCAAAGCCTCCAACCCCGGCGAAATCTGGTGCGCCGCTGACGATCAGATACAGAACAGCCGCTGCTGCAATGGCTCCGATGACCTGAGCAATCCAATAGGGCAGCAGATCCTTAGCCGGGAACCGTCCGCCGATCATTAAACCCAGACTGACTGCCGGATTGAAATGCCCGCCTGAAATGTGGCCAACGGCAAATGCCATAGTCAGCACTGTTAGGCCAAAGGCGAAAGATACGCCCAACCAGCCGATACCGACATCCGCGACGCCAGCCGCTAAAACAGCGCTACCGCAACCGCCAAGCACCAACCAGAATGTACCGAAAAATTCAGCCATGAGTTTTGTTGACATGAAAAGTCCTCCGAAAACCAATGGGCTGTAGTGTAATCCAAAACGCAGAAATATCGAAGCTACTCATCACACATAGAAATTCGGCGGAGAATGAAGGGGTATTTGGGCGCGCTTGCCACGTCAAAAGTGGGCAGATAGACCTATGGGTGTGGCATGGAAATATGGGTTCAGTCTACGATGACGTCAAAGACGAATAAGCCGGTTAAGGCCAAGTTATTGCCGGATGATCCGTTCTTCCCGCTTATTCAGGATGCTTATCGCGTTTTTAAACGTCCAAAGCCAAGCAGCATCGAGGTCTGCGAAGGGTGCTGCATGGAACCGGATATCGAGGCTGATTTCTTTCACCCGCCCATTCAGGAACTGCCGTTGCACTATCTTCAGGACTGGTATTTTGCAGCGAGTGATCCGGGAGGGATTGCCAAGAATACCTGGGCCTATCTTTTGCCGCGTGTGCTAGAGGTCTTGGCCTGTGGCGAAGAGGTAAGCTCTGTCGGGATCGAAGTCAGCCTGAGCCGGTATCCGACGGGACAGGCCCGGAACTGGTCGTCGGAGGAGTGGCGTGTCCTGGACGATTTCCAGAAACGCTTTCTTCTGAAGGCGATCGAAGGGGGCTCAGAAGAATGTCTGGACGATACGCTCTGCATGTTTCGCCTCGGGGGTTGGCCAATGGATAGCCTTTTGGCGCAAGTAGCCGCAGTTAAAACGGCGACTTTGGCAGAACGGTTCTGGCAGGACTGGTGTTACGGGTATGCGCCCTCGGTTTGGATCACGGCCTTCTGGGAAAGCCCCGACGGCACGGCTGCATTCGATTTTTACACGTCTGAAGTCATGTATCGAAGAATGCAGCAGCTTGCCTTTGATGACGGCACGCCACCAGAATTGTCCGAAAAGGCGCTGATGGTCGCAGAAGTGATCGAGGCCAATGCGACCTGGAACCAACCTGATCAGTGAAAGCCTTTCGGTCAGAATTGCAAAAGAAAACGCCGCAGGCTGTCCCGCGGCGTTTGTTTCCTGTCAGTCTGTCAGGATTACTGTTTGACGTCAGCAGCCGGGTTAGCGCCCGGTTTTCCGCTGCGGCCAGGGTTCAGAGGATCGTCCTGACGCTGAACGGAGCCTTCGAAATGCGCGCCGCTTTCGATGGCGATTGTCTTGTGAATGATGTCGCCTTCGACCCGTGCGGTCGAGGTCAGGCGCACTTTCAGGCCACGCACGCGGCCAACGATACGGCCGTTGATGACAACGTCATCTGCAGTGACTTCGCCCTTGATGGTCGCCGTTTCACCGATGGTCAGCAGATGCGCACGAATGTCACCTTCCACCGTACCTTCGACCTGAATGTCACCCGAGGTTTTCAGGTTGCCGGTGATGTGCAGATCCGAAGACAGGACCGATGCGGGTGGCTTGGGTTTGGGCGCGGTGCTGGCCTTGGTTTCCGTCGGTGCAGGGGTTGCCGGAGTGGCCGGAGCGGCAGGCTTGGCGGCCTCTGGGGCATTGGTTCCGGGCTCGTTGATTTTGCTCTTAGAAAACATTTCTTGCAGCCTTGATGTAAGTCATTGGGTTAACTGGTTTTCCGTTTACGCGAACCTCATAGTGCAGGTGCGTTCCGGTCGACCGTCCGGTGTTACCCATATCAGCAATATGATCCCCGCGCGAGACCCTTTGGCCAACCTTAACCCGTAACTTGGTGTTATGAGCGTAAAGTGTCTCAATTCCAAAGGCGTGCCGGATTTTGACCAGACGCCCGAAACCCGATTGCCAGCCCGCATGGGTGACTACGCCGTCGGCGGTCGCAAAGATATCAGTTCCATGTGCACCTGCAAAATCGGAACCGTTATGCATGCGACGACCGCCCGTTTTAGGGTCACGGCGCGTGCCAAAGCCACTGGTAAAGCGGACAGCCGCTTTCACCGGGCTGGCAAACGGGGCCTTTTCTGCTGCGATACGATAGAGGTTCAGCTGGTCCATCTGTTGCAACAGAGTGTTCGCGCGGATCTCGTCGGGGGTCAGGTCCTCACCGCGCGTGCTGAAGGAAATTGGGGTGAGGGGGCCACCCATGCCGCTATAGCCACGCCGTACTTCTTCAATGATACGGTCAGTTGGCATACCTGCCTGTCGGAACATCTTGTCGAGCGGTTCGACCGAGATGATCATTGCTTCTTCTAGCTGACGGAAAATTTCGTCGCTGCGTTCCTGCATCAGCCGGATCTCAAGCTCGAGATCGTCCCGCTGATCCAATGCGTTCCGGGCGTCGGCTGCGATCTGATCACGCTCTTGCGCGGTGCGAGTCAGAGCAACGGTCATAAATTCCATCTGTTCGGGGCTGGCAGTGTTTGCCAACATGAGCCCATCATCGGAATCTGATTGTTGCAGCGCCGCAAGCTCCTGACGGGCAAATTCCCGTTGTTTCATGGTGGTGCGCAGGGTGGACTGGATTACCTCGATCCCCGTTTCCAATTCACGGCGGCTGTTTTCGGACGCCAGCAGCTCGGATTGCATCGCAGAGATCTGTTCAAGCGCAGCGTTGAACCGGTCCTGAGCCATCAGAGCCTCATGAGCGCGCACGTCACGCTCTGCTGACAGGATATTCAGCCGCTCCTGATATGTCGCCTGATCGCGCTTGGCCTGTTCCCGGAAGTTGCCTGATCCGATGCTGTCCATCAACAGGATTGCCGTAGTGACCGCAGTCCAGCCAACAAACAGGGCAACACCAGCAACTGCAAAGATTTGTGTCTCTGAGCTGAGCCGGATGAACCGTGTGTCATTGTCAGATTTCAGAAAGACCCGGCGTTCCGGGAAGTGCTGCTCAAGCAGCGAATGTAGTTTGATTGCCAGACGTGTTCGCACGCGCCTTACCTCTCGATCCCCAAATTCGGGATCGGTTGTGAGTGGTCTCCGTCCCTTGGGGCAACTGAATAGAGGGGACGTCCGATTTGGGCAAGTTTGTTAACTAGTTCACACAACAAACAGGGTTAATCCCGCCAATTCTCGGCGAGAAATTGCCGATTACATCAACTGGAGGATGTTTCAAAGACCGCTATGACCGTGCATGCCGACCTAGCAGGCAGAGCCGGGCGGCGGCAGGCCTTCGGTCAGCGGCCAATAGAAATCCGGCGGTAATCCGGCTTCGGCCCGCTTTTCTTCGTTGAAGGGCGGTTTAAGAACGCCATGAAAATAGCGCCGGACCAGATCGTGAAAGATACCCTTTGGGTCAGCGTTCTCGCGTCCGCAAAGGAAATGGAACCACTTGGACCCGTAAGCAACATGCCCGACTTCTTCGGCGTAGATCACCTCGAGCGCTGCAATGGCCTGTTCAGCCTTTGCCTTGCGGAAGATGTCAATCATGCCGGGGGTCACATCCAGACCCCGCGCCTCAAGCACCATTGGCACTACGGCCAAACGGCCCATCAAATCTTCTGCTGTATCTTCGGCCGCGCGCCACATACCCGCATGGGCGGGCAGGGCGCCGTAATGACTGCCCATCTGTTCCAGGCAATCGCAGACCATTTCGAAGTGGCGCGATTCCTCTTCGGCGCATTTGACCCAGTCGTCGTAGAAACCGATAGGCATAGGGACATGGCCAAATCGGGCGATTATATCCCAATGCAGATCAACTGCGTTCAGTTCGATATGGGCGACCGCGTGTAGCAGGGCAATGCGCCCAGCCTCGGAGCCGGGGCGGCGCCTTGGGACATCCCGGGGGGACAGCAAATCCGGTTTGTCCGGTCGGGCGGGATTCAACGGCGGTGTTGCGGTGCCCACTTCAATCGCAGGAGCGTCCCCTGATCGCGCCGCAAACCAAGCTGCGGCATGGCGCTTGGACAGGGCGGTCTTTTCGCGCCCGTCTGCTGTGGTCAGAACTTCGGTCGCCATTTGGGTCAGTGTTTTCGACACCGGGATATCTCCGCTTTCAAGATTTGTGCGGGTCATAATCCGGATGACGACCGCGGTGAAGGGGTTACAGCGCGCGCACGGCTTCCAGTACCTCTTCCACATGGCCGGGCACTTTGACCTTTCGCCAGATGCGAGCGATCTTACCGTCGGCGTCAATCAGAAAGGTTGAACGCTCGATCCCCATCGACTTGCGCCCGTACATGTTCTTCTCGACCCACACACCGTAATCCTCGCAAACGGTCGAGCCTTCGTCGGACAAAAGTGGCGTCGTAAGACCGTGTTTGGCGACGAATTTGTCATGCTTAGCCACCGTGTCGCGCGAGATGCCGAAAACCTGGGCGCTGGCATCAGCAAAGGCTTGAAGTTGTTCCGAGAAACCGATGGATTCCTTGGTGCAGCCCGGCGTATCATCACGGGGATAGAAAAACAAAACGACGGCGCTGCCTTGCAGGTCTGACAGCGTAACCTCACCACCGCCGTCGCGGGGCAAAGTGAAACCGGGGGCGATGTCTGTAACGTCGGGCATTGGAAACTCCGCTAAAGGTTTTTAAGTGCTGCCTGACATCATGGTTTGGTGCAAGCAGGTAATAGGGCGTGGGTCGGAATTTGGCGCGGCAAGAAGATACACAAGAAGGCCCGGACGGGAAGCCCCGCCGCCGTCGGTCACGCCGCCGCATCGCTGCGTGGGGGATCGTCGGAACCTTCCTGTTGCTTTGCCTGCTGGCCTTTGGCGGCTGGTTCTTTCTGATTGGCAAACAGCTGCACGCACCCGACTGGATGCGGGCCCAGGCCGAAAAACGGCTGGATCAAAGCCTTGGGGGGATCAAGATCCGCTTTGGCGATGCCAGCTTTATTGTCAACGAAAACTGGTTGCCACGTTTGCGACTGACGGACGTGACCATAAGCGACGCGGCGGGACAACAGATCGCGCAAGTGGCGGATATGCGCACACGGTTGTCGATGCGGTGGCTGCTACGGGGGAAAATCCGGCCGCGCACGATTACCCTGCGCGATGCCCAAATCGCATTGACCCGCGGATTGGACGGGGCGCTTTCGTTGACAGTCGGTTCTGGCAGTGCACCGGTTCAGCGGGCGCGGACATTGATCGAGTTGATCGAGGAATCTGACGATGTCTTTTTGTCACCGCTGCTGTCGGGCCTGCGGTCGGTCGAGCTTGAGTCGTTGACGCTGGACTATCAGGATTTGCGCCTGTCGCGCGCCTGGGTTTTCGACGGCGGACATATTTCGATCATCCGTACCGGTGACGAAATGCGCATGTCCACCGGGTTCTCTGTTCTGACAGGGCGCGATTATGCCAGTTCGATTGAGGTAAATTATACCAGCGTACTTGGAACGCCCCAGGCAAGCTTTGGCTTTGCCATAACCGACCTGCCTGCCGAGGATATTGCAAGTCAAAGCCTTGCCTTGTCATGGTTACAGGTCCTTGACGCTCCGATCTCGGGCGCGGTGCGCGGCAGCGTTGATGGCAACGCGGCGCTGGGGCCGTTATTTGCGACCCTGAACCTTGCGGCAGGCGCGGTGCAAGCCAACCAAGAGACAAAACCGATCCCGTTTGAATCCGCCAGGGCTTATTTCAGCTATGACCCAAGTCGGCAGGAGCTGGATTTCGACGAGGTTTCTGTGGTCTCTGCCTGGGGGTCCGTTCAGGCCGAGGGAAGGGCCTTTTTGAGAGGTATCGAGAATGGACTGCTGGAAAGCCTGACCTCTCAACTCCGCCTCAGCAGCATCGACATCAACCCGGCTGGGCTGTTTCCGGAACCCCTCAAGTTGGCGCGTGCCGACCTTGATCTGAAGATGAAGCTGGCCCCGTTCGAGTTGCGCCTCGGACAGATGACGGTTGAAGACGAAAACCTAACGCTGCGTGCTAGGGGAAATCTGATTGGTGAAGCCGAAGGTTGGTCGGGGTACCTCGAGGCTCATCTGGACGAGTTGGAGTCAGGCCAGTTGCTGAGATACTGGCCCCAATTACTTGCCGAAAAGCCGCGTAAATGGGTGTCCGACAATTTATATGAAGGCCGGCTCTCGGATGTCGATTTTGCATTACGGTTGAAGCCGGACACCAAGCCGGACATTTACTTGGACTTCGGGTTCGACGACGCCAAAGTCCGCTTTGCCAAAACTTTACCTCCGGTCCAGGACGCTCAGGGGCAGGCCAGCCTGATCAACCAACGGTTTACCGTGACAGCCGAGAAAGCGGTTGTCATTGCCGATCAGGGCGGCCCGATAGACGGGTCAGGAACATCCTTCATTATTCCGGATACGTCGATCAAAAAGCTTTCGCCGGCGATTGTGCGCGTCAAGGCCAAGGGCTCGGCAACGGCCGCCTTGTCTTTGATGGATCGTCCCCCTCTGCAGCTGATGACAAAGGCAAATTTGCCCGTGGATGTGGCCTCTGGCGATGTGGAACTGTCAGGCACCTTATCTCTGCCGATGAAGAAGGGGCTGAAGTTCGATGAAACCCAGTTTCACTTTACTGGTAAGATTGGTGATGTGCACAGTGATCGCTTGGTCAAAGGTTTTGTCGTCAGCGCGCCTCAGTTGACTATTTCAGGTGACCAATCCGCTGTCGAAGTCGGCGGCGACGGATATTTCGGCGACGTGCCCCTGCAGGCAACCTGGCGCCAGCCTATTGGGGGTCGAGAACCGAAACCCAGTGAACTGAAAGGGCAGATCGAGATTTCGCCCCGGTTGGTGACCGAGCTGCGTGCCGGGTTACCAAAGGGTATGCTGACCGGAAAAGGCGTGGCCGACATAACCTTGGGCATCGGTGCTGGCCGCCCCCCGAAACTGACGGCGACATCGGATCTGGAAGGCGTAGTGCTGTCTATCCCCGAGCTCGGGTGGCGCAAAGGCGCTGGTACCAAGGGGTCGATGGATGTCGAGGCAACGCTGGGCGATCAGATGCGCGTGGATACACTTCGGCTGGATGCGGCGGGGTTGAGAAGCCTGGCCTCCATTAATTTCAAAAATGGTGCTTTCGATCGTGTTGAGTTCAGCTCATTCGAACTGGGGAACTGGCTTGCGGTTCCGGCGGAGCTGATATCACGGGGATCAGCCTTGCCCGACATCAGGGTTCTGGGGGGCGTGATGAATCTGGGGGGCGCGACCTTTGGATCCTCCGAAGGTGGTGGCGGTGGTTCCGGGCAGGGGCCCGAGCTGGATGTAGTGTTGGATCGCCTCCAGATTACAGAGACGATCGCCCTGACCGGGTTCAAGGGAAAATTTGCGACAACTGGCGGTGTCAGCGGCGCGTTCACGGCGAATGTAAACGGCGGTGCTGCTGTGCGCGGACAGGTGTCCCCGCGCGGAGGGCGCAGCGCCGTCAATCTGACCTCTGGTGATGCAGGCGACGTTCTGAGATCGGCCAAAATGATAACCCAGGCGCGCGGAGGCAAACTGGACCTGCAACTGGAACCGGTCGGCGGGGCCGGGAACTTCGATGTCATCATGAAGATCGCGAACACCCGAATTCATGACGCCCCGGCCATGGCTGCCTTGCTGAACGCAATCAGCCTTGTTGGGCTTGTGGATGAAATGGCTGGGCAAGGCATCTTTTTCTCGAGCATCGAAAGCCGAATGCGGATTACGCCGACCGAAATCAAGGTTCTGAGCGGCAGCGCCGTCGGTCCTTCGATGGGATTGTCCTTCGACGGGACAATCGACACGGTTAGCGAAATGCTGAATTTGCGTGGCGCGATTTCCCCAATCTATCTGGTGAATGCGATTGGAAGTGTCTTCACCAAAAAAGGTGAGGGTGTGATCGCGTTCAATTATACTCTGACCGGCCCTTTGAAATCACCCTCTGTCTCGGTCAACCCTCTGTCAGGGCTTGCGCCATTGTTCTTGCGCAACCTTCTAAGGGAGCCCGCGCCGAAGGTTCAGGATGGGCCAAATGCACAGAAAGCCAAGCCGGATGAGCCCAAGCGCACCTTTGGATCGCCGCCAAAAGACAACTGAACAGGGATATAGCCGAATCTGATACGACCCTGTAAGGCGCGCCCATGAAACTCAGCGATTTCGATTTCCACCTGCCCGAGAATTTGATTGCCACCCGGCCTGCCAACCCGCGGTCTTCGGCGCGTTTGCTTGTGGCCGAGGGCGATGCAATCTCGGATGCGCATGTCTTTGACCTGCCAGATTGGCTGCGACCCGGTGACCGGCTGGTGTTGAATGATACGCGGGTCATCCCGGCACGCCTCAGCGGGCGGCGTCATCGCGACAGTGCGCAAGGGCCGGTGTCTGCGTCGATCGAAGCGACGTTGCTTGATCCGCAGGCAGATGGCACCTGGGCCGCGTTGATCAAACCGCTCAAGAAAGTCAAGACAGGTGAGTTGATCCGGTTTTCGGATCAACTGAGCGCTGAGTTGGATAGGGTGGCGGACGGGCAGGCCTTTCTGCGGTTTAACCTTACGGGGCAGGATTTCGATGCTGCGCTGGAACAGGCCGGCGCCATGCCGCTGCCGCCCTATATTGCCGCCAAGCGCCCTGCCGATGCGCAGGACAAGACGGATTACCAGACGATCTGGGCGCGCAACTCCGGGGCAGTGGCCGCGCCCACCGCGTCGCTGCATTTTGACGAAGCGCTGATGCAAGCGCTTACCGCGCGCGGTGTTTCTGTTTCCTACGTTACGCTTCATGTTGGTGCCGGAACGTTTCTGCCAGTCAAGGTCGAGGACGTGACGACCCATAAGATGCATGCAGAATGGGGCAGGGTCAGTGCGGAAGCCGTCAGTGAAATTCGTGAAACCAAAGCCGTAGGTGGCCGTGTCATTCCGGTGGGCACAACCGCGCTGCGATTGATCGAAAGCGCCGCCCGCAGTGGGCAGATCGTACCCTGGGAGGGCGATACCGACATCTTCATCTATCCGGGCTTTCAGTTTTACGTCACGGATGCGCTGATCACCAATTTCCATCTGCCGAAATCCACGCTGCTGATGTTGGTTTCAGCTTTGATGGGGCAGGATCGGATGCAAGAGGTTTATGAGCACGCGATTGCGCAGAACTATCGGTTCTTTTCATATGGGGATGGGTCGCTTTTGATCCCTTGAGCGGCGTGTTGTCGGGATCGTTGCGTTTCGATGTCGTAGACAAGCTGGCTCAAAGCCGTTTTTGATATAAAAACGAATCTCTAGTTCAGGTTAGCAATCTCGGAGGCCTCTATGCTTCAGGTCATTACCAGCGCGTGGTCACTTCTTCTTGGCATGGGCCTGCTTATGATTGGCAATGGCCTACAGGGCACAATCCTGGGCGTTCGAGGCGAGATCGAAGGGTTTTCGACCCTTCAGATGTCTGTTGTGATGTCAGCTTATTTCGTAGGTTTCCTCGGAGGTTCTCGCCTTGCACCGGAGATGATCCGGCGGGTTGGACATGTGCGGGTCTTTGCTGCGCTAGCTTCTTTTATTTCGGCCGTGATGATCATGTATCCGATGTTGACCGAGCCAGTCGCGTGGGCTTTGGGGCGTGTTGTGATCGGGTTTTGTTTCTCGGGCGTGTATGTCACCGCTGAAAGCTGGTTGAACAACGCGGCCAATAACGAGAACCGGGGCCAGGCGCTTTCCCTTTATATGATCGTACAGATGACTGGGATCATCACTGCTCAGGGGCTTATGCTGGTTGGCGATCCTGCTGGTTACGAAACCTTTGTGATCGCATCCATTCTGGTTTCGGTTTCCTTTGCTCCGATTCTGCTGTCGATTTCACCGACACCGGCATTTGACACGACCAAGCCCATGACATTGCGTGATCTGATGGGGAAATCACCACTGGGCTGCGTCGGCATGTTCCTGCTGGGCGGTGTGTTCTCGGCCCAGTTTGGTATGGCGGCGGTATATGGCGCGCGCGCTGGGCTGACACTGGTTGAGATTTCGACCTTCGTGGCCGCCTTCTATATCGGAGCAATTCTGCTGCAATATCCGCTGGGTTGGTTCTCGGACCGGATGGATCGCCGGTTCCTGATCATGCTGGCGGGTATCATTGGTGCTTGCGGGGCGGCCACTGCGATGATGTTCGGGTCGACCTCATTTCCGTTCCTTCTGGCCTCGGCCTTTGTGATCGGAGGCATGTCTAACCCACTGTATTCGCTGCTGATTGCGCATACGAATGACTTTCTGGAGCATGAGGATATGGCGGCGGCCTCTGGCGGACTGGTCTTCATCAATGGAATGGGCGCCATTGCCGGCCCGCTGATTACCGGGTGGTTGATGGGCGATGACGTGTTCGGACCGTCGGGCTTTTTCCTGATCATCTTTGCACTGCTTGCAGCCACTGCGGTCTATGCGATGTATCGCATGACACAGCGTGCGGCGATTCCTGTGGACGAGACGGGCACGATGTCTCCGCTTTACCCAACGGCCTCGCCGGTGGCGTTCGAATTGGCGCAAGAGGTGGCTATCGAAGCCGCCGAAGCCGATCAGGAAACGCAAGATGTAGCCTAGGACACGAAATTATGTCGCAAGTGTTGCAAATTTTTACTGTCACAAATCTGTAAATCAGCCTTAAATGACGTTACGTCCCTGGGGAGGGCAAAACGACGGAGCAAGGCAATGGTAGGGCCTGAAGAAGTATTGAGTTTTTGGCTGGATCAAGTGGGTCCAGATGGTTGGTATATTGAGGATGAAGCGCTAGACGCAGAGATCCGCGAAAAATTTCTTTCCACATGGGAAATTGCTAATGAGGGAAAGTTCTCTCTCTGGCTGACATACCCCAGCGGGGCACTGGCCTATATCATTCTGATGGACCAGTTTCCTAGAAATATGTTCCGCGGCAGTGGTAAGGCGTTCGCCACTGACAAGGCGGCCTTGTCGGCAGCGAAATGCGCCATCGACAAGGGCTGGGATCTGAAGATTGACGAACCCGCGCGGCAGTTCTTTTATCTTCCACTGATGCACTCGGAAAATCTGTGTGACCAAGAGCGTTGTGTACGCCTGATGTGCCAGAATATCGACGAATCCAAGTCAACCAACCTGCTGCATGCAAGGGCGCATAGGGAGGTGATCCGAAAGTTCGGCCGTTTCCCCTATCGTAACGAAGCATTGTCGCGCCCCATGACCGAACATGAGGCCGCCTATGTAAACATGGGCGGGTACGGATCCACCGTCCGAGAGCTTCAGGCCGCAGGTTAGCCTTCGACCGAACAACCTTTGATTGTGATAATACGGTCGGCCACAGTGTCGGCCGTTTTTTCTATTGCGGTGCCGATGAAGGCGTCAGGCGTTTCGGCAACCGCAACGATACGAGACTGCGCCGCCTGCAGCGTATCTTCGATTTGGCTCAGACGGTCGAGCGTTTGCGAGACCCGTTGGGCGGTGGCGGTGTCGGCAAGCGCGCCATTGACTTGTATTGTCGCGAGTTCAGTGCGAAGTGCTGCCAATTCACTGCGCACCCCTTGAACCTCTTCGCGCAAAGGGGCGACGATCTGAACCTTCTGTGAAAAATCAGACATCAGGGACTGCGCTGTTGTGGTCAGCTTCCAGCCCAAAAACAAACACAAGGCCACCAGGATAAGCGTGGCGTTGATTAGGGCGAGGACCAGATCTTTCAGCGTTTTAGCCATGTTATGCCTTTCGCGTAAATGGATTTAGAATGGAGCAACTGGGATACTTAGCTATCTTCTAGCGTTTCGAACGGGTGCGGTATAGGCTCGAACCTCTGCAATCCGTATGGGTTTACCCTGCGTAGCTTTTGTCGCGGGGACTAAGTGTTGAAGGGTGGCTGGTATTAGTTTAATGGTAAACTAATTTGGAAATGACCTGCTCCGAGAGGGAAACATGGCAGCACAATCTTTTGATCTGATCGTAATCGGCGCTGGTCCTGGCGGGTATGTCGCAGCCATTCGCGCAGCACAGCTTGGTTTGAAAACCGCCGTGGTCGAGCGCGAACATCTCGGGGGGATATGTCTTAACTGGGGCTGTATCCCAACCAAGGCGCTGCTGCGGTCTTCAGAAGTGTTCCACCTGATGGAGCGCGCAAAGGATTTTGGGCTGAAGGCCGAGAAGATCGGATATGATCTGGATGCTGTGGTCAAGCGATCGCGCGGTGTCGCCGGGCAACTTTCGGGCGGTATCGGTCACCTGCTGAAAAAGAACAAAGTGACGGTTGTCATGGGCGAGGCGACGATCCCGGCCAAGGGCAAGGTCTCCGTCAAGACCGACAAGGGCAGCGAAGAGTTGACAGCCAAGAACATCGTTCTGGCAACCGGCGCGCGCGCCCGCGAGCTTCCCGGGCTGGAAGCGGATGGTGATCTGGTTTGGACTTACAAACACGCCCTGCAGCCGCCACGGATGCCAAAGAAATTGCTGGTCATCGGGTCGGGTGCAATCGGGATCGAGTTCGCTAGCTTCTACAATACGCTCGGTGCAGATACGACGGTGGTTGAAGTCATGGACCGCGTTCTGCCCGTCGAGGATGCCGAGATCAGCGCCTTCGCCAAGAAAGCCTTTATCAAACAGGGCATGAAGATCATGGAAAAGGCGATGGTCAAGCAGTTGGACCGCGCTAAGGGTAAAGTCACTGCGCATATCGAGGTGAAGGGAAAGGTCGAAAAGCACGACTTTGACACCGTGATTTCTGCCGTGGGCATCGTCGGCAATATCGAAAATCTGGGGCTTGAGGCTTTGGGTGTCAAAATCGACCGGACCCATGTTGTGACTGACGAATTCTGTCGCACCGGTGTCGATGGCCTGTATGCCATCGGTGACATTGCCGGAGCGCCATGGCTGGCGCATAAAGCAAGCCATGAGGGTGTCATGGTGGCCGATCTGATCGCCGGGAAACATGCCCATCCGGTCAAACCCGAAAGCATCGCGGGCTGCACCTATTGCCATCCGCAGGTTGCGTCGGTCGGCTATTCCGAGGCGAAGGCGAAAGAGCTTGGCTATGACATCAAGGTCGGCCGTTTTCCCTTCATCGGCAACGGCAAGGCAATCGCGCTTGGAGAGCCCGAAGGGCTGGTCAAAACAGTCTTCGACGCCAAAACCGGAGAGCTGTTGGGCGCCCACATGATTGGCGCGGAAGTCACTGAGTTAATTCAGGGGTATGTGGTCGGGCGGCAGCTTGAAACCACCGAAGAGGATCTGATGAACACAGTGTTCCCGCATCCGACTTTGTCCGAGATGATGCATGAAAGCGTTTTGGACGCTTACGGGCGTGTGATCCATATGTAACTCAGGGCAGGGGGTACCTCTGCCGATCTGCGGCACATTACCAAAAGTATCTTTGGCCAGATGAAGCAGCGAACCAAGCTTCATCTGGCCTTTTGATTCCCGGATTTGGTTATCGGGTCAAAGCGTCGAGAATGCGCGCCCAGGACCGGATGCCTTTGTGAAAGCTTTTGACGTCATATTTCTCATTCGGTGAGTGAATTGCGTCATCATCATTGGCAAAGCCCACAAGCATGGAATCCATGCCAAGTTCCGTGTCGAAGTAGCCAACGACAGGGATTGACCCGCCCATTCCGGTAAAGACGGCTTCGCGCCCCCATTCATCGGACAATGCGCCTCGGGCGGCTTCGAATTCGGGGCGGTTGATATTCATGACGGATGCGGGCGCGCCTTCAAGATCGTTGTCCCACTGTACTTTCGCGTCGGGTGACAGGCGGTCTTCTACATGCTTGCGAATCTGGTCACGCAAGGCGTCAGGGTTCATGTCACCCACCAGACGGCAGGTGATCTTGCAATGCGCCTGTGAGGGAATGACCGTCTTCGAACCGGCGCCGTTATAACCGCCCCAAAGCCCGTTTACCTCAAGCGTCGGGCGCGCCCATTGTTGCTGCAATGTAGAATATCCTTTTTCGCCATGTGGCTGAGAATACCCCACCGAGTTCAGATAATCCGCCTCATCGAACCCGCAGTTTTCCCATTGGCGCAACTGTTCGGCCGGGACCTCATGAACCCCGTCATAAAAGCCTTCGACAGCGACGCGACCGGTTTCGTCGTCATAGAACGAGGCGACGATCTTGGAGAGCTCTCGCAGCGGGTTTAGCCCCGGTCCGCCGTAATGGCCCGAGTGCAGGTCGATCCGCGGACCGATGATGGTGAATTCGTCCTTGAGCATCCCGCGCAGCTGTGACGCGATTGATGGCACCCCACGCGACACCATCGAAGTGTCGCATACCAATGCCAGATCCGCTTTCAACTCGGCCACGTTTTCACGCAGGAACGGGACGAGCGACGGCGAACCGGATTCTTCTTCGCCTTCGAAGAAGAAGGTGATGCGGCAGGGCAGGGTGCCATGGACGGCCTTCCATGCGCGGCACGCTTCGACGAAGGTCATCAACTGTCCCTTATCGTCCGAAGAGCCTCGACCCCGGATAACTGGCCCATTTTCGGTTTCTTCAATGGCCGGATCGAACGGATCCCGGTTCCACTGGTTCAGCGGGTCAACGGGTTGAACGTCATAATGGCCGTAGAACAGAACATGGGGCGCGCTGTTGTCCTCACCTATATGCCCGACCACCATGGGATGTCCGGTGGTTTCACGTTTTTCAGCCTGAATTCCTATGTTTTTCAGGTCAGATACCAGCCAGTCAGCTGCCTGGTTGACCTGTTGGTCAAAGGCCGGATCGGTTGAAATTGACGGAATGCGGAGCAGTTCCATCAGGCGGTCGATTGAGGTTGGCAAATCGGCGTCGATGCGGTTCAGAACAGCGTCCAGCGACATAAGAGGGCTCCTGCTTGATTTGGATTTTCCGGAACCCTATCAGCGCCACTTTTGCCGTCTAGCCCGCAAGGACAGGAATCTGGTACAATATCGGAAACCCGGATGAGATAATGTGCTGTGCCTGCGTCGTTTCCTCGCGTCCAGGGGGCGTAACTTTACTTGTCGGTCAGGGTCAGAGCGGATATTTGATGCAAATCAAATAAGCTTTCACTGTGCTTGCGGTATCAAGCAGGCAGTGGGAAATGTTCTGGTGCAGATTCGTATCCTGCGCAGAAGAAGACGTTCGGTCGCCGTATTATCGGTCGGGCAACTAAGGAGAAACCGGTGGATTATACTGCTCAGCTTGATTCAGCGATCGCAAGGCTGCATGACGAAGGACGGTACCGGACCTTCATTGATATCGAACGTCGCAATGGTCATTTCCCGCATGCGGTGCGCACGCGCCTCGATGGATCGCAGCAAGATATCACTGTCTGGTGCGGCAACGACTATCTTGGCATGGGGCAACACCCTGTGGTGTTGGAGGCGATGCACGAGGCCGTGGATGCCGCAGGCGCCGGATCAGGTGGAACCCGCAACATTTCGGGCACCACGGTTTACCACAAACGGCTTGAGGCTGAGCTGGCCGATCTGCACGGCAAAGACGCTGCGTTGCTGTTCACCAGCGCCTATATCGCAAATGACGCGACACTCAGCACTTTGCCGAAACTGTTTCCTGGTCTGATCATTTATTCTGACGCATTGAACCATGCTTCGATGATCGAAGGGGTGCGCCGCAACGGCGGGTCCAAGCGCATCTTCCGTCACAATGACGTCGCCCATCTGCGCGAACTGCTTGAAGCGGATGATCCCGCAACGCCCAAACTGATCGCTTTTGAGTCGGTGTATTCGATGGACGGCGATTTTGGCCCGATTGAAGAGATATGTGATCTGGCCGATGAATTTGGTGCGCTGACCTATATTGATGAGGTCCACGCCGTTGGCATGTACGGACCGCGTGGCGGTGGCGTGACCGAGCGTGATCGTCTTGCCCATCGGATCGACATCATCAACGGCACATTGGCCAAAGCCTATGGCGTCATGGGGGGCTATATCGCGGCCAGCACTAAAATGTGTGACGCGGTGCGGTCTTATGCTCCGGGCTTCATCTTTACGACGTCCCTGCCACCTGCCGTTGCTGCGGGTGCCGCAGCTTCGGTTGCCTACCTCAAAACTGCGTCCGAATTGCGAGAGCAGCATCAGACGCAAGCAAAGATCCTCAAGCTTCGGCTCAAGGGGATGGGCCTGCCACTGATTGATCACGGCAGCCACATTGTGCCCGTGATTGTTGGCAACCCCGTGCACACGAAGAAACTCAGCGATATGCTGCTGGATGACTATGGAATCTACGTTCAGCCCATCAATTTCCCCACTGTTCCGCGTGGAACAGAACGCCTGCGTTTCACACCGTCCCCAGTTCATGGACCTGACGAAATGAACCGTTTGATCCAGGCGATGGACGAACTTTGGTCACATTGTGCGCTAAATCGCGCCGAACTTGCCGGTTAACCTAACGCTAAAGTGTGCAATTCGTATGCCGCGTGCTAAAATTACGCTAACAAAACTACGGCGCGAATCATTCTTTTAATGATTCGACCACGGCGTGAAACACGCACAGGCAGAATGGGGCAGCAGGGATGATTGGGCGCAGATCACAGCGCGGATCCGAAGGCGACACTGACGTCAGGCCCAAGGGCTTTGACGACTATGAGGTGCGGCTGGGTGACATGATGCGTGGTGAACGCGCAACAATGGGCAAATCCCTACTGGATGTGCAGCGCGAACTGCGGATCAAAGCCAACTACATTGCAGCCATAGAAGATGCCGACCCGGACGCCTTCGATACGCCCGGATTTATCGCAGGGTATGTGCGCTCTTACGCCCGCTATCTGGGGATGAACCCTGACGAAACTTTCTTTGCGTTTTGTAAGGAAAGCGGGTTTGAGGTCGCGCATGGCATGTCGGCCGAGGCGTCGGTGGTTCGAAAGACCTCGGGCAGCTTGCCGGCTCGCGGTCCGATGGGCCGCGATCCGTTTATCTCGCCAAACACTCCCTATATTCCCGGACGGGAATCGTTGGTCAGCCAGATAGAGCCGCGTGCTATCGGTTCGTCTCTGGTTCTGTTGGCTGTGATCGGCGGTATTGGATATGGCGGATGGTCCGTCCTGAACCGGATTCAGCAAGTGCAGGTAAGCCCGGTTGAACAGGCTCCGGTTGTCTTGTCTGATTTGGACCCGCTTGAGGCGGCGCGTGACACCACCGAAGATCAAGTCGCGCTGATCGACACCCCCTCGGCTGAGGCTCTGGATAGGCTGTATCGCCCACAGGCCCTGGATTTGCCGGTGCTCGTTGCCCGTGATGCGCCGATTTCTACACTGGACCCGCGTACCGTTGGCACCTTCCAGCCGCCTGAGCCGCCCAAGGTTGAGGTTGCCGAAGTCCATACGGTTCTTCGCCCGGCATTGCCGCAGGTGGTTGAACAGATTGATACGACCCTGAAAATCGTCGCCGTTGATCCGGCGTGGATGCGGGTCACCGCTGCGGATGGAAGTATCATCTTCGAGGGTACGCTTGGAACCGTCGAACAGGGCAGTACATTCGAGGTACCGCTGACAGAAGAACCGCCTAACCTACGTGCAGGTGCCGCCGGATCTGTCTATTTCTCGATGAATGGTGACCATTTCGGCCCGGTCGGAGCACCAGGAACTGTCGCCAAAGGTGTCGTTCTGTCCAAGGATGCGGTTTCCGAACGCTATACGGTAGCTGATCTTGAGGCCGAGCAAAACGTCGCCCTCAAGCAATTGGTGGCGGAACTTCAGGCGCAAAGCTCTGCCGCACCGACAGAATGATCTGACCATTGCAGTGGCCAGTTAGGCTGACTATTTAAAGATCAACTCAGACAGTCTTGGACCCGTCCACATGTCCCTTAATCACGTGCGCCCATGGCGCAATATCTACCGCCGCAAATCTCGTCAGATCATGGTTGGAAACGTCCCCGTCGGAGGTGACGCTCCGATTGCGGTGCAGACGATGACCAACACGCTGACGACGGATGTGGCGGCGACTGTGGCTCAGGTGCAGGCCGCCGCAGAGGCGGGTGCGGATATCGTGCGCGTTTCGGTCCCGGATGAGGCCTCGTCCAAGGCGCTGAAAGAGATCGTGCGCGAAAGTCCAGTACCTATCGTGGCGGATATCCACTTTCACTATCGCCGTGGGATCGAGGCCGCCGAGGCAGGCGCAGCATGCTTGCGGATCAACCCTGGCAACATTGGCAATGAAAGTCGGGTGAAAGAGGTCATTCAGGCCGCGCGTGACCATAATTGCTCGATCCGGATCGGGGTGAATGCGGGAAGCCTGGAAAAGCATCTGCTCGAGAAATACGGCGAGCCTTGCCCCGAAGCGATGGTTGAAAGCGGGTTAGAGCATATCCGTATTCTTCAGGACAACGATTTCCACGAATTCAAGATCAGCGTGAAAGCCAGCGATGTCTTTCTGTCGGCCGCTGCCTATCAGGGCATCGCCGAGGCCACGGACGCCCCCATCCATCTGGGTATTACCGAGGCCGGAGGACTGGTTTCGGGCACCATCAAATCGGCGATTGGTCTGGGCAATCTATTGTGGATGGGCATTGGCGACACGATCCGCGTCAGCCTGTCCGCGGATCCTGTCGAAGAGGTCAAGGTAGGGTTCGAGATCCTGAAATCTCTGGGCCTGCGCCATCGCGGGGTTAATATCATCTCATGCCCCTCTTGTGCGCGGCAGGGGTTCGATGTGATCAAAACAGTCGAGGCGTTGGAACAGCGTCTTGAACATATCAAAACACCAATGAGCCTTTCGATCATCGGCTGTGTCGTGAACGGCCCGGGCGAAGCGCTGATGACCGATGTCGGCTTTACCGGCGGCGGTGCCGGATCGGGTATGGTGTATCTGGCGGGCAAGGCCAGCCACAAGATGTCCAACGATCAGATGGTCGACCACATTGTTGAAGAGGTCGAGAAGAAGGCCGCTGAACTGGACGCCGCGCAGGAAGCCGCTGAGTAATTTTCCAGCTTGATTGGCCATTGAATGACCAGTTCGGCAGGCATGCAGGGTCAATTCATCGGGCCTGCACGTTATTGGCCGCGTGTATCTGGTGGACCCCAATCCCAGACACCTCATTGAAAATGCGACGCTGTTGGTCCACATTATTGTGAGGAATGAGATTTTCATTCCCGCTTAGATTTGTTGTTTTTGTTTCATGGGTTTCTTAGTCGTATGCCAGTAAGCGATCGCTTGAAGATTAGATTGTCTCCTGCCTCTTCGGCCCTCGGTCTTTGCGGTCCGAACTCTTACAGGGGGCTTATGCAATGCGCCGTAACTTGAAAGCCTTCGGCCTGGGTGTAGTGATCGCCGGGTGTTCGGGTTTCACGGTGGCAGATAGCGTAGTGGCCGATCAGCCCGCATTTCCCGGTGCGGTGGGATATGGGCAGAACGCTACGGGTTGGCGTGGCGGCGAAGTGTTTCATATCACAACCCTGGACGATACCGGCCCGGGCAGCCTGCGTGAGTGCGTCGAAAATGACGGCTCCGGACGGGTTTGCGTTTTCGATATTTCAGGGACGATCACTGTAGACACCCAGATGAAAGTGGCTTCGAACACCTATATCGCCGGACAGACCGCGCCGGGACAGGGGGTGCAGATCAAACTTGGCAAGGTTCTGGATTCACCCCTGATGATTTTTGAGGCGCAGGACGTTTTGCTGCGGAACCTCAAGTTTCGGCCCGGACCCAGTTACAAGCCCTCGTCGAACGTGGACGGGCTTTCCATAGAGAGCAGTTCGAATATCTACGTTGACCGTGTCTCGATCCAATTTGCCACGGATGAGAATCTGGGCGTTGGAACGGAAAACCTGCCAAGCGAAGATATCACGATTGCCCGCAGCATCTCAGCCCTGGCTCTGGATAAATCCACCCATACAAAGGGAAAGCATTCAAAAGGGGCTCTGCTGTGTTCCGATGATGGAACGGCAAGGCAATGTGGGCGGGTTACCCTGTATCAAAACCTGTTTGCCCATAACCGCGACAGAAATCCAGACATTCAGTCGTCACCATCTGGGCAAGTCGACATTATTAACAACGTGTTCTACGACGCGACCTCGCAATTCGGTGAGTTCTGGAACCATTACGGCGACACCTGGATCGCCTATGTGGGAAACGTGGTCCTGCCGGGCCCCAGTACACGGAACAGGCCGCCCCCCGCCGCATTCGAGGTGTTCCCTTATGGCGCCGACAAGGGGTTCAGCATCTCGGTTTTCGAACAAGATAACCTGCATCTGGACAGCCGTATTGAGCTGCTATGCGACAGATCAGTGAAGGGCAAGATTGCGGATGATGCGGCGGTCGAATTCCTAGTGGCTGAGCCTCACCAGCCGCTGTCGGTTGAACCTGCCGAGGTGAGCACGACATACGAAACCGTTCTTGGAACCGTGGGGGCCCGGCACGGGGATGACCAAGCTTTGGACAGTCTGGATGCGATGGTGATCGAAAACGTCCGCGGCTGTGATGGACATCGGATAAACGATCCGGGCGAGGCGGGCGGTTGGCCGGATTTGCCCATTGTTCACGCGGCAGTTGATACTGACCGGGACGGAATGTCTGATACTTGGGAAACAGAGCGGACTGGCCTGGACCCGAATGATCCCTCTGATGTCTGGGCGGACCGGGACGGCGATGGCTGGTCTAATCTAGAGGAATATCTAAGCCACCTTGCTGGCGACCCGATGCCCTGACGGAAAGGCCGGCTCCTGTTGCGGAACCGGCCTGCCAAATCAGCCTTGCTCGGCGCGAACGGCGTTCGCAATTTGCTGCATCTGATCTGCTTTCAGGTACCCGCGCAGCATTTCGGTGCCCAGCACAAACGAAGGCGTGCCCGAAATCTGCATCCGCTGCGCCAATTCACGGGTCTTTTGGATTTCCTCGGTGACCTGTTCGCTGTCCATTGCCGCCAGAATCGCGTCACTGTCCAAACCCAGCCCGTCCGAGATACGGCGCAAAGTAACCGGCGACGGTTCCCCGGTGAATTCAAGCAGGGCATCGTGAACCTGCTTATAGGCATCGTCCCCGGCAACATGTTTGGCGGCAACAGCAAAGCGGGATGAGATCATCGACGCGTCTCCGAGGATCGGAAACTCTTTGATCACAAGCCGAATATTGCCATCCTCGGCCAGCAGGCTGGCCACTTCGGGAACCGCACGGCGGCAATATCCGCAGCGATAGTCCATGAATTCGACCAGAGTAATATCTCCGTCCGGATTGCCGCCCACCCAGCTGTACCCGTCGTTGAAAAGCTCATCAGCATTGCTGGCGACAAGCTCTTTATCCGCCTGCGCTTCTTCAACGGCGTTGCGTTGTTCCAGAATGTTGATCGCTTCGATGATGACTTCGGGGTTTTCCAGAAGGTATTCGCGTACCTGCTCTCCGAATTGTTGTTTTTCGGCGTCGGTCAGCTGGCTCAGGTCCAAGGCCTGCGCCGATCCTGCGATCAGGGAAAGCCCCAGAAGGGCTGGTGCAGCGTGTCTGAGGATCATTTCCGTTTCCTTTTCGAATTACTCTTGTTTGCTTGTTCAAACGCAATCAACACATCTTGGGCCCGTTGCCAACCCGGTGATCCGACCGGCAACTGCGCAACCGCGCGTTTCGCGTGAATACCGGCGTCATCCAAACGGCCCTGCAGGGCATATCTTTCGGCTGTAACCGCCGATGCCATGCCAGTATTGCCTGTTTTGGCATAAGCTGCACCCAGGTCTTGCATCAATCTTGCGTTACGAAAATCTCTGGCCCGCGCTTTTTCAAGAATGGCCAAGGCTTCCACTGTCTTACCTTGAACCAACAGGGACCGCCCGTATCCGGCCAGGATAAGTGGGTTATTCGGCGCCAATTCAACGGCTTTGCCATATGCTGCTACCGCATCAGCCACTTGACGGTTTTCAAGCATGATCTGGCCTTTGAGGTCATAGTAATAGGGGTCATTGGGCCGGATTGCCAATGCACCATCAATCGCAGCGCGCGCTTTGGTCAGATCACGGTTTTGATGGTGGGCTGCTGCCTTGCGCATCAGTCGTATGTCCTGGGCGGTTTCTTCTTTGGCGCGCCGCATCGTCCATGTGGGCGAGCGGATGAAGGCCGATAGTTTACCTTTCGCCCTTGCGAACCAGTAATCGGCATTCTGGCTGGGTTTGGCTTTATCGCCGAACTCTTCCAGAAACGCCTCGGCGGCGCGCAACCTCTCGCGGCTGGTGGGGTGTGATCGCATGTATGGGTCCTGGTTGACCGTGTTTAACAGCTCTTGCCCCGCGAATTTACGGTGCAGAGACACCATGCCACTGGGCGAGATACCGGCCCAACGTAGATAGCTTGCTGCGCTGCGATCCGCCGAGGACTCTTCAGCGCGGGTGTGGCCAAGAAAGCTGCGCAGGGCTGCCGAATTAGTACCGGCTGCAATTCCGAATGCGGCCTCGCCGCCGCCAGCAGCTGCAGCAATCAGAGCCAAAGCCGTCCCAAGCCCGGCTTTTTGCCGTGCTGCATTCAGGTTTTCGTAACGGCGCGATAAATGCCCGTTGGCGATATGGGCCGCCTCATGTGCGATAACCGCCTGCAACATCTCGGGGCTTTCGACTGAAAGGATTAGCCCATAGTTCAGATAGATCGCATTGTAATCCAGAACGAAGGCATTGAACGTGCTGTCATTGACCACCAGTATCTGGACCCGGTTGGTATTCAGACCGGCGGCGCGCAGTACGGGAAAGGCCAACTCTCGCAGACCGTGTTCAATATCTGGATCACGGATCAGGCTTTGGGCCTGAACAGCGCCTACGAGCCAAGTCACTGCAAACAGCAACAGGGCCGGGATTGACGCCAGCCTGGATACGCGTTCAAAAGCCATGATTGCAACATGGGAGATGGCCATGCGAAACTCAACCCGGTCCGGGGTCGATCCGTTCATCGTGATGGACGTGATGGAGGCTGCCCGCAAAGCTGAAGAAGCCGGCCGTCACATCATCCACATGGAGGTCGGCCAGCCTGGAACCGGCGCACCCAAAGGGGCGACCGAGGCATTGGCTAAGGCAATGGAGCAAGGCCCGCTGGGATATACCGTTGCATTGGGTCTGCCAGCACTGCGCCGCCGGATCGCGCAGATGTATGGCGAGTGGTATAATGTCGATCTCAATCCCGAACGGGTGGTGATAACCCCCGGTTCGTCTGGCGGATTCCTGCTGGCGTTCACCGCGCTGTTCGACAGCGGGGATCGCGTGGGTATCGGGGCCCCAGGCTATCCGTCATATCGGCAGATATTGCGGGCCCTGGGGCTGGTCGCGGTTGATCTGCCCACCGCTCCGGAACACCGCCTGCAGCCGGTGCCAGCCGATTTCGCCGGGCTAAATTTGCAGGGGCTGATGGTGGCCTCGCCCGCCAACCCGACAGGAACCATGCTGAACCATGCCGCAATGGGTGCGCTGATCGATGCCGCACATAGCCAGGGCGCGTCTTTCATCAGTGACGAGATTTATCATGGTCTGGAATACGAAGCCAAAGCCGTCACCGCGCTGGAGCTGACAGATGAGTGCTATGTGATCAACTCATTCTCCAAGTATTTCTCTATGACAGGTTGGCGTGTGGGCTGGATGGTTGTGCCCGAGGATCAGGTGCGCGTTGTCGAACGGATCGCGCAGAACATGTTTATCTGCGCGCCCCATGCCAGCCAGGTGGCGGCGTTGGCTGCGATGGATTGTGATGAAGAATTGCAGGCAAATCTGGATGTCTATCGGCGGAACCGCGCGCTGATGCTGGACGGTCTGCCCAAAGCCGGTTTCACCGATATCGCGCCACCTGACGGGGCATTCTATGTTTACGCCGATGTGTCTGACCTGACAGACGACAGCCGTGCCTTTGCGGCTGAGATTTTGGATAAGGTCGGCGTGGCGGTCACTCCGGGGCTGGATTTCGATCCTCAGCGCGGGCACGGCACCATCCGTTTTTCCTATGCACGCTCGACCGAGGATATCGAGGAAGGTCTGCGGCGACTTCAGCGTTTCATGGCTGATCGGGGCTTGATTTCTGCCCAAGCCTAAAGCGTTCACATCCAAGTGCGGGTCGGGTAGGCTGCGCTTCAAACGATCTCGGGAAAACTTGAGGCCATGAGCAGAATTATTTACGCCATCGCGCTGATCTGGGCACTAGGCAGTGCCGCAGTTGCGCAGGATTTCAGCGCACTCGCCCGTGTTTTGCCAGACCAAAGTTCGATTGTTGATGACGGGCGGTCCGGTGTAAGCATCCATCTTGGGCTTAGCCAGGGGGTGCCTTATCGCGTTTTTACCCTGCGCGACCCGTATCGGATGATCCTGGATTTCCAGGAGGTAGACTGGACCGGTCTTGATCGTGACCGCTTTCTACAGACTGGCCGTATCAGCGGTGTGCAGTTCGGCTCTTATGTACCGGGCTGGTCCCGCATGGTACTCGAACTGGGCGCGCCTCTGGCGGTAGAGACGGCGGATATGCGAGTGGACTCTGCGACTGGGGCCGCGCATTTGACGCTTGGGCTGCAAGGGACAGATTTCGACAGTTTCGCAGCCAGCGCCGGAACGCCCCGGCAAACCGGCTGGGATTTGCCCGAACCAGCAGAGACATCGGTCGCTCCGGTGGGGCAGGGCAACGGAACTTTGCGTGTCATGTTGGACCCCGGGCATGGAGGAATTGATCCCGGCGCCGAAGTTGACGGTGATGATGAGAAAACGCTGATGCTGACCTTTGCCCGAGAGCTGCGCGAGATGCTATTGCGCACGGGCGGATACGAGGTTGAGATGACGCGGACCGATGATCAGTTCGTTTCTCTTGAACGTCGTATTGCATTGGCACACCGTGCAGGTGCAGATGTGTTCATCTCTTTACATGCCGACATTCTGACAGAAGGGCGGGCTCATGGCGCGGCCGTTTATACGCTGTCTCAAGATGCCTCGGATGTGGCAAGCCACAAACTGGCTGAGCGGCACGACCGCAGTGATTTGATTTCGGGCGTCGATCTGAGCGGTGCGGATGATCAGGTTGCAGATGTTCTGCTGGACCTTGCGCGTCAGGAAACCAGGCCGCGTACGGATGCGTTGGCACAAATGCTGGCGAATGGAATGACGCAACAGGGTGGTCCGATGAACAACAAGCCAATTCGCACAGCCTCATTTTCGGTTCTGAAGGCAGCGGATATTCCTTCCGTTCTGATTGAGCTTGGCTTCCTTTCCAGCCCTAGAGATTTGAAAAACATACGAAATCAGGAATGGCGCATGGGAATGGCGCGCGGTATTCGGGATGGGCTAGAGAAATGGCGCCAGGACGATATGGTAAAACGATCCCTGATTGGACAGTGACCCCGTGGCGCAAACCGGCTATTATTGGCCATGGTGTTTTGACCCTGCACAGGTGCGACACTATATAGGCGGCACCGCGAGCAAAAGGCAGTAACGTGATCCGTTTCATTCTTTCGATTTTCGGGGCGATATTCAGCCTCGTGACCCTGGGTATTTTTATGGCTGCGATGGTTATCGGCGCGGTGTTCTGGATGTATGGGCGCGACCTGCCCAGTCACGAATCCCTGGCGCAGTACAAACCGCCCACGATCAGCCGGATTTATTCTGGCGAGGGTCAGCTGATCGACGAATTTGCGCAGGAACGCCGTCTGTTCACCCCGTCAGAAGAAATCCCCGAACTGGTTAAGCAGGCCTTTATTTCGGCCGAAGACAAGAATTTCTATAACCATAAGGGCTATGATCCGCGCGGGATTATTGCCGCTGGTGTCGAGGCAGTGAAATCCAAGGGCGAGAATGTACGGGGTGCATCGACGATCACACAGCAGGTAATGAAGAACTTCCTGTTGTCGGGGGACCGTCGGGCCGAGCGCAAGATCAAAGAGATCATCCTGGCCACACGGCTTGAGAATACGCTGGATAAGGAACAGATCCTAGAACTGTACATGAACGAGATTTTTCTGGGCCAGAACTCGTATGGTGTAACCGCAGCAGCGCAAACCTATTTCAACAAGACCCTTCAGGAATTGGCTCCGCATGAGGCCGCCACTTTGGCGGCTATGCCCAAGGCGCCGTCGGATTATCACCCGGTTCGGCAGAAAGAACGCCTTGTGAACCGGCGCAATTACGTGCTGCGCGAGATGAACCAAAACGGTTATATCGACACGGCGACCTATGAGGCCGAGGTCGAGATGCCTTTGCGGTCTGTCCAGAATGGTGATTTCGAAAGTTTCCGCACCGCCTTGCCGCCGCGGGATTACTTCACCGACGAAATCCGCCGCCAGCTGAGCGAAGATTTCGGCGAGGGCGAGTTCTTCACAGGTGGTTTTACTGTCCGCGCCTCTGTGGACGAGGAAATGCAAGTCAAAGCCGCGCACGCCCTGCGCGAGGCGCTGCAGAAATACGACCGGTCTCGTGGAAAATGGCACGGGACCGACGAAGTGATCGCCGAAGAAATACTGGCGGATGAGGTGCAGTGGCGTGAGGCCTTGGCGATTTTGGAAATCCCCCGTGATGTGGTTCTGCCTACGCAGTGGTATCCCGCCGTAGTACTGGATGTCGGTGAGCAGGCCCTGACCGTCGGCATTGAAAATGGTCCGGCTGACGGCATCATCCCGCGCTCGGACATCAAGTGGATGCAGGGCAGCTTCTTCGACAACTTCAAACGCGGTGACGTCATTCTGGTAATGGCCGGGGAAGAAGGCCAATGGTCGGCCCGTCAGGTCCCCGAGGTTCAGGGCGGCTTTGTTGCGATGGATGTGAACTCGGGCCGGGTTTTGGCGATGCAGGGCGGATTCTCGTATCAGGATTCTGTGTTCAACCGTGCCACGCAGGCGCAGCGTCAACCCGGGTCAAGCTTTAAGCCTTTCGTCTATGCCGCTGCGTTGGACAGCGGGTATAGCCCTGCGACCATTGTGGTCGACGCTCCGATCGAAGTGAACACACCGCAGGGCCTGTGGCGACCCAAGAATTCGACCAACAAATTCTACGGGCCGACGCCATTGCGTACCGGGATTGAACAGTCGCGGAACCTGATGACCATCCGTCTGGCGCAAGAAGTCACGATGCCGGTGGTTGCCGGATACGCGGAACGCTTTGGCGTTTATGACCGGATGGGTGCTTTCCTGGCCAACTCGCTGGGGTCCGAAGAGACGACGCTGTACAAGATGGTTGCGGCCTATGCGATGTTCGCAAATGGCGGCGAGCGGGTTGAACCCACTCTGGTTGACCGTATTCAGGATCGGTTCGGCAAGACAATCTATCGGCACGATGACCGCCAGTGCCTGGATTGTAATTCGGCCTGGCTGGAACCTGATGAATCCCCCACGATCGAGACAAACCGCAGTCAGGTCATGGATGCGATCACCGCTTATCAGCTGACGTCGATGATGAAAGGTGTCGTGGATCGTGGCACGGCATCCCGTGTTGTCAATCTGCCGGTGCCGACCGCAGGTAAGACCGGGACAACCAATGAATCCAAAGACGCCTGGTTCATCGGCTTTACTTCGAACATCGTTGCTGGCTGCTATATCGGCTACGACCGTCCGCGCCCGATGGGCCGGGGCGCTTATGGCGGCACTTTGTGCGGTCCCGTGTTCCAAAGCTTCATGGAGACAGCTGTCGAGAAATACGGGGGAGGTCCGTTCGAGGTGCCACCGGGTGGTCACTTTATCAAAATCGACCGATTCAGCGGTGCACGCTTGCCCTCTGATGCGTCCGGAGATTTTGTCGTGGCCGAGTATTTCCGCGATGGCGCCGACGGCTTTATCGACCGCATCTATGACGGTGGTTTTGCGATGGGTTCCGACCTGCCGCTGTTTGAAGAGGTCAACAGTTCGGGTCGTCAGGTGACCACGTCGACCGGCGACACCATCACCGTTGGCCCAAATGCCAGCCAGGGCGATTTGCAGGGCGGCGGGCTTTACTGATCCGCCGCGCGCAACAAACGGTTCAAGAGCGTTGCCTCGGGCGCTGTTGAAACTATCCCATGGCCGCGGCACATGACGGATAGCGCACATTTTGCAGCGGCCCATTGGGCAAGACGTTTCCGCGACACACCTAACGCTCCGGAGTAAAGCTGGAGGCAGCGTTCGATCTGGTCGCGGCTGCGAACCAGACCAGGCATGCCTTTGGGGTGCCGCAATGCGTTTGCAAGTTCAAAAGCAGGATCGCCCAGATACCCCTTTGCATCAATTACCCGTGCCCCTGAAGACGTCTGAATTACGTTATCGGTGTGAAGGTCACCATGCAGCGGCACCACCTGCGGTTGGCTCGTCAGAAGGTTTGATGCCAGTTCCGTTGCGCGGATCACATCGCGTTGTAGCGCATCGGGGCAACCGTGGGCTTTTGGTGAAGGCGGTGGGCCATATCCGAGAAAACCTGCAGCGCGCTTTCAGCGTTTCCGTCACGCGCGATGTCACCCAGTGTCGGACCCTCCAACCACTCCATCAATACGGCTTTGCCCGCTTCGGCATAAATGGCAACCGCGCCACGATCCCGCCAGAGCGACAAAAGCCCGGTCGAAGCAGCTTCGTTCCCGCGATCTGCGCGGTGGTATAGCTTTAGCGCGGCCGGCCCATAATCCCGCGCGTGAACTTTCCAGACTAACGCATGCTGGGCTTCGGCGATCAGTGTGGCACGGCATAATCCCCAGCAATCCATGATATCACCCGGAACAATATGCATTCAGGTCTCCGCTGTCTTGTGGTGGCCCCACGCTCTTGCTATCACGCAGGCCTGATTGAGCAAGTTGGGACGTAACCATGCGCGCCGAAACCCAGAATACCGTGGCGGAAATTGAAAAGTCGCTAGAGCTGCTGGCGCAGCGCATGGACTATGAAACCGCACCCCATCGCCTTGAGGAATTCAATGCCCGGGTTGAGGATCCCAACCTGTGGGACAACCCCGAGAATGCGCAAAAACTGATGCGCGAGCGGCAGATGCTGGTCGATGCTATTGAAATCTATGAGTCCATCAAAACCGACCTCAGCGACAATATGGAGTTGATCGAACTGGGCGAGATGGAAGAGGACGAAGAGGTCGTCACCGACGCCGAAGAGGCGATCAGAAAGCTAAAAGCCAAAGCCGCCAAGAAAGAGCTTGAGGCGCTGCTGGACGGAGAGGCCGACGGCAACGACACTTTCCTTGAGATCAATTCGGGCGCAGGCGGCACCGAAAGCTGCGACTGGGCTTCGATGCTGGCGCGGATGTATGTCCGCTGGGCCGAGAAAAAGGGCTATACGGTCGAGTTGCAATCCGAGACCTCGGGCGAAGAGGCGGGCATTAAATCCGCAGCGTACAAAATTTCTGGCCACAACGCCTATGGCTGGCTGAAATCGGAAAGCGGTGTGCATCGGCTGGTGCGAATTTCACCTTATGACTCGGCGGCCAAACGGCATACCTCGTTCAGTTCGGTCTGGGTTTACCCGGTGGTGGACGACAATATCGAGATCGAGGTCAACCCGTCCGAGATTCGCATCGACACCTACCGGTCCTCGGGGGCAGGAGGCCAGCACGTGAACACCACGGACTCGGCCGTGCGGATCACGCATATCCCGACCGGGATCGTTGTTACATCATCCGTGAAATCCCAGCACCAGAACCGTGATATTGCGATGAAAGCACTGAAATCCCGCCTGTACCAGCAAGAGCTGGACCGCCGCAATGCTGACATCAACGCAGCCCACGAGGCCAAGGGCGATGCGGGCTGGGGCAACCAGATCCGGTCGTATGTTCTGCAGCCTTACCAGATGGTGAAGGACCTGAGGACCAACTATGAAACCTCGGATACCAAGGGGGTTTTGGATGGGGATCTTGACGGGTTCATGGCCGCCACACTGGCCTTGAACGTGGCCGGAAAAAGCCGCTCCGAAGCACAGGGCGAGGGCTGATAGCAGCGCGTTCGATGCCCATGATGAAGCTGATCAAAGGACATTGGCAACTGATTGCGCTTGTCGCTTTGGTGTTTGTGTTCTGGTCTACGCCGGTTGTGGTGCCTCTGAAGATACTCATCGTTTTCCTACACGAGCTGTCGCACGCGATAACCGTCGTCCTAACCGGTGGTTCGGTCGAGAGCTTCTCGATCTCACCGCAGCAGGGTGGTCTTGTCACAGCGCGTGGTGGGCAAAGGTTCTTCAGCCTGTCCGCCGGTTATCTCGGGTCGCTGGCGCTAGGGATGGGGTTGTTGCTGATTGCATTGCGCACGCATTGGGACCGGGCGGTGCTGGGTGGATTTGGCGGAGTGATGCTGTTGGTAACAGCGCTTTATGTCCGCGATCCCTTTGCCATGGCGTTTTGTGCAGGTGTTGGGGCGGTAATGATCGGCATGGCGTTCTATCTAAGTCGGCCGATCTGTGATCTGGCTTTACGCGTGATCGGGCTGACCAGCGTGATCTATGTGCCTTATGATATCTTTGATGACACGATCCGGCGCTCGGGTGTCCGCTCGGATGCCTACATGCTGGCCCAAGAATTCGGCGGCACAACCATGATGTGGGGCGGGATCTGGCTTGTGTTAAGCGTCCTTTCCATCCTATTGTGCGTAAAACACTTTCTTGGGCACGACAGCAATTTGCATTTTGAGTCTCGATCCAAGTGACCTCGGGTGGTCTTTGCTAAAAAGATGCATTCAAACTGAGGGTTTAAATGAGGATACGCTCCGGCTAGGCTGACCAAAAAGGTGGAGCCCAGGGATGGATCTAGGCCAAATAACAGCAGCCGAATTGTTGAGTGCATTGTCCTCTGGGCGTTTATCGGCGGCTGAGCTGATGCAACTGACGCTAGAGCGGATCGGCGCAGTGAACGAGCGCCTGAATGCAATCGTGGCGATGCGTGATCCTGATGATTTGATGGCCGAGGCCCGTGCTGTTGATGCCGGACCAAACCGTGGTCCGCTGCATGGTCTGCCGATTGCCGTCAAAGACTTGGTGAATGTTGCGGGCGTCGTTTCGTCCCAAGGATCGCCAATCCTGAATGGGTTCATTCCGGAAACAGACGATCTGTTAGCCCAGCGGATGAAAGAGGCCGGGGCAATCCTGATCGGTAAAACCAATACTCCGGAGTTCGGGTTGGGCTCACATACGTTCAACCCAGTATATGGCGTGACATGCAATCCATATGACCCCGAGCGTACCTGCGGCGGTTCATCCGGTGGAGCAGCAGTCGCGCTGGCGTCTGGCATGGTGGCGCTGGCCGATGGGTCTGACATGATGGGCAGCCTGCGCAACCCTGCGGCATGGAACAACGTCTATGGCTTCAGGCCCAGTTGGGGGCGGGTGCCAAACGAACCCGACGGTGACGGGTACTTGCACCAGCTTTCTACATTGGGCCCAATGGCGCGGAGCCCCGAAGATATTGGTCTATTGCTTGATGTGATCAGCGGCACTCATCCGTCCCAACCTTTGGGCCATCCGGGGGAAAGCGTGTCTCCGGTCCAACCCGCAGATCTGACCGGAATGCGTATCGGGTGGTTGGATGACTGGGGCGGAGCCTTTCCATTCGAACCTGGTATCCGCGAGGTATGCTGTGACGCGCTCGAGGTGTTCACTCAACTCGGGGGCAAGGTCGAACCCCTCACACCACCCTTTGACGCAGACCAGATGTGGAATAGCTGGATTACATTGCGTTCGTGGAGCGTGGCCGCCGGTCTTGCGTCTCGGACAGAACACCGCGCGTCACTGAAGGATACTGCGCAATGGGAACTGGACCGTGGTCTGGCGCTGACAGCGATGCAGGTCCATCGTGCCAGTGTTGTGCGAACCGAGTGGTTCCGACGTGCGACCGAAGTTTTCCAGGACTATGATGCGCTTATCCTGCCGTCGGCCCAGGTCTGGCCATTCGACTTGCAGCTTGCATTTCCCACCGAAATCAACGGCACCCGGATGGATACCTATCACCGTTGGATGCAGGTCGTGGTGCCGGTCAGCCTGATCGGACTGCCTTGCCTCTCGGTTCCTGTTGGATTTGGATCCGAAGGCTTGCCGATGGGGATGCAGATCTTTGGTCCGCGCGGAGCGGATTCTCGCATTTTGTCCATCGGATCTGCATATCATTCTGCCACCAGTTGGCCGCAAAAACGACCCGCCTGAAAATCGACCGGATACGAAGGATAAAAGCCATGGACAAACAGTTTGGTGTTCCGAACATGGGGCGGGTAGATGTCGAAATGCTGCACGAGGCCCTAAGGCGAGGCTGGAGCGATTTTCGCCGCGCTCCGCTCTTTGGGCTGCTCTTTTCCGGGTTCTATGTTTTGATGGGTTGGCTGATGGTTTGGGTCACTCTCACGACCGGAACGACCTATTGGCTGATTTTGGCCGCAATCGGTTTCCCGATGCTGGGCCCCTTTGCCATGGTGGGGCTGTATGAGGTATCGCGGCGCATTCAAGAGGGTGAAGGTTTGGATTCTCGGGCCATATTTGGCGTAATCCTGGGTCAAAGCCGCCGTCAGTTGCCTTCGATCTGCGCCATCATCGTTGTGATGTTTCTGTTCTGGTTCTTTCTTGGCCACATGATCTTTGCCCTTTTTATGGGGCTATCGACCATGACCAATGTGTCTTCGTCCCTTGAGGTGTTCCTTACATCAAACGGGTTGACGATGTTGGCGGTTGGAACAGCTGTTGGCGCGATTTTTGTGACCATCCTCTACATGATCACGGTGCTTTCAATTCCGATGCTTTTGGACCGAGAGCTGGATTTTGTGACCGCAATGATTGCCAGCTATAGCTATGTGGCCGCAAACCGCAGATTGATGCTGGGGTGGGGCGCGCTGATTGCGGTTCTGACGTTTGCCGCAATGATCCCCTGGTTTTTCGGCTTGTTGATCGTACTGCCGCTATTGGGGCACGCCAGTTGGCACCTATACTGGCTGATCTCTCAGGGCGGGGAAATCGCGGGTTAACACGCCAGGATCGTTGTCAAGCGCGGGCCATGGCTTCTGGTCGGCGTGCAATGCGCGCGGCGGCCAGGACTGTCGAGGTGTCGTCCCCTAAATGTCTGAGCAATATCCGCCGTGTCGTCGTTGCGGTAGCTGTAGTTTTTGACAGGCAAATTGCGACACCGCGCCAACAGTTTGTTTGATTTTCAATTCCACGTGTCACCAGATAAATCCTGCTTTTCTGAGACGCACGACAGGACATGAGCATATAAATCTGCCGCCCGGCACAGGCCACAATACCCTGTACTTCGCGCTCTGCGACTGATGCTCCGGGTGTCTCGGAAATTGGTTCAAACCCTCTAACCAAAGTACATTGCGGTAACCTTCTGGCGTGAAAAAGCCTGTGTCTCAGGGGTTTTGTGCCATCAAGTTCTGTCTCGGTCGCATAATAGAACCCGCCGGGAAACAGAATTTCAGTCAGGGTGGCTGGGGTGGATCCCAGAAACTCGGTCAGGGCGACGGCAGCCGGGTGCTTGGACGGTTGGTCAATCTGATCCAAGGGATGGAGCAAAATCCGAGCATCAACATCAAAAAAGCGGCATATTCGGTCAAGGACATCGGGTCGGGGAAAGCTTTCGCCGCCAAGATAGCGATTGAACTGAGTTCGGTTCACTCCAAGCTGGCGGCACAGCTCGGAAACTGAATTATATTGTCCAGCAAGAGTTCGCAGATTGGCGCCGAACATCCTGCGTAGGTCGTCGGGGCTGCGGCTGTCGTTCGTCATTTTCGTCCCGGTACTTGTGTGTATTCCGAATAACCGCGACACAACTGGCCAACAAACCAGGCGCTGTCTGAAATCGTACAGATGACCCAGCGGACGCATCCCAACGCCGCGCTACCCTTGAAGGCTAACGCGATGATGCACAGACGCAATAGGTTAATTCTGATTTAGCTTAAACTTTTTAGGCAAATGTGACGTTGATGTTCACGTTTGGCGTATTGTGATCTTGCAAATTGGGTATTGCCGATACCCCGCCGCCAACTGGATTCGCCGGCGGGGCAGTTTTGGTCAATCGCCGCGCAACAGGGCTGCAACGCCGGTCCGGGCGATTTCGATCAGACCCAGTGGGCGCATGAGATCGGCAAAGGCGTCGATCTTGTCAGGTGCGCCGGTGATCTCAAAAATGAATGAATTCAACGTGCTGTCCACGACATTGGCACGGAAAATATCGGCCAGACGCAGCGCCTCGACCCGCTTGTCGCCGTCGCCGACCACCTTGATGATGGCCAATTCCCGCTCGACCGACGCGCCTTCGACCGTCAGGTCATGCACGTCGCGTACCGATACGATCCGGCCCAGCTGCGCCTTGATCTGTTCGATCACCTGCGGGGTGCCGGTGGTGACGATGGTGATGCGGCTTAGGTGGCCGGTATGGTCCACTTCGGCGACGGTCAGGCTTTCGATGTTATAACCACGACCCGAGAACAGGCCGATGACGCGGGCTAGAACCCCCGGTTCATTCTCGACCAGAACTGCGATGGTATGGCGTTCCTGTACGTCGGAAAACGTGGGTCTTAGGTTATAGGCCGAATGGCGGGTGGAGCCTTTTTTGATATGTAGGGCAGACATGCTGAGCTAGTCCTCTTCGTAGCGAAGGTTCGATACACCTTCGGCATTCTCCAGAATTTTCCAAATTGCGCCACGCAATGCATCCACCTTGGGGGCTGCGTGGTATTTCTTGAACATCTTTCTCACATGCTCGGTCTTTGGTGAGAATTGAACCTGGTGGCCATCACCATAGTTTGAGCAGCCGAAAACCAGGGCAAACGGCTCGTCGTGATCAATTTCGTGATACCATCCCCAGTCCTCGGCACAGGCGAAGGAAACCTCAAACCCGGATGCGGCAAGCTCTTCACTCAGAAAGATGCTGAGTTCCTTGCCAAACACATCAGGATTAATGAAATCATCAGCTTCTTCGTTCAACTCGTCCGGCGTAGGCTGGAAGCGCGTTGCGTCAAAACTGATCATCTGCGCTGTCATACCAGAACCGAACCTTTGCTATCGATCACGCCCTGCGTCTCGGCCTCGCCCAGCAGCATCTCGTTATGGGCCTTGCCCGACGGGATCATGGGGAAGCAGTTCTCGTGCTTTTCGACCAGACAGTCGAAGATCACGGGGCCGTCATAGTTGATCATCTCCATGATCGCATCGTCCAGATCGGCGGGGTCAGAACACAAGATACCCTTGGCGCCAAACGCCTCGGCGAGCTTGACGAAATCAGGCAGCGCTTCGGACCAGGAATGCGAATACCGTTCGCCATGCAGCAGTTCCTGCCACTGGCGCACCATGCCCAAGCGTTCGTTGTTCAGGATGAACTGCTTCACCGGCAGGCGATACTGCGTAGCGGTGCCCATTTCCTGCATGTTCATCAGCCACGAGGCCTCACCGGCCACGTTGATCACCAGCGCGTCGGGATGTGCCATCTGAACACCGATCGAGGCCGGGAATCCGTAACCCATTGTGCCCAGACCACCTGAGGTCATCCAGCGGTTGGGATCTTCGAAGCCAAGGTATTGAGCGGCCCACATCTGGTGTTGGCCAACTTCGGTCGTGATGTACCGGTCATGTTTTTTTGTCAGTTCTTCAAGGCGTTGCAGCGCGTATTGCGGTTTGATGGTCTTTTCGCTGTTGGTATAGGCTAGGCAGTTCACCTTGCGCCATTCGCCGATCTGTTCCTGCCATTTCGCAATAGCTGCGGTGTTGGTCTTGCGACCGCGCGATTTCCAGACCTTGAGGATGTCCTCAAGCACGTGGGCCACATCGCCAACAATCGGGATATCAACGCGGATCACCTTGTTGATCGAAGACGGGTCGATGTCGATATGCGCTTTTTTGGAATCGGGCGAGAACGCGTCGATCCGTCCAGTGATGCGGTCATCAAAACGAGCGCCGATATTGATCATCAGATCGCAATCATGCATCGCCAGATTGGCCTCATACAACCCGTGCATGCCCAGCATGCCCAGCCAATTCCTGCCAGACGCCGGATAGGCGCCCAGACCCATCAAGGTCGAAGTGATTGGGAAATCTGTTGCGTCTACCAGTTCCCGCAGCAACTGGCTGGCTGCCGGGCCCGAATTGATGACGCCGCCGCCAGTGTAAAACACTGGCTTTTTCGCGGTTTCAATCGCAGCAACCAACTCGGTGATCTCTTCCAGATCGCCTTTCAGAACAGGTTGATAGTGCGAGGTAGATGGTTTCGGTGCACTGTATTCTCCGGATGCAAACTGGACGTCCTTGGGAATGTCGATCAGGACCGGGCCAGGGCGGCCCGAGGTGGCGACATGGAACGCCTCGTGCAGGGTATCGGACAGCGAATTCGTGTCCTTTACCAGCCAGTTATGTTTGGTGCAGGGGCGGGTGATGCCAATAGTATCAGCCTCCTGAAAGGCGTCCGAGCCGATCATGAAGGTTGGAACCTGTCCGGTCAGAACAACAATCGGGATCGAGTCCAGAAGCGCATCGGTCAGCCCGGTCACCGCATTGGTAGCGCCGGGGCCCGAGGTCACAAGCGCAACGCCGGGCTTGCCGGTCGAGCGGGCATAGCCTTCGGCGGCGTGAACCGCGCCCTGTTCGTGGCGCACCAGAATGTGGCGAATGTCGTTTTGCAGAAAGATCTCGTCATAGATCGGTAGCACGGCGCCGCCGGGGTATCCGAATACCGTGTCCACGCCCTGATCCTTGAGGGCCTGAACTACCATCTTTGCGCCGGTCATCTCACGTGTCATCTGCTTTGCTCCATTGGCGACATGTGTCTTGCGTTTCGCATAAAAAAAGCCCCCGAGATTTTCGGAGGCGCATGGGTTCGATTATGGTTTACCGTTACCGGCCCATGCGCGTGGTTCCTACGATTACGACTAGCGTTCTCATCGCCAGAGGCTCCTTTTTGCGTGGGTTGGACATTATGGGCGGTGGAAAGGGGCGTCAACAGGCAAATTTGCCAATTTTCTAACTTTCGGGCGGGTTTTTGCGACATTTTATTGCGCATTTTGACGCATGTTCGGAACTTTCGGGATTTTCGCCCCTTTGCAATGCTTGGTGAGTGGCACGGAAGTGTCGAAATGCGTCATGCCGATGTCCGAAACGGGCATGATCGTGATTTTAGGCTGAGTCACGCTGGACTTAATTGCAGTGGCGAGGGAGGCCGAACATGTTGCAGGATCTGGTTGATCTCGGGCGATACCCGATAGACCGCCCCGGTTCATGGGCATATGAGCAGCTGATAGGTGATCTGAGGCGCGAGCTGGATCGGGACGGCTGTGCTGTTCTTCCAAGTTTCGTACACGAGGATGGCGTGGCGCGTTTGCTGAAAGAAGCCGATAAGACTGCCGTAGGTGCACATAGGTCATTTAGCCGAACGAATGCGTATTTCACCAAAGACGACCCGGCATTGGCGCCAAGCCATCCGGTGCGTCGATTTTATGATCGGTCGAATGCCTTTGTGCCAGCGGACAGTTTTTCCAAATCCGGACCGCTGCGACGTATTTATGAGTTCGCTGGTTTTTTACCTTTCATTCGAACGGCATTGAACGAGTCCGAAGACCGGTTCTTTCGCTACGATGATCCTTTGGCTGATGTCATCATCAACGTGGTCGAAGAAGGGCAGGGGTTTCCCTGGCATTTTGACACCAACAACTACACCGTGACGCTGGCCATTCAGAATGGAGAATTCGGTGGTGAATTCGAATATGCCCCCAACCTGCGAAGCGCCGAGGATGAGAATTTCGCGGCTGTTTCTGCAGTACTGGACGGTGATCGGAAACGGGTGCACCAGTTGGTGTTGAACCCAGGGGATCTGCAGATTTTCAAAGGGCGCTATTCCTTGCACCGGGTCGCTCCCGTGAAAGGAGAGCGCAGACGATATGTCGGGATCTTTTCTTTTGTCGAAACCGAAGGCATGTGCGGTGGGGTGGAACGGACCCGTCAGTTATATGGGCGTGTTCTTCAGCATCACCATGACAAGGAAGGAGTCCGGCGTGACGCCCTTCTGGATTGACGGTAACTAAGAGTGCTCTCGCCCGTTGCCCGCCTGCCTGCGGAGGCTAGGCCGAGCAGCGCGTGCCGCGCTACGGGATCAGAACCCTGGGCTGGTGCCCTGTAGAACGCCGTGCTCCAGCGCATAGCGGGTCAGGCCGGCAGTTGAGGATATGCCCAATTTTCGTTTGATGTTCTTGCGATGGGTCTCGACCGTTCGCACTGAGATATCAAGCGTATGGGCGACTTCCTTGTTCGATTTCCCTTGTGCCAGCTCCAGCAAGATCGTCTGCTCGCGCCCGGTCAAAGCCTCGCGCGTTGTGTCGCCTTTGGGTTTGAGGGAACCGCTTGCGCCCGTGCACAAATATTGTTCACCCCGCATGACGGCATCGATGGCTTTTTTGATTTCATCCGTTGGGACGTCCTTGAGCACGTACCCTTTTGCACCATGGCTGAGAGCAGTCGAAATATATTCGGGGCTGTCATGCATGGACAGGATCAGAATGCAGGTGTCCGGTATGCGTTCAAGGATGATCTCGGTTGCGCTCAGGCCACTTAGCCCGGGCATGTTCAGGTCCATCAGGATGACGTCAGGCTTCAGATCGGCAACCTGGTCAACCGCTTTCTTTCCGCTGCTGAGTGTCCCGACCACGGTGATGTCGTCATAGCTTTCGAGGATCGACTGGATCCCCTCGGCCACCATTGGATGATCGTCGACAATCAGGACCCGGATCGTCTGGTCGCTCATGTACCGGCCTTTCGGTTCGGAGTTGCGTCTTCCTGTGGCGGCAACAGGTGGCTGAGTGGCAGGCTGACCTCGATCACTGTGCCGCTGCGGTGGCCGCGTGATGACAGAATACGCAGCGATCCGTCAAGTTGCTCGATCCGTTCCTGCATATTGCGCAACCCAATCCCGGTACTGCCCCGACCCGGAGAGTTGCGCAAACCGCGGCCATTGTCGGTTATTCGCATGGTTGCGCCTTTCTTGTGCCCGCGCAGATCGATGGTGACATGGGTGGCACCGGAATGGCGTTCGATATTGGTCAGGGCCTCTTGGGCGATGCGGTAGAGGGCGATCTTGCTATCCTGATCCAGCCGGTTGCGGAAAACAACGGTCGAGAAATCGGTCTCGATCCCGGTTCTCTCGCGGAAATCATCTGTCAGAGCCTCAAGCGCGGGGCCGAGGCCCAAATCGTCCAGCACGCCTGGGCGCAAGTCGCGACTGATGCGGCGGACCTCGCTGATGGCGGTTCCCAGATGCTCGATCCCCTTGTCCAGTGGATCATGCGCGCCCACATCATCGCCGCGCGACAGGCGACGGCGGGCGTTGTCCAACGCAAAGCGCACGCCCACAAGGATCTGGCTGATCCCGTCATGAAGCTCGCGTGCCACACGGCCGCGCTCTTCCTCTTGTGCGTCGAACACCCGTTGGGTCAGCTGTTTCAGCTTGGCATCGGCCAGACGTCTTTCGCGGATGTTCAACAGCATGCCCGAGGCAAAGACGATCAGAACAGCGGCCAGAACAATGGCACCGATATACATAAAGGTACGCTGCACGCGCGCTTCAACCTCGGCCCGGGCGCTGGCAACGGCGGCAACGATGTCGTCGATGAACACGCCGGTGCCCACAACCCAGCGCCAATCCTGAAGGCCGACGACATAGGCGATCATTTGCGCTTCTTCCCCGGTCGAGGGCTTTTGCCACATAAAGCTGTGCCAACCCGCACCCTGACGAGCAAGGCGAATGAACTCATTCACCACCGGTGTGCCGTCGCTGTCGGTCAGACCCTCCCAATTTCGGTTGATGAACTCAGTCTGACGCGGGCTGACCAGATTGGTGCCGTCATAGTCATAGACGAAAAAGAACCCGTCCTGCCCATAGATCATGGCCGACAGGATTTGCGCGACCTGAGTTTTGGCGGCGGTGTCATCCGGAGCCGCGCGCCCGTAGATATAGGCAAACCCATTGCGCGCCTGAGTCACATAGTTGCGCAGCTCTTCCTTCTTGGCCTGAATCAAAGAGCGTTCCAGTGCTTCAATTTCGCGCTCGGCAGTGGCGCGCGCCTCATAGGCAACCATCACCGCAATCGCGGCCACCGCCACGACCAGCGGGATCGCCGCCACCAGCGACAGCTTTTGAGCATAGGTCAACGAGACCAGTTGTCGAAGTCTTTGCATGGACGAATCGATACGCAAGCCACAGCAAAATTGCAAAAAGATTGGGCGCCTGGCGGGAAAACGGCACCAAAAATCCCTGTTTTGCTATGATTGGACCGTTATTGCCTGTGCAATTCGCGCAGAAAGCCGCGTTTCTACGCAGTAGTAGGTATTCCCTTTCACTTCCTTGTGACTAGTCTTGCCGCTGTTGAATACGACAGACCCGGACAATCCGGGTCATGATTATGAAGGGGAGGATCACTCATATGGACCGTCGTTCATTTCTGAAAACATCCGCACTGGGCGGCTCGGCTGCTGCAGCGACCACGCTGGCGGCACCGGCCTATGCACAGGGCAAGCGCACGCTGACCATGGTCACATCCTGGGGCCGTGGCCTTGCAGGTGTGTTCGACAGCGCGCAGCGTTGCGCCGACAGCATCACCACCATGTCGGACGGCAACCTGAACGTTGAGATCAAAGCAGCCGGTGAGCTGGTTGGCGCGTTCGAAGTGTTTGACGCGGTATCATCCGGTCAGGCCGATATGTACCACGCGGCAGACTATTATTTTGTGGGTCAGCATCCGGGCTATGCATTCTTTACCGCTGTTCCGTTTGGTATGACCGCCCAGGAACTGGTGAACTGGTACTACCATGCCGGTGGTATGGAACTGCATGACGAGCTGGGCGAAATCTTTGGCCTGAAATCCTTCCTGGCTGGTAACACCGGTGCGCAGGCGGGTGGCTGGTACTCGAAAGAGATCAACAGCCCCGAAGATTTCAACGGCCTGAAGTTCCGCATGCCGGGGCTGGGCGGTAAAGCTCTGGGTAAACTGGGCGCATCCGTACAGAACATTCCGGGCTCCGAAGTGTATCAGGCGCTGTCGTCCGGCGCGATCGACGGAACCGAGTGGATCGGTCCGTGGGCTGACGAAAAAGCCGGTTTCCAGGAAATCACCAAGACATACTACACCGCGGGCTTCCATGAGCCGGGTGCGGGTCTTTCGCTGGCAACCAACCGCGAGGTCTATGACAGCCTGTCTGCCTCGCAGCAGAAGATCATCGAGATCGCCGCAGGTGAATGCCATCAGTGGAACCTGGCGCAATTCCTGGCCAACAACGGCGCGGCGCTGCAGCGTCTGCAGGCAGGTGGCGTCAAGGTCATGGAGTTCCCGGACAGCGTTTGGGACGCGTTTGGTGCCGCAAGCCAGGAAGTCCTGGACGAGAACATGGGCGACGAGCTGTTCAAGCGCATCCACGACAGCGCGATGGAATCCATGGCCGCGTCTTCGGCCTGGAACAATCTGTCTTCGGGTGTCTACACCTCGCAGCGCGACCGCGTTCGCGGCTAAGTCACTTCGATCTTTGAAATCGGTTCCCCCGCATGTCGGGGGAGCCTTTCCCGTTGCGCATCTGACGGTCGGACAAACTGTAACTCTCAAATGTGCAACTGACGCGACCTGGGGACAACATGCAGGACGAAAACGGTATCTCGTTCTTCGGCGCCCTGTGGAATGGACTGATATGGTTCATTCAGAGCATTGCCGAAGCCTTCATTAATTTCGGATACGCCATCACGCATCCGCAACTCTGGCTGGACTGGTCGGACAAAGAAGCAGTCATGCGCTTTGTCTATTACGGCGGGTCGGTCGAGTTCTTCTTTGTGGTTTTCACGCTGTTTCTGGTGTTGACGGCCATCGGTCTTTACTACCGCAACTTCATGTGGGCGATGGTGCGCGGGCTTGAAGGCTTTGCCAACACGACGGGGCGTTTCTTCGCCTGGGCAGGCCTCTTGATGGTGGTTCAGCAGATCATCATCGTGTTCATGCAGCGGGTCTTTACCCGCCCGGATATGTCCTTTGGGCTGGGTATCCCGTTTCAGATGGATATCAGCTGGTTCGCGGAAGAGCTGAAACTGTATAACGCCATGGTCGTGTGCCTGTGCTGCACCTACACCTTTGTACAGGGCGGCCATGTCCGCGTTGACCTGATCTATGCTGGCATCAGCCACGGCGCCAAACGTGTGGTCGACATGTGTGGTGCCATACTGTTCATGATGCCGATGGCGGTGCTGACCTGGATGTATGGCTGGTACTTCATGTGGCGGCATCTGATCGTGCCGAAGCCCTCGGCCAGTGATACTTTGGACCGGCTGGTGGCCAAGTCCCGCGCGCTGCGCTGGAACGTGGAAACCATCGGGTTCAGCCCCAACGGATTCAACGGCTATTTCCTGTTCAAGATCCTACTTATCGCCTTCGCAGCGATGGTGTTCTTGCACGCGATTGCATTCCTGTACCGCTCGTATCTGGAATATGTGGAAGGCCCGGAAAGTGTTGGAAAATACCTCGACAAGGACAGCCTTGGCGAGGGTGAAGAAGCCTACGAAGGCGCGCATTAGGGACGGAGAACCAGACAATGCTATTCGGACTTGATGGCGTCGAGATAGGCCTCATTATCGTATTTTTCTGCCTCTTCGGAGGTATTCTATCCGGTTTTCCGGTGGCCTTCGCCATCGGCGGGGCAGGAGTGATCTCATTCGGCATCATCGCCGCATTGGACAGCGCAGGTTTGCTGATTCACCAGGCGATCGACACCGGCTCTGCGGCGTATCAGGATCTGGTCAGCACGGGGGTTAAACCCGATACCATATCAGTGTTCCGCTTCCCGGACTTACCAAGGATTGCCGAGCCTGTTTTTGTCTCGGGCTGGGAAACCGCTCTGGACCGCAACGTGTCGTTCATCGTGAACCGCATGAACGAGCGTGTTCTGGCCGGTCAGTCCATTGAAACCCTTCTGGCGGTTTTGATGTTCGTGCTGATGGGCATCACGCTTGAACGGTCGAAGATCGCCAATGATCTGCTGACCACAATGGCGCGCGTCTTTGGACCGTTGCCGGGTGGTCTGGCCGTTTCGATTGTGGTCGTGGGGGCGTTTCTTGCGGCCTCAACCGGGATCGTGGGCGCGACCGTTGTAACCATGGGCTTGCTGGCGCTGCCAACCATGCTGCGCAACAACTATTCGCCTGAATTGGCGACGGGTGTCATTGCGGCTTCAGGTACGCTGGGGCAGATCATCCCGCCCTCGATCGTGATTGTTCTGCTGGGAACGCTGGCCGGTGACTTGTATTCGACGGCTCAAGAGACCCGCGCGGTTGACGCAGGATGCACGGACGCACTGACCTATCTGGGTGAGCCTGCGGTTGTCTCGGTCGGTACATTGTTCCAGGCCGCTTTGCTGCCAGGGATCATGTTGGCGCTGCTATATGCGCTTTATGCCTTTGGCTATGCGCTGCTCAACCCGCATAAGGCGCCTGCGGTGCCCATGACCGGCGGCAGCGGAGAGCCCATTACCCGTTCAGAAGGTTTCACCTGGTTGCTGGGTGCGCCTGTCGCGCTGATCGTGGGTACAGTTCTGCTGGGCAATCTGGGGGTTATCGGCAGCCAGAACGTCTCGGTCTCGGCCTTCTCCGATATCGGGCAGGGCGCATCCCTGCGGACCAACGTTTCCGAAACCTGCAAAGCCTCGATGATCGAGCTGCATGGTCAATCCGCTTGGGATCAGGCCGTGGCCGAGCAAACGGCCATTGATGACGCAGGTGGTGCCGCAGAATCAACTCGTCTGACCGAGGAAGAGCTTGCCACCGCGCAGCAGGAGAAGATTGCCAACGCCGCTCCGATTGGAACGGGTGTTGCGGTGATGGTTCTGTTGCTGGGTCTGACCATTGTGATGGGTCGGGGCATCGCGCCGTCTCGGTCGCCGCAGCCGCTGATCCTTGGGGCCATTGGTCTGATCCTGATGTTGCTTGTCGATATTCTGTTCGTGTCGCCAACAACGTCGTCAGGTTTGACCTTTGTGATGCTGGCGTTGCCCTTTGCCTTGGCCATCTATGGCTGCAAAGAGGCTGCGGCGCGCTGTGCCACCAATGATCTGATCCGGGTGGTCTTTCCTCCGCTGGTTCTGATCATCGCGGTGCTGGGGTCGATCCTGGGTGGGGTGACCAACCCGACCCCGGCGGCGGCACTGGGCGCGGGTGGTGCGATCATGCTGGCGGCCTATCGAAAGCTGCAAGATCAGGAGCGGTCTGGCAAGGTCATCATTTGGGCCACCTTCGCCGTGGTCATTGCCCTGTTGATGGGGGTCAATTTTGATCTGCGCATCAATCAGAGCAGCGCCTCGGCCGAAACCTGGATTGCCTTCATCATAGCCTATGCGGCCTATCTGTATGCCCTGTTCGGTTTGCTGTTCGGCTGCTGGGTTCTGTATTCCAGCGGCGTGCTGACCCCGGTGGTGCGGGAGACCGCCAAGGTGACCTCAATGGTGTTTACCATCTTGATCGGGTCTCAGTTGCTGAACCTTGTGGTGATCTCGTTTGGCGGTGAGCACTATATCCAGCAGTTCCTCAAGAGCTTTGACAATGAATTCACAGTCTTCCTGATCGTGATGCTGGTGCTGTTCTTCCTTGGGTTCGTACTGGATTTCCTGGAAATCATCTACATCGTGATCCCGATTGTAGGCCCGGTAATCTACGGCGGGTCTTTTGATCCGAAATGGGTGACGATCATGGTGGCGGTGAACCTGCAGACCTCGTTCCTGACACCACCTTTTGGATTTGCGCTGTTCTATCTGCGCGGGGTCGCGCCGAAAGAAGTGACCACCGGCCACATCTATCGTGGGATTGTACCGTTTGTGCTGATCCAGGTGGTAGGTATCGGAATCCTTTGGTTCTTCCCTGCGATTGTGACCATCGTGCCGGATCTGATCCCGAATTGATCAAAGATCAGGTGTTCAAATGAAAAGGGGGCCAGCTGGCCCCCTTTGCTTTGTTTGTAGGTAGAAGGGGCCAGCCCCTTCTTGGCCTGCGGTCATTTCAACCCCGAGGTATTTTTGGCCAGATGAAGATGCGGATCAGGTGAATTGGATCAGATCCCATCTGTTCCCGAACGGGTCCTGCCAGACTGCTACGGTTCCATAGGGTTCATGGCGCGGGGCTTCTTCGAAATGGACGCCTTTGGCCAGCATGGCCTTATAGTCGCGGTCGAAATTGTCTGTTTCCAGAAAGAAGCCGACCCGACCACCTGTCTGGTTGCCGATTGCGGTTCTCTGATCTGCATCGGCGGCCCTGGCGAGTAGAAGTGAGCCCCCGGTGGATCCGGGTGGGCTTACGCGGACCCATCTTTTTCCAGCGCCCAAGTCGATGTCCTGCGTCAGGGAAAAGCTGAGTGTATGCGTGAAAAAGGCGATGGCATCATCGTAATCCGGCACGACAAGCGTAACGGCGTGGAGGCTTTGTCGCATCAGGTTTCAGCCTTTGGTCGGGTGACGATCAGGCAGTTGGATGCTGGCAACCTGTTCGGCGATGGGGGCGGTGGACAGCGGGTGGTGGCCGTCATGTGCAATGTCACAGGGATCCTTGACCCGTTTCCATTCGCCCTGACTGTACACTTCCAGCCCTGCAAAGCGGGATTTGTATCCCATTTTCGGGCTGCCAGGCACCCAGTAGCCAAGATAAATATAGGGCAGACCCGCCTCGCGTGCGATGTCGATGTGATCCAGGATCATGTACGTGCCCAGTGAATTCTGGGGCTGATCCGGGCTATAGAATGAATAGACCATGCTCAGCCCGTCATCCAAGACATCGGTCAAACTGACAGCGATCAGATTACCGGATTCCGGGTCTGAATATTCGACCACTCGGCTGCGTATGGGGGTCTCTTCGATCATGGCTGCAAATTCGAAGACGTCCATATCCGCCATGCCGCCATCCGCATGTCGGGTGTCAAGATAGGTGCGGAACAGGTCATACTGTTCGTCGGTAGCCCATGGGGAATTCGCCCGGCGTCGCAAATATGAGTTCCGCCTGACCGCGCGCTTCTGGCTTTTGCTGGGTTGAAAGGCCGAAACGTCAATCCGCGCGGACAAACACGCGGCGCAATCAGTGCAGGAAGGGCGGTATAGGACGTTCTGAGACCGTCGAAACCCTTGCTGGGAAAGGGAGTCATTCAGTTGATTCGCGCCTTCGCCCTGCAGCGCTGTAAACAGCTTACGCTCCATCTTGCCCTCAAGATAAGGGCAAGGCTGAGGGGCCGTAACGTAGAATTGCGGCGCGATTGGCAGCGTGTGTCGCATGAATGTCCTATGGTTCCTGAAACGGGATGATAACAACCGTTCCCGGAGCCGCCAAGTGATTCACGCGACAGTCTTTTAAGCGCGACGGTTAATCATAACCGTGCCGAGAAGGGTGTCGGTCAGGCCCTGGCCGCGCGCGCCGGTCAGCATCATGATGACTGAAATGATTTGCAGCACCGGAAATGCCATGCTGACAAAATAACCGGCTGTGTGTGCGACCGCTTTACCTGTGTCCATTCGTTCACCAAAAGCGTCGCGCAGTTCGACCCCCATGAAACGCATACCCAGAGTGGCCGAGCCGTTGGCGATTGTGACGACGCGATAGACAAAACTGACCACCGCATAAATCAGGGCGAGTATCAGTACGCCTAGCCCGAGGGTCAGGACGATGGCGACGGTACAAAGCAGCGAAATAAAGGCGATATCGAACAGCCAGGCCAGGAACCGTTTGGTCGTGACGGACTGGTAAAACTCGGGCTGTCGGTTCGGGTCTGGCAAGGAGTGCATACGGGTCATTCCGGTAGATGTTTCAAATACCCTGTCCCGATTGTCGGAACAGGGCAAGGTCGATCAGGCGTTATCGCCGGTTTCATCGCTTTCGCGGTTCTCGCGGACGCGCTCATCCATGAACTGGTCGAATTCGGCCTTGTCTTTCGCTTCGCGCAGGCGATGCAGGAACGCTTCGAATTCCTGTTGCTCACGCTCCAGCCGAGCCAGAGTGTCGGACTTGTAGGCGTCGAATGCGCTGTTGCCCGAGGGTTTCATTGCGCTCATGTGGCTGTGCCAGGATTTGCGACGGCTGCAGGATTTGTTGAACATACGTTTGCTCCAGATCATGTAGGCCAGAAGGGCCAGGCCGACGGGCCAGAAAAAGATAAAGCCAAGGACCATGGCAGCGATCCAGGCCCCTTTGCCTTTATCGTCAAGCCAGGCCTCTGCGCGGCTGAGCCATCCCGGGTTTTCAGGGACGGCGTGTTCTGTCAATGCGGTCATTGGTGCTCTCCGGGTTAGATGTAAATTGTTTTCACATTGAATAGATGGGGGCACCAAACCCAGTTACAAGAGGTCAATGTGAAAATGATTTACATTTCTGAATTTCGGATGGTTGACCTGACATCTGAACAAGCGCAATTTCAGTCTAACGCACCACGGTTTCTTTCAATCATTGACTGGGTTGTCTGCTGCGGCGCTGTTTTGAGTTAAGCGCCTAATTGTTGCAATGTCGGGTTAGAAATTTGGTCACAGAAATACTAAAAACCACGCCATCGGAGATGAAATGACAGGACTTCTTGCCGTCAACCGTGTACCGCGCGCCTTTGATCCTTCACTTGGTTCCGAAGCGCGCGATGCAGTGGGCGGCATTACACCTGAGCAGGGGGAACTGATCGCAGGGGCTGCGGGCTCCAGCCCCTATCTCAAAGGCCTGATTGATCTGGAAGCCGACTGGCTACCGCAAGCTTTGGCGCAACCGGACGCGATGCTTGCATCCATTATGGAAACCGCAAGGACCTTGCCTTCGGATCAACTCAGGCCGGGGCTGAGGCAGGCCAAGAGGCGTTTGGCGCTGTTGACCGCCCTGGCGGATCTGGCAGGGGCGTGGCCGTTGGAAAAAGTTACAGGGGCACTAACCGATTTCGGGGCCATGGTAGCGGATGTTGCCGCCAAGGCCGAGATTGCAACCTTGATCCGGCGAGGTAAATTGCCGGGGATGACCGAAGATGATGTCGCCTCTGCCGCGGGAATGATCATATTGGCCATGGGCAAGATGGGTGCGCATGAGTTGAACTACAGCTCTGATATCGACCTGATCGTTTTGTTTGACGAAACGCGCTATGATCCGGACGATTTCTATGAAGCGCGGCAAGGGATGGTCCGGGCGACACGGAATTTCTGCGCCACACTCAGTGACAAGACAGCGGATGGATATGTATTTCGCACCGATCTAAGGCTGCGGCCTGACCCTGCGGTGACGCCAGTTTGTCTGGCCGCGGAAGCTGCCGAACGGTACTATGAAAGTCTGGGCCGCACTTGGGAGCGCGCCGCATATATCAAAGCGCGTCCCTGCGCTGGCGATATCGCTGCGGGGCAGCGTTTCCTGGATACGCTCCGCCCCTTCATCTGGCGAAGGCATCTGGATTTCGCGGCTATTCAGGATGCCCATGACATGCGCTTGCGTATCCGCGAAAACAAAGGGACAGGCGGTGCGCTGACCATTCCGGGTCATGATATGAAACTAGGGCAAGGCGGGATACGTGAGATCGAATTCTTCACTCAGACCCGACAGTTGATTGCCGGGGGTCGCGATACGGACCTGCGCGTGTGTGGTACTGTTCCGGGTTTGGCGGCTTTGGCCGGCAAAGGGTGGGTGCCCGAGGACGTGGCTGAAAAGCTTACCGATCACTACCGCGCGCATCGCGAAGTCGAACACCGCATTCAGATGATCCATGATGCGCAGACCCATAAGATTCCGCAATCCTCGGACGGGATTGAGCGGATTGCATGCCTGATGGGGATTGATAGCGCCGATCTGACTGCGGATCTGAAACGGCGGCTGACCGAGGTTCATGAGTTGACCGAAGGTTTTTTCGCCCCCGGCCCGACAGCCCGTGCACCTTTGCCAGAAGTTGAATTTGACGAAAGCATATTGGCGCGCTGGACGACCTACCCATCACTGCGTTCTCAGCGCGGGGCGCGAATTTTCGAACGGCTGAAACCAGAGCTGCTGACGCGTCTTGCCAAAACCGCCCAACCGGATGAGGCGCTGCTGGCACTGGACGGGTTCCTTCGCGGGTTGCCTGCGGGCGTGCAGCTGTTTTCTCTGTTCGAGGCCAACCCGCAGCTTATCGACCTGCTTGTCGATATAGTAGGCACGTCGCATGCATTGGCCGCGCATTTGTCGCACAACGCCTCGGTCTTTGATGCGGTGATTGGCGGCAGCTTCTTTGACGACTGGCCGGGCCGGACGGTGCTGCAGGGCGAATTGGAGCGAGAACTCTCGCAGGAGCAGGACTACGAAAGCCAGCTTGATCTGGCGCGGCGCTGGTGCAAGGAATGGCATTTCCGGATCGGCGTTCACCATCTGCGCGGGTTGATCGACGGCGTGCAGGCGGGGCAGCAATATGCCGAACTTGCAAGCGCGGTGATCGCTGCGATCCTGCCATGTGTTGTGGACCAGTTCACCAACAAACACGGGCCCGCACCTGGTCGCGGTGCCGCTGTGTTGGGCATGGGATCCCTGGGGGCAGGGCGGATCAACTCGCAATCTGACCTTGATATGATCGTGATCTACGACCCGCTGGATCAGGACATGTCCGAGGGCCCACGGCCTCTTGCCACGCGGACCTACTATGCCCGGTTCACGCAGGCACTGATCACGGCGCTGTCGGCCCCAATGTCGCAGGGGCGACTTTATGAGGTCGACATGCGGCTGCGCCCCTCGGGCAATCAGGGGCCGGTGGCGACCAGTTGGGCCAGCTTCACGAACTATCAGCAGAATGAGGCATGGGTGTGGGAACACCTAGCCCTGACGCGCGCAAATCCCGTCGCCGGTGAGCCCTCTCTGGCCGACGATATCGAGGGCTTTCGAACAGAGCTTGTTTCGCGCTCCCGCGATCAGGCGCAGGTTTTGCGCGAAGTTGCCGAAATGCGTGCGCGTCTGGCAGCCGCGAAAACCCCTGCCGGTATTTGGGATGCCAAGAATGGGGCCGGGCGCATGATGGACATAGAGCTGATGGCCGAAACAGGCGCTTTACTGTCCGGTGTTGCAAAGCGCGAAGTACATGCCGGGTTGGACGGTGCAGTCGCAGCCGCGCTTTTGGATGTCGCTCAGGCGCAAACGTTGAAGGATTGCTACGATCTATGCTGGTCAGTGCAATGCGCAGCTCGGCTGTTGTCAGGTAAGGTTATCGAGGCCGATAAAATCGGAGAGGGGGGTTCCGCCTTCCTGTGTCGGGCCACCGGGTATGAGCAGGTAGAACAGTTGCAGGCCGCGTTGCAGGAAAGCTACGATATCGCCGCCGAAATTATCGGCCGCGTGATTCAGGAGGATAAAGATGCCGCGCAATGACGATCCGAACGATCACAAAGGCCTGATCCGCGAGGCCTATCGCATCGATGGCATCACATTGCCCGAATGTCGCAGTATCTTTCTGGACTGGGCGTTAAGCCTTCCGGAGGGGCGTGATCAGAGGCAAGCCCTGTCTGACCTGCACGCCATCTATGCCAAAGATGAGGTCGATCACCCAATGACACAGGTGCTGACCGAAGGGTTGCAATCTACTCAGGCGCCGAAACGGCGCGGTGGTTGGCGGTCTCGCAACCGCTAGGGCTTTCCCCTCGGCGTGTTCGCGACTATGAGGTCGCCATGACCCAAACTGCAGTCCGTCCCCGTATCCGCCTGAAACCCAAAGCCAATGCGCGCGGCCTGCGCCATGGCTTCCCGTGGGTCTATGCCAATGACATTGTCACCGACCGTCGCACGCGCAAAATCCCTGCTGGCGCGCTGGCCTTGCTCGAGGATGAAAATCGCGCGCCGATCGCGTTGGTGGCGGTCAATCCTGAATCGAAAATCATGTGCCGTGTTCTGGACCGCGATCCTGACGCCGAGCTGACGGCTGATTGGTTCGAAACCCGTCTGCGCCGCGCGCTTGATATGCGCGAACGCCTGTTTGACTCGCCCTTTTACCGCCTGATCCATGCCGAGGCGGATGGCTTTCCGGGTGTCATCATCGACCGGTTCGGTGAGGCCTGTGTGATCCAGCCAAACGCCGCCTGGGCCGAGGCGTATCTCGACATGTTGACCGACGCGCTGGTCGCTGTGACCGGCGTGACGACCGTGCTGAAAAACGCCTCGGGCCGGACACGCGGGCTGGAAGGGTTGGATGATGTCAACCTGACCTTGCGCGGCACTGTCCCAGATGCGCCTTTGCCCGTGTTGATGAACGGTGCAACCTATATGGCGGATTTGGCGGGCGGTCAGAAAACCGGCCTGTTCTATGACCAACGCCCCAATCACGCCTTTGCTGCGCAGCTGGTTCAACCCAAGGCACAGGTACTGGATGTCTTCAGCCATGTCGGAGGCTTCGGGTTGGCAATGCTGGCGGGTGGCGCCGGACAGGCGCTGTCGGTCGATGGGTCGGCCGCGGCATTGGAGTTGGCCGCAAAAGGGGCCGAGGCTTCTGGCTTTGCCGATCAATTCGACACGCGCCAAGGCGATGCCTTTGATGTGTTGGCTCAGTTGAACGACGAAGGCGCTAAATTTGACGTCGTTATCTGTGATCCTCCCGCCTTTGCACCATCAAGGCAGGCGCTGGATGCAGGGCTGCGGGCCTATGAACGCATTGCGCGATTGGCCGCCACATTGGTCAAGCCGGGCGGATATCTGGGCTTATGCTCTTGCTCGCACGCTGCTGATCTGGGCCGCTTCCGCGACGCCTCATCCCGTGGTATCGGGCGCGCCGGGCGCTCAGCCCAACTGATCCATACGGGCTTTGCCGGGCCCGATCACCCGCAACTGCCGCAGCTGGCTGAAAGCGGTTACCTCAAGGCCGTGTTCTACCGATTATGAAGGCTGTACTCGATACCTGCGTCATCTATCCAACGGTGATGCGTGAGATGCTGTTGGGCACCGCCCGACTAGGTCATTTCACCCCTATATGGTCGGCGCGCATCCTCGAGGAATGGGCCCGCGCCGCACGCAAGCTGGGCCCCGAGGGCGAGGCGCAGGCCCGTGCCGAGATTGCCCTGACGCAGGTCAAATGGCCCAAGGCAGAACGCCCAGCCAATGATGGTCTGCAGGCTCGGCTCTGGCTGCCGGACGCGGCAGATATCCACGTTTTGGCCACTGCAGTAGCCGCGTCAGCGGATATCATCGTCACGGTCAACGCCAAGGATTTCCCCAGAAATATTCTTGCAGAAGAAGGGCTTGAGCGGCGTGACCCTGACAGTCTGCTGTATGGTTTCTGGTATAACGACCCGCAAGGGCTGGACCAGCTTGCACAGCAGGTACTGGCCGAAGCAAACCGTCTGTCAGGCGATACATGGACTTTGCGTGGATTGATGAAAAAAGCCCGCCTGCCGCGTCTGGGCAAAGCGCTCGCCAGCTAAGTGGGATCCCTGCTTCATCTGGCTAAAATTACCTCGGAGAGCGCGAGAGGCTGGCCTCTCGCCGCCGAGCCTCAGCCACGCGCCCAACGCTGCTCAAGCACTTCCAGCGCCGCAATCCGCTCATCCGTTTTGGGATGGCTCATCAACCAGGCGGGTACAACGCCTGCACGTTGCTGCGTCAAATCCTCAAGCTTGTGAAACAGAGACTTTTGCGGGCCGATGCCGATCCCGGCTTTGGTTAGCAGGGCGGCGGCATATTCATCTGCTTCATATTCATCCCCACGTGACAGGCGCGACGCCAAAAGCGCAGTCAGCGCGTTTGCAATCATCGCACCGATGAATGGGACGAACCGGCTCAGAAGCAGCATCAAGGCTGTCCGCAACGCATTCTGTCCAGAAAAATCAATCATCCGTCGCCGTGCATGACCCAAGGCCACATGCCCCAGTTCATGTGCGATGACGCTCGCCATCTCTTCGGCGGAAACCTCGCCATTGAGGAACTTGCGATAAAACCCGCGTGTGATGAATATTCGTCCATCCGGAGCCGCAAGCCCGTTCACCGGGTCGATTTCATATATATAGACCGGAACCCTCTCGATCCCCAGCGCCGCCGCCAGCCGGTCAGTCATACGCTTGAGGGCGGGATCGGCCAGTTCGGTCGATTTCAGGTCAAGCTCGCGATGGGTGCGCCAGACCGAGATCCGGTACATCACCACGGCATACAGAACCGCCAGAAGAATCGGAGTAATTCGGAGCATGGTTCTGATATGGGGATAAGCAGACACAAGGGCAAGGCATCAGCGTTTCCGTGGGCCTGAAAGGTCTCCTAGCTGCCATGACGCAGTGGAAACTGGGTTCTTTCGGATTCTAACTGTTGAAAAACGCCGCCTGCCGCCTTATCCGCACGGGAACTCGTCGGAGAATACACAATGTCCAACAATGACCACGAAGCCCGTCACCTGGAAACGCTTGACCGCGACCTTAGACGCTTTTCTCGGCTAGAAGTGGCAACCTCCCAGGTGGGTCGCCCATTTGTCGGGTCTGGCATCGCGCTTTCTTTTATCGTTGTCGCAGGTCTTGTGGCAGCCTTCCTGTTCGGACAAGGCAACAACACGCTGATCGTAGTGCTTGCGGCAATGTTTGGGGCTTATATGGCGCTGAATATCGGGGCCAATGATGTTGCCAACAATATGGGACCGGCGGTCGGGGCCAATGCGTTGACCATGGGGGGCGCCATCGCGATTGCTGCCATATTCGAAAGTGCCGGCGCGCTGATCGCTGGAGGTGACGTTGTTTCCACGATCGCCAAGGGCATTATCGCTCCTGAAAGCATGGGAACGCAGACTGTATTCATCTGGGCGATGATGGCGGCTTTGTTGTCTTCAGCGCTTTGGGTCAACCTGGCGACCTGGGTCGGAGCGCCTGTGTCCACGACCCACTCGGTTGTCGGAGGCGTCATGGGGGCGGGGATCGCCGCAGCCGGTTTTGGCGCAGTGAGCTGGGGGACGATGAGCAAGATCGCGGCCAGCTGGGTTATCTCGCCTATGCTTGGCGGTCTGGTCGCCGCAGGATTTCTCTGGTTCATCAAGTCCCGGATTATCTATCAGGACGACAAGATCGCAGCGGCCCGGAAATGGGTGCCGATGCTGGTTGGTATCATGGCGGCGGCTTTTGCCAGCTATCTGGCGCTGAAGGGGCTCAAGAAGATCGTCAAGATCGACCTCGGCACGGCTTTGTTGATCGGGGCCGCCTGTGGTGGGCTGGTCTGGGCCGTGATGATTCCGGTTATTCGGCGTCAATCCGAAGGTCTGGAGAACCGCAATAAATCCCTCAAAGTATTGTTCGGCATCCCTCTGATCGTATCCGCCGCATTGCTGAGCTTTGCACATGGGGCCAATGATGTGGCCAATGCCGTTGGGCCTTTGGCAGCCATCGTGCAAGCCTCTGCCTCGGGTGATTTCACCCAGGCGATCAGTATTCCCTATTGGGTCATGATCATCGGCGCCTTTGGCATTTCGTTTGGCCTGTTCCTGTTTGGGCCAAAACTGATCCGAATGGTTGGCAGCCAAATAACCAAACTTAACCCGATGCGTGCCTATTGCGTTGCGCTGTCCGCAGCCATCACCGTTATCGTGGCCAGTTGGCTGGGTCTTCCCGTAAGCTCGACCCATATTGCAGTGGGTGCCGTCTTTGGTGTCGGCTTCTTCCGGGAATGGGATGCTGAAAGACGGCTGCGTAAAGCCCGCATTACAGTGCCTGAGCGGACGGTTCTGGCACCGGAAGAACGCCGCCGGCGCAAGCTGGTGCGCCGCTCGCACTTTATGACGATCATAGCAGCCTGGATTATTACCGTGCCCGCGGCGGCTGTGTTGTCGGGTGTTCTGTTTCTGGGCATTCAGGCCATCGCCGGGTAATCCCGGCCTTGGCAGAACCTGATCCGCGGGCTGGCGTTATCGCGTCAGCTCGCGCATTCCTTTTTCCAGCCCGGCCAGAGTCATCGGCACCATCCGATCCTGAAAAATCTCGCGGATCATTTCGATTGAGTGGGTATATTCCCAATACTTCTCAGGCACTGGGTTAATCCACAGGTTCGATGCCCATTGGTCGCGTGCCCGCTGCAGCCAGATCTGGCCAGCCTCCTGGTTCCAATGTTCATTGGCACCGCCGGGATAGGCGACCTCATAAGGGCTCATCGAGGCGTCACCGACGAAGATGCATTTGTAATCGGGACCATAGGTGCGCAACACCTCATGGGTCGGCGTCTGCTGGTCCCAGCGGCGGATGTTGTCACGCCAGACACCTTCGTACAGGCAGTTGTGGAAGTAGTAATATTCCAGATGCTTGAATTCGGTTCTTGCGGCCGAGAACAGCTCTTCCACCACTTTGATATGTGGGTCCATTGAGCCTCCGACGTCCAGAAACAACAGAACCTTGACGGCATTGTGCCGTTCGGGCCGGGTTTTGACGTCTAGATATCCATGCTCAGCTGTTGCGCGGATGGTGCCGTCCAGATCAAGCTCTTCCGCCGCACCCTCGCGGGCCCAGCGGCGCAGTCGCTTTAGCGCGACCTTGATGTTGCGCGTGCCCAGCTCGACCGTGTCGTCCAGGTTCTTGAATTCGCGCTTGTCCCAAACCTTGACCGCACGCTGATGGCGGCTTTCCTTCTGGCCGATCCGCACACCTTCCGGGTTGTACCCGTAGGCTCCGAAGGGCGACGTTCCAGCCGTACCGATCCACTTGTTGCCACCTTGATGGCGGCCTTGTTGATCCTTGAGCCGCTCTTTCAGCGTCTCCATCAGCTTGTCAAACCCGCCAAGGGACTCGATCTCGGCTTTTTCCTCTTCGCTGAGGTGCTTTTCCGCCATCTTCGCCAGCCATTCGGCAGGGATGTCGACAGCTTCGAGGACCTGTTCGAACCCGATCTGTTCCAGCCCTTCAAAGCTGGCGGCAAAAGCGCGGTCGAACTTGTCGATATTGCGTTCGTCCTTCACCATCGACACGCGGGCGAGGTAATAGAACGCCTCGACATCATAGGTTGCCAGCCCCTTTTTCATACCCTCCAGAAAGGTCAGATATTCCCGCAGGGATACGGGGATACCGGCTTTGCGAAGGTTTTCGAAAAAGGGAACAAACATGGGCTACACCACAAAGCGAACCAGAACCAAGGACAGGATAAGCCCGACCAGCGCAAAGGCGATTCCATATCCGGCTGCATATTGCGCGATATCGGCGCCGCTGCCGTTGCGTTTGCGCGCGGTCAGCGCCCCAAGGAGCGCACCCAGCACCGCCAGTCCCAGAACCACTATCATGCGTTAATCGCCCCCGTTAATTGACTGGTCCTTCTGCGACGTCCTGCATAAGCGACCGGGCCACTACATCCGAGCCAAAGCCGTATCGTGCCCATCTCAGACTGTCCAGCCTGACGGAACGTGCCTCTGCGGAACGGCCTATTTCATTCAGGACCTCGGCTTTCAGCAACAACAACGTTGCAAGCTGCGAGGCGTTCTCGGCCCGTGTCATCACGTTAATAGCGTCGTCGATTTCGGGCAGGAACTCTGGCCCATTGCCCTGCGAAAGCGCAAAGGCGCCCAGTTGGGTCGTGATGTAGGATTGATGCAATTCGGTGCCCGGTGTAGCGCGCAGAAACTGCAGGGCAATATCATATTGGCGCAATGCTTCATGCGGATCATCGAACTGTTCCATTCGGCCCATCAGGTAATGAGGGTAAGCGCGCCGGTGATCGGTCCAACCTTGTTCCTTGCCAATTCGGGCTGCCTTGCGGGCCTGCCTCATGCGCGATTGCTGGCTGCGATTGGATTGCAAGGATTTCTGAATTGCTGAAATCCAGGCTCGTGGAGTTTCCGACATGGGCTGTACCGGCACCGCATCACCGCGCGGATTCAGACGCGAGAGAATTTCGGGTATGGCCGTTTCGACCTGTTCACGTGTCATACCGCTGTGCAGTTGGGATGAATATGCGGCCTTCAGGATCAACATGTCGAACCCGGTCAGGACCGTGTGGATATTGTCATCGTTGAATACCGAGTCAGGAAGGCGATACAGGTCATTCAGCGGGCCAAGCGCCTGTGCGATCTCTTCGTGCAGGCAGTCACGTTTTTCCTGCGGACTTGCATCGGCGGGAATGAAGATGCCCAGTCGCTGACGGCTGCTCAGTTTGGTCCAGCTGCTTTTCTGTTTGAACCGATCCCGGCGGTACTCCTCAAGGCTTGAGGCATTGGGTACCACGAAACATGCAGCCTGAGGCAGGATGGCCTGAATCTCTTTTTGACTGACCGCCGCGATCGTGATGTTGGCCTGACCGTCCTTGATCTGTTTGATGTCTATCCCGGCCTCGGTGCGCAGACGGGTCAGCAGGCGGCCCAGATCCTTTTGAAGCGAGGGCGTCGCAGCCCCGGTCAACCGCACCGTGATCGGGGTTTCGAACCGCGTAAAAACAGGCAGTTCCGTACCCCCTTCCAGTGCGAAATGCAGAGAGATGAAATCCGCTGCCATGTTCTCATTCGACCGCGCCGGAGGCGAGGGATATGCACGCGTAAAGGACTTGGCAGGGGGCAGGGGTGGTTCGACGTCCACAATCTCGGGTGGGCTTTCGGCAGGCTCAATCGTGGCACATGCGGTCAGGACAAAACTGATCAAGATTGCGACCCATCGCGTCATGGGCGCTGATACTTGATGAAAGGTGTCTGTTTGCCGATCCTGTCATAGAGCTTTCGCGCGGTATGGTTGAAATCCTGAGTCAGCCAATAGACAGACGGAGCACCTTGCCGGTCCGCTTCTTCGTAAACGGCCTGAATCAAAGCGCGACCGACCCCCATGCCGCGCGCCTCGGGGCGGGCGAATAGGTCCTGCAAGTAGCACACGCTTTCTTCCTTCCAGGCATGGCGGTGGAACAGAAAGTGGGTCAAACCCACAAGCCCTCCGTCGGCCTGCGCGACGAAACAAGAAAAATCGTTCGGATCATCGCCCAGCAGTCGCGAGAAAGTGCTGTCATAGACGGAATCCGGAACCGTCGTTTCATAAAACGCCAGATAGTCCCGCCACATATCCGCCCAGTCCTCGCGATCAGTCGGATGCAAGGCTCGAATTGTTACTGTTTCTGGCATTGCTGAGTCCCGTTGGGTCTGATGGTAAATTGCCCGGACAAGCCGGGCAACCTGAGACCAATGCTTGCATCCGAGACTTGCTAAGGCAAGCGGCGATCACCGAGGGTTTACCGGCTCAGCGTTTGTTGCGGGCCATGAATGCCAGGCGTTCGAACAGGTGCACGTCCTGTTCATTCTTAAGCAGCGCACCGTGCAGTTTGGGCAGGGCATTGGCGCCATCGCGCTTGAGGTCTTCGGCGGTCAGGTCCTCGGCCAGCAGCAGCTTGAGCCAGTCCAGCACCTCTGAGGTTGATGGCTTTTTCTTCAGGCCCTGAGTTTCGCGAATCTCATAGAACTGGGTCAGAGCCGTTGTCAAAAGCGCATCTTTGATGCCGGGATGATGGACCTCGACGATGCGGCGCATCGTGGCCTCATCAGGGAACCGGATATAGTGAAAGAAACACCGGCGCAGGAAGGCGTCGGGCAGTTCCTTTTCATTGTTCGATGTGATGATGACGATCGGACGGTTCTTGGCGCGGATCGTTTCGCTGGTCTCGTAGACGTGAAACTCCATCTTATCGAGCTCTTGCAGCAGATCGTTCGGAAACTCGATATCGGCCTTGTCGATCTCGTCGATCAACAACACGACCTTTTCATCGGTTTCAAAGGCCTGCCACAATTTACCCTTGCGGATATAGTTCGACACGTCGTGCACGCGCTCTTCACCCAACTGGCTGTCGCGCAGACGACTGACGGCATCGTATTCATACAGTCCCTGCTGCGCGCGGGTGGTGGATTTCACGTTCCACTCGATCATCCGCAGCCCCAACGCTCCGGCCACCTGCTTGGCCAACTCGGTCTTGCCAGTTCCCGGCTCACCTTTGACCAGCAAGGGACGTTCCAGCGTCACGGCGGCATTTACCGCAATGGTCAGATCGTCTGTGGCGACGTATTCGGCTGTTCCTTGGAAACGTGCGGTCATTGGCCCCTCATCAAGTGTCGCGCGAAATGCGCCCTTGGGGTTACCGCGCAGCAGAAATTTTGACAAGCTAGGTCGCTGCGTCGCATGAAGGGAAATTGCCGAGTAACTACAATGCTTTTGGTTGATTCGTGCGCTAACATCCGGTGCCGTCTTTTTGGAGTTGCCCTGAAATGGTCAGTTAATTTTCACAGAAAAACAAGGTTTTGTTGTTTGGTTGGACGTATTTAGATCAAGCGCAATGGCGCGGCGCCGGGGCGACGTTTGCATAGTGACAATTACTGCGCTGTCAGATAAACGCTCCGCAGAAGGGGATTGCCGCATGTCAGGTAATGAGAGAGTGACCGGCGTTGCAGGCCACACCGAGGGAGCAAAAATGAAGCAGGAAGTTTTTCTGCCTGAAGATTACCGTCCAGCTGAAGACGAACCATTTATGAATGACAGGCAGCTAGAGTATTTTCGTCGCAAGCTGCTGGATTGGAAAAACGAACTAATGGCTGGCAGCCGCGATACGATCGAAGGGCTGCAGGACAATACCCGTAACATTCCGGATGTCGCTGACCGCGCAAGCGAAGAAACCGATCGCGCGCTGGAACTGCGCACCCGCGATCGTCAGCGCAAGCTGGTTGCCAAGATCGATTCTGCCATGCGCCGGATTGATGAAGGCGAGTACGGCTATTGCGAGATGACCGGTGATCCGATTTCGCTGAAACGTTTGGATGCGCGCCCAATCGCGACCATGACGCTTGAGGCGCAGGAACGGCATGAGCGTCGCGAAAAGGTCCACCGCGACGATTGATCGCTGGGAAAATCTGATAACATAGACGCCGGGGCCTTTTGCTCCGGCGTTTTTGCGTTAAGCCGGTGACATGAACATCAGCGGATCGAAATTCGGCATAGTCGGAGGTGGCATTGGCGGCCTCGCGGCTGCTTTGACCCTGCGACAGCGCGGCGCCGTGGTGACCGTGTTTGAGCAGGCACCAGAATTGACCGAGGTTGGCGCGGGCCTTCAGATCAGCGCCAACGGGATGGCTGTGCTGCGTGCGCTGAAGGTTGTTGCGGACACGCCCGAGGCTGGGCTTTTGTCCCATGGAACGGTCCTTCGTGATTACCGGGCAGGGCGGCTGGTCTGCAAAATCGTGCCACCCTCTGCCGGGCCTACCTATTATTACCATCGCGCTGACCTGCTTGATCTTCTCTACAAAGCGGCGGTTCAAAAAGGGGTAGAGTTTCACCTTGGTGCGCGTGTGGAACGGGTGCGAAAGCACCCGTCCGAGGCCGAAATTATCCTCGATACGGGGGCGAGATTTCGGGTTGATTGTGCAGTCGCCGCGGACGGCGGCCAAAGTGCAATTCGTGCTGACCTGACTAGCAGGGAAACACCGAAATTCACACATCAGGTTGCCTGGCGCGCGACGATTCCATGGGACCGACGCAACAAGAACCCTTGCGCTGTGCTAACCATGGGGCCGGGACGGCATGTAGTGACGTATCCTTTGCGCGATCAGACCCTGATGAACATCGTGGCAATCGAAGAGAGGTCTGACTGGCAGGAAGAAGGCTGGCGTCTGCGCGGTGACCCCGAAGAGCTGAAGGCGCGATTTGCAGGTTTTGGCGGCTTGGTCAAAGAGATTTTGCAAGAGGTTCAGGACCCGAATATCTGGGCATTGTTCCTGCGCCCTGTTGCTGAATGCTGGCAGAATGGGCGTGTGGCGCTTTTGGGCGACGCAGCTCATCCGACGCTGCCTTTCATGGCCCAAGGTGCTTGCCTTGCACTAGAAGATGCCTGGGCTCTGGGGCGGTCTTTCGAAGAACAATCCGGCGTTTCGCAAGCACTGGCCTCCTATGAAGCGACCCGTCGCCAGCGGGCAACTCGGGTGGTCGCTGCCGCTGGAGCCAACGCGCGCAACTTCCATCTACGTGGCCCTATGCGTGTCGGGGCGCAACTGGCGTTGATGGCAGTTGGATCGCGGTTGGGCCGAAAATATGATTGGATCTATGAGTTCGATGCCACGGCTTAGCCGATTACAGATCTAGATCTATCCAAACCGGAACATGATCTGACGGTTTTTCGTGCCCCCGAATTTCGGAATCGATTTTGCAATCGCGCAACAGGTCAGCGGCCTGAGGGGTCAGAAGGAAATGATCAATACGAATCCCGTCATTTCGGTTCCACGCACCCGCTTGATAATCCCAGAATGAATAATGTTCCGGACCTTGCGTGCCAGCGCGAAAGGCCTCGGTGAAGCCGAGATTCAGAATTTTCCGAAATGCGGCCCGGCTTTCAGGGCGAAACAATGCATCCTCGCGCCAGGCATCGGGACGCGCTGCGTCTTCGGCCTGGGGAATGATGTTGTAATCACCTGCCATCAGCGCGGGCTCTTCACCGTTCATCAGATCGCGGGCGCGATGATAGAGCCGTTCCATCCAGGCGAGTTTATACTCATATTTCGGCCCTGGGGCGGGGTTGCCGTTCGGCAGATAAAGCCCGCAGATACGCAGCGCCTGTTTGCCGACGACCGTGGCCTCGATCCAGCGGGCCTGTTCATCCTCATCATCACCGGGCAAACCCCGCGAGACGTCCTCGAGCGGTAGCTTTGACAGAATGGCAACGCCGTTAAAGCTTTTCTGACCGTGCGTTTCCACGTTGTACCCGCGCGCCTCAAAGATCTCTCTGGGGAAGTTATCGTCGACAGACTTGATCTCTTGCAGCAGCACAACATCGGGCTGGGCATCATCCAGCCAACGCGGCAATGCTTCGGCCCGCGCCTTGATGCCGTTGATGTTGAATGTGGCGATTTTCATGCGCGACCCTCCGACAGTCCTTGGCAACCTATCGCCCAGAACGGGCCCAACGGCAAGGCGGAGAACAGGTTTGCGAGGCGCTGCCTCGCGCTCCGAGGTATTTTTGGCCAGATGAAGAAACGGACCGTTAACCAGAATCTCCGAAAATCAGCTGGCGGTACAGGCGGAGGCGCCGATGACCGCGCCAGGTGAAGCTCTCCGGTCTAGAAATCGGAGAGCGGATCCCTGCTTCATCTGGCTAGAAATACCTTGGGGGTGTGGGGGTGAAACCCCCACGGGTGATCACATTGAAAACGAAGTGCCGCAGCCGCAGGAGGAGGTGGCGTTTGGGTTTTCGATAACAAAGCGTGCGCCGATCAGTTCTTGCGTGAAATCAATCACCGCATTTTCAAGAAACGGCAGTGAGATTGCGTCGACAATGACTTTCTGCCCCTTACCCTCAAGAACCAAATCGTCGTCTTTGGGTTTGTCCAATGCAATTTCGTACTGAAAGCCCGAACACCCGCCGCCTTCGACAGCGACACGCAGGGCTTGACCCTGATCGGCCGCGCCGATCTCGGCAAGGCGGTCAAAGGCGCGTTCTGTAACTGTCGGGGGCAGATTCATGCCAAACTCCAAAGGTTTATTTCTTAACCACTCTACCATATAGAAAGCCCAAGGACAGGCGACAAGGACAAGACCGTTGGACAGAGCAGGTTTTGCCTCGGATCCCGACCGCGCAAGAGGGCGGTTGGTGCCAGAGGAAGAGAGCAGTTTCCGGTCATGCTTTCAGCGCGACCGGGACCGGATCATTCATGCCAGCGCCTTTCGGCGGCTCAAGCACAAGACCCAAGTTTTTGTTGAGCACGAAGGGGATAGCTATCGGACCCGTTTGACCCATTCGATCGAGGTGGCGCAAGTGGCGCGGACGATTGCCGGGGCCTTGGGTTTGAATCCAGAACTGACTGAAGCGGTTGCCCTGGCCCATGATCTTGGCCACACGCCGTTCGGACATACTGGCGAGGATGCTTTGCATGAGATCATGCAGCCGTATGGTGGGTTCGATCATAACGCGCAGGCCATTCGGATCGTGACCCGGCTTGAGCGTCATTATGCCGAGTTCGATGGGTGCAACCTTACGTGGGAAACCCTTGAAGGTATTGCGAAACACAACGGCCCGGTGGAAGGGGCACTGCCCTGGGCGCTGGCGGAGTGCAATGCGGCGTTTGATCTTGAACTGTACACGCACGCAAGCGCAGAGGCGCAGGTGGCGGCCTTGTCTGACGACATCGCCTATAACAATCATGACCTGTTGGACGGGCTGAGGGCGGAGTTGTTCAGCGACGAGGACATTCAGCGACTGCCGATCGTGGGCGACTGTTATGCGGAGGTGGATCGCAAGTACCCGGGCCTCGACCCCTATCGCCGTCGGCATGAGGCATTGCGGCGGGTGTTTGGGGTTATGGTGTCGGACGTGATCGACACGTCTCGGGCTCTGATCGCAGGGTCCGGTGCCCAGAGCGTCGAAGAGATCCGGCATCTTGGCTATCCGGTCATTCAGTTCTCAACAAGCCTTTGGGCGCAACTGAAGGAAATTCGCGCTTTCCTGTTTTCGCGGATGTACAGGGCGCCGTCGGTGATGACGGTGCGCGCCGAGGTCAGCAAAGTGGTCGAGGATTTGTTTCCAATCTACCTTGGCGATCCGAAGCAGATGCCCGCGCGCTGGCACGCGGACATTGAAGAGGCTGAGGATGAGACTGCCTTAGCCCGGATCGTATCGGACTATATTGCCGGGATGACCGACAGGTTTGCGCTACAGGATCATGCCAGACTGACTGGCCACCCGATACCGGCGGATCACTCGACCCCGATATAGGCCAAAGCCCAGACTTGTTGGCCCGTCTGATCCTGTGCTGCCTCAGCTTCGTCGGTTGGCGGGAAAACGATCATCGTTGGGCCATATCCTCCGATCCCCATGGGGGCGCCGTCGGCGTGGGTCGCAAGGATGGGCTGATAGGTCGAAATGCTTTGCCAGGGAATTTCTGCCTGGTACCCATCCATTGCCATTGGTTTGGCCGTTTTACCTTCGGCACCAGCCATGACCATCACATCAGACAGAAGCGGGCCGCTAAAGGTAATGTCGCGTTGGTTGGCCTCTGTGCCGTAGGGAATTGTGATCTCGACCTGATCCAAACTATCCAGCAATGCCGCGTCAAAGCCAGCTGCCCCGTCATGGGTGACCTCCAGATATCCCAGCAAGCCGCCGTCATTCTCGCCGCGCGCGGGCAGGTTGGTTTCCCGAACCGCGCCGCCAAGGGTGACCAGCACATGGCCTTGCGGGGCAGGCATTTCAGCAAAAGCCGGAAGGGCGGTCGACAAGATCAGACCAAGGGGCAGGGCAAAACGCATGGGATTCTCCGTTTAGGTGTATCTGACAGACCTTAGCGGGGAGGGGTCTTTATCCAAGCGCAAATTGAATGCCTCCATTGACCTTGCGGTGTTGCGTGGTAAACCGCCGGGCAAGCAAAAGGACATTCGAAATGAACCTGTTTTCCGAGATCCGCAGCCTTGTGCTGGACGCGTTGGCACAGATGCAGTCCGAAGGCGTGCTGCCCGAAGGGTTGAGCTTTGACAACGTGGCGGTCGAGCCTCCACGTGATGCGGCGCATGGCGATATGGCAACGAATGCGGCGATGGTGCTGGCAAAGCCCGCCAAGATGAAGCCGCGCGACATTGCCGATGCGCTGGCTGGAAAGCTGGCAGAGGATGATCGGATCACAAGTGCAGAGGTTGCCGGGCCGGGGTTCTTGAACCTGCGGTTGGCGCCATCAGTCTGGCAGGGTGTTCTGGCTGCGGTGCTGCAACAGGGCACGGATTATGGCCGCTCGACCATGGGGCATGGGCAGAAGGTGAACGTGGAATACGTCTCGGCCAACCCGACCGGCCCCTTGCATGTGGGTCATACGCGGGGCGCGGTGTTTGGCGATGCGCTGGCAAGCTTGCTGGCCTATTCCGGCCATATCGTGACCCGTGAATACTATATCAACGATGGCGGTGCGCAGGTCGATGTGCTGGCACGCTCGGCTTACGAACGGTACCGCGAGGCAAACGGGCTGAGCCCCGAGATTGCCGAAGGCCTGTATCCTGGCGACTATCTGATCCCGATTGGCGAGGCGTTGAAAGAGAAATACGGTGACAGCCTGATCGACAAGCCGGAAAGCGACTGGCTGGAGGATCTGCGCGAGTTTTCGACAGAAGCGATGATGGACCTGATCCGTGCCGACCTGAAGGCGCTGGGCGTTGAGATGGATGTGTTCTTCTCGGAAAAGTCGCTCTATGGCACGGGTCGGATTGAAGCTGCGTTGCAATCCCTGACCGACAAGGGCCTGATCTATGAGGGCGTGCTGGAACCGCCCAAGGGCAAAAAGCCCGAAGATTGGGAACCACGTGAGCAGACCCTGTTCAAATCGACCGAGCATGGCGACGACGTGGATCGCCCGGTCAAGAAATCGGACGGGAGCTGGACCTATTTTGCCCCGGATATCGCCTATCACTATGACAAAGTGACCCGTGGGTTTGACGCGTTGATCGATGTGTTCGGCGCTGACCACGGTGGCTATGTCAAACGGATGAAGGCCGCAGTATCCGCTCTGTCCGATGGCAAGGTACCGCTGGATATCAAGCTAACCCAGTTGGTGAAACTGTGGAAGAACGGCGAGCCGTTCAAGATGTCCAAGCGGGCAGGGAACTTCGTCACATTGCGTGATGTGGTCGATCAGGTTGGCCCGGATGTGACCCGCTTCGTGATGCTGACCCGCAAGAATGACGCTGCCCTGGATTTTGACTTTGACAAGGTGTTGGAACAAAGCCGCGAGAACCCCGTTTTCTACGTCCAATATGCCCATGCCCGCGTGATGAGTGTTCTGCGCCGTGCAGCTGAGGCCGGGATCGACGCGCAGGACCCAGCGCTTAAAAGCGCCGATCTGGGTAAGATCGACCATGCCTCTGAGCTGACTGTTGCCAAGAAGCTGGCCGAATGGCCGCGTCTGGTTGAGATCGCCGCGCGCACCAATGAGCCGCACCGGGTTGCCTTCTATCTGTATGAACTTGCAGGGGATTTCCACGCGCTTTGGAACAAGGGAAACGATGAAACCCAGCTGCGGTTTATTCAGGATGGCGATGTTGCCACAAGCCAGTCAAAAATCGCACTGGCCCGGTCTGTTTCTGTTGTGATTTCAGCAGGCTTGGGTATTCTTGGCGTTACTCCGGCGCAGGAGATGCGGTGAACAACACCGTCCGAACCGCCGGTACGAGGTAGGCAAGAAATGACCCGCGCGCCTTATTTTCGGCGCTAAACGGGCGGTGAGGCGGACATGGCAAGTTACGATTACCCGGGGCAAATGCGCCCCGAGCAGATGCATTATACGAATCAAGCTCATCCTCAGGATGGGTATGACCTCCCTAATGACTTGCACGGATATGACGAAACGCCCCATCCCGCAGGTTTGGGTCGTATTGTTAGTGCTCTGGGTGCTGTTGCATCATTGGCGCTGGTCGCTGGCATCGGTGTTTGGGGTTACAATTTGGTAATGCGCGATGTGAGTGGCGTGCCGGTTGTTCGGGCCTTAGATGGACCAATGCGTATTCAGCCGGATAGCCCGGGTGGCACCCCTGCGGATCATCAGGGTTTGGCCGTGAACACGGTTGCGGCAGTGGGCACAGCAGCGCCGCCTGCTGATCGGCTGATCCTTGCACCGCGCCCGGTTTCCCTGACAGATGAAGATACTCCGGTGGCACCGTTGCAACCGACACCTGCCGTACATGTGGTCGATGAAAACGTCTCTGACCGGACGGCCACACAGATGCGCCAGGGCGCGGTTGATACACTGGTTGCTGAACTGGCGGGAGAGGCGGAAAATTCCGATCAGGTTGGCGAGCAAAGTTTTCAGTTGGCCTCTTTGACCATCCCCGAGGAAGAGCCTGCTATTGATCCGGCTGATCTGGCTGCATCGCAACCGGACCCAGAACTGGCGGCTTTGCCTGGTGTGCGCCGGTCGCTGCGCCCGGTCCTGCGCCCCGCTGGCGGTGTGCGCAGCGCAATTACGTCAAACAGCACTACCGAAAACGCGATCAACGCGGCGGTCAAAGCTGCGGTCGGCTTGGATGTGGATCCTGAAACTCTGACCAAGGGCACCCGTATGGCCCAGCTTGGCGCCTATGAAAATTCGGACGTCGCGCGCTCGGAATGGGATCGCATGAATGGACGATTCGGGGATTATATGATTGGAAAACAGCGCGTTATACAGAAAACCTCAAGCGGTGGGCGGACTTTCTATCGTCTTCGGGTTCTGGGGTTTGACGATCTGAGCGACTCGCGCCAATTCTGTGCCGCTTTGCAGGCCGAAGGCGCTGATTGCATTCCGGTTGCCGCGCGGTGAATTTCGGCGCAGTCATTACGGACGCTGAAGGTCTGCGCCTGACGTCTGACGAGAAAAAACTGTTCCGAGAGATGAACCCATTCGGGTTCATTCTGTTTGCCCGTAATATCGAGTCTGCGGATCAGGTGCGCGCCCTATGCGACGATTTCCGCGAGGCTGTGGGGCGTAACTGCCCGATCACTGTTGATCAAGAGGGTGGACGTGTGCAACGTCTGCGCACACCGCTGGCACGGGAATGGATGCCGCCGTTGGATCACGTGGCCCAGAGCGGAGAGCAGGCCGAACGTGCCATGTATCTGCGCTATCGCCTGATTGCGAATGAACTGTTCGAGCTTGGGATCGACAGCAACTGCGCCCCCATGGTGGATCTGGCCCGGAACGAGACGCATCCGTTCCTTAAAAACCGCTGCTATGGATCTGATCCCAAAATGGTTTCTCGGATCGGTCGTGCGGCTGCCGAGGGGCATTTGGATGGCGGTGTATTGCCGGTGCTCAAACACATGCCGGGTCATGGTTTGTCCACGCTGGACAGCCATCATGACCTGCCCCATGTCGATCTGACGCAAGAGGAGCTGACCGAAGCAGATTTCGGCCCGTTTCGGGATTTGAACGATCTGCCCATGGGGATGACGGCGCATCTGGTCTATGACCGGATTGACCCTCAACCTGCTACGATTTCTCGGACCATGATCAGCCTGATCCGCAAAACGATCGGGTTTGGCGGGCTGATCATGACGGACGATATCTCGATGAAGGCCCTGAGCGGAAATCCAGAAGAGATTGCCAATCAGGCGCTAACTGCAGGGTGCGATGTGGTTTTGTACTGCAACGGCTCTTTTGATGCCCGTGCTAAGGTGCTGAGCACCGCCGAAAAGATGTCCGAACAGGCACAGAAACGCGCTGAACGGGCGTTGGCGATGCGCAAAGCCCCGCAGGAACTTGACATCCAAGCCGCCGAAGCCGAACTTTCTCGCCTAATGGGCGGGCAGGTGTATGTCGGATAATCTTTTTAGCGAAGACCCCGTCTCGGTCGCGGATCGCCTTGCGGCAGAGGCATTGATCGTAGATGTCGACGGGTTCGAAGGCCCGCTCGATGTGCTGCTGATGCTGTCGCGCACGCAAAAGGTTGATCTGCGCAAAATCTCGGTTCTGGCGCTGGCGCAGCAATATCTGTCCTTCGTGGAAAAGGCGCGGGCGCTGCGGATCGAATTGGCCGCCGACTATCTGGTGATGGCGGCATGGCTGGCCTTTCTGAAATCGCGCTTGCTGCTGCCTCCGGATCCGAATGACGAAGGCCCCTCGGGCGAAGAACTGGCCGCGCATCTGGCGTTTCAGCTAGAGCGGCTTCAGGCCATGCGCGATGCTGCCGCCCGATTGATGGGGCGCGATCAGCTGGGGCGCGATTTCTTCAAACGTGGGCAGGGCGAGGATGTTACGCGCATCCGCACCGTGACCTATTCCGCCACGCTGCTGGACCTGATGCAGGGCTATGCCCGCATTCGCACCCGTGATGAATTCCGCCCCTTTGTCATGGACCGTGACGCCGTATTCACGATGGAACAGGCGCTGGAACGTATGCGCCCGCTGATCGGCTTTGCCGGGGCCTGGACGGATATGGAGACCTATCTGCCCGAGGGCTGGGATGCCGACCCGGTGCGCAGGCGGTCCGCGACGGCGGCTACTTTTGCGGCCTCACTTGAGTTGGTGAAAGAAGGGCATATGGAAATACAGCAGAGCGAAACTTTTGCTCCGATACAACTACGCAAGAGGACCCAATCCCGTGACTGACGCGCCTCAGGAAGAAGGTACCGGCACCCTGTTCGAAGCCCCGCCTATGGCCGAGCAAGAACGCATGGTTGAGGCCGTGTTATTCGCCAGTGCCGAGCCGGTGACGATTGCCGATCTTGAAGTGCGAATGCCCCATGGCAGCGACGCGTCACAGGCGGTGGAAATGCTTAAGAAACGCTATGAAGGGCGTGGTGTTCGTGTGGTTCAGGTTGGTGAATCCTGGGCCATTCGCACTGCCCCAGACTTGGGTTTTCTGATGCAAAAAGAAACGGTTGAAACCCGCAAGCTCAGCCGGGCCGCGATCGAAACGCTGGCGATTGTGGCATATCACCAACCCTGTACACGTGCCGAGATCGAAGAAATTCGCGGCGTATCGGTCTCGCGCGGGACCATCGACCAACTGTTGGAGATGGAGTGGATCAGACTGGGTCGTCGTCGCATGACGCCGGGCCGTCCGGTGACTTTCGTGGTGACTCCGCAGTTTCTGGATCACTTTGGGCTGGAGAACGCCCGCGATTTGCCGGGGTTGAAAGAATTGCGCGCTGCCGGTTTGCTGGAGAACAGACCGCCTCCGGGAACGATCCCACTGGGAGAGGGGCAGGAAGACGAAGATCAAACCGAACTGTTCGAGGAAGAGTGATCACGTGGCCCTTTTGTTGCCGCACAAATCGACTATTTAGAAGCCTGGAAATCGGAGTTGAGCAATGAATGCCAATCGTATCATTGACATGATCGTGCGACAGGTCATGCGGCGGCTTGTCATCAAAGGGGTGGACAAGGGGTTCGACATAGCCAGCCGCGTGGGCCAGAAGTCGGGGCAAGAGCAGCCGCCGCACGAGAGCTCAGGTGCCTCTGATCAGTTGCAGGCGGACGGAAACCGCCAACGTCAGAACATGCGTCAAGCCCAACGCGTGGCCAATCAGATGCGCCGGTTTATCCGGTTCTGATCAGGTTACCGTTTTGAAATGCTTGGACAGTTTCAGCCCCTGTCCCTGGTAATTCGAGGCGATGCCCGCCCCGTAAAGCTGCGTGGGCATCTCTGACATCCGCTCATACACCAACCGTCCGACGACTTGTCCGTGTTCCAGCACAAATGGGGCCTCGTGACAGCGGACTTCCAACACGCCGCGTGATCCTTCGCCACCTGCGGCCGCATGGCCAAAGCCGGGGTCGAAGAATCCGGCATAATGCACCCGGAATTCCCCGACCATCGCCAGATAGGGGGCCATTTCAGCCGCATACATCGGCGGGATATGCACTGCCTCGCGGCTGACCAGAATGTAGAACGCACCTGGGTCGAGGATGATGCGCCCATCAGTGGTACGCACTTCTTCCCAATATTCTTGCGGGTCGTATTCGCCGATCCGGTCCAGATCAATGACACCGGTATGAGGTTTGGCGCGGTAGCCGACCAAATCAGTGTCGGGCAGCCGCAGGTCCACCGAGAACCCAAGCCCGTCCTGAATGACAGCGGGGCCATCGACCAGCGGGGATTCGGCGTGCAGGGCGCTTAGATCGGTATCGCTCAGCACGGCCTGTCCCTCCCGGAACCTGATCTGGTTCAGCCGCATTCCCGGACGCACCAGAACCGAGAATGAGCGGGGGCAGATCTCGGCATACAAGGGGCCGGTGTAGCCTGCAGGCACCCGGTCAAACTCGGTCCCGCCATCGGTGATCGTGCGCGTCAGAAGGTCCAGCCGCCCGGTCGAGCTTTTTGCATTGGCGGCCGCGCTCAGCCCCTGGGGCAGGGCCAGCGCTTCCATCAACGGCACTAGATAGACACAGCCCTTTTCCAGCACAGCACCTTCAGAGATATCGATGCGGTGCATCTCAAACTCCGACAAACGTTCGGCTACGGTGCGACCTTCGCCTGCCAGAAACGAGGCACGTACCCGGTAAGCAACTGTACCTAAACGCAAATCAAGGCTGGCGGGTTGAATCTGGGCGGGGATGACCTCTGGGCTTGCGGTAATCTCACCGCGAGCGATCATCGCCTCTATCTGCTGGTTCGGGCATACGCCGGTCATTCCGATCCCCCCTGATGCCAGAGCGGGATCTGGCCTGTGTGCCATAAACGTCGGTGTGATTTGGTCGGGCTAGCAGGACTCGAACCTGCGACCTTCCGTCCCCCAGACGGACGCGCTACCAGGCTGCGCCATAGCCCGACGTTGAGGTGTTCATAAAGACTTTCCCGGCGGGGGCAAGAGGAAATCATCGCCTTTTTTCTTATCCCGCCGATCGGTTTTCTATTCGGTTCAACACGCTGCGCAGCTCTTGCGCGATGGGCGCTATTTGGCTGAGCAACTGGTCATCGAATGAGTTTCGAGTCCAGGCCAATGTCGCGATTCCGCCCAGCAATGGCGAGGCGTCGGGATAAGACGGCTGGGTTTGCGTCTGAGGTTCCGCATTTGGCGAATTGGGAGCAGGTTGCAGTTCGGGTTTTTGAGCGTCGCCAAGATCCAGATGTATCTGCTCTTGCGGAGGGGCTGGCTTGGCCGTGAATGGCACAACGACATTTGCATCGGGTGCGGGTTCTAGATTCGCCATTTCATCCAAGCCCTGGGACACTGAAGAAACATGCGCCACGCCCTGTTCACGCAAGATGCGCTGTACGCCTTTGATGGTGATCCCATCCTCATGCAAAAGCTTCTTGATGCCGCCCAGCAGGCGCATGTCGTTGGGGCGGTAATATCTGCGCCCGCCCGCCCGTTTTACCGGTTTCACCTGATTGAAGCGGCTTTCCCAGAATCGCAGAACATGCGGCTGCACACCCAACCAGTCCGCAACTTCACTGATGGTGCGAAAGGCGTCTGGGGACTTGCTCATATTCGTGCCGTCCTGATCTTATTTGCGGTTCCCTGCGGCGACGCGATCTTTCATCAGATGCGACGGGCGGAAGGTGAGAACACGGCGAGGCTGAATTGGAACCTCTTCGCCTGTCTTGGGATTGCGGCCGATACGAGCTGTCTTGTCCCGAACACTGAAAGTTCCAAAAGACGAGATCTTCACCTGTTCACCGCGCACCAATGCGTCGGACATATGGTTCAGAACGCTCTCGACCAGTTGCGCGCTTTCATTGCGTGAAAGGCCAACTTCACGAAATACGGCCTCGCTCAGATCCATTCGGGTCAGTGTTTTGTCGCTCATGCCAATTCCCCTGTTGCTATCAGAGCATAGGGTCAGGGCAAATTCGCTGTCAATATCAATGAATTGCGGGCGAGTGTGTAAGCTGAATTGCGCTTGTTACCACCGCAAGAGGACTGAGCCCCAGGCCAATCCACCTCCGATTGCCTCTGTGACCAGCAGATCACCCTGTTTGAACTGCCCACGCTGTTTCGCAACAGACATTGCCAGGGGAATCGATGCAGCCGAGGTATTTCCGTGGTCTTGCAGGGTAACGACAACGTGTTCCATAGGAACGCCCAATTTCTTGGCTGTGCCCTGGATGATTCTAATGTTTGCCTGATGCGGTACGATCCAATCCACATCTTTGTGACTTAGCCCAGCCTTCTCTAGGCAGGTTTCTGCGGTAGAGGTCAGACGTTCAACTGCCTGCCGAAACAGCTGGTTTCCTTTCATCCGCAGATAGCCTGTGGACTGGGTCGAGACGCCTCCATCCACATAGAGCAGGTCCTTATAGCGCCCGTCCGAGTTCAGGTCGGTTGCCAGTATGCCCCGATCGTCCGAGGTTCCCGCGCCCTCATGCTGTTCAAGGATTATCGCTCCGGCGCCGTCGCCGAACAAAACGCAGGTCGACCGGTCGGTCCAGTCCATGATACGAGAGAACGTCTCGGCGCCGATGACCAGTACGCGTTTGGCCTGGCCTGATACGATCAGCGCATTGGCATTGGTCATGGCATAGACAAATCCGGCGCAAACCGCCTGTACGTCAAAGGCGAAGCCTTTGGTCATGCCAAGCTGCGATTGAACCATTGTTGCGGCAGAGGGAAACGTCAGGTCAGCGGTCGATGTTGCAAGAATAATCGCATCAATATCATCTGCCTCCAGACCCGCATCGGCCAGTGCGGCACTGGCAGCCTTTGTGGCCATAATCGAAGTGGTTTCGTCTTCCGCTGCAAAATGCCGGCGTTCGATCCCGGAACGTGTCCGTATCCACTCATCAGACGTATCGAGCGTTTCTTCGAACTCGGAATTCGGGACGATGCGCTCTGGCAAATAGTGCCCGACACCAACTATAATTGAACGGCCTGCCATGCTGGGGTACTGCCTTTTTTGTTATTCACCGGCCTTCGACGGCGTGTCTGCGGCATCTTGTGCAAGCTCGGCTGTCGATGCAACCCGTGCTGCCAATTTTTCGGCGAAGCCGGACTCGGCCAAGGTAAAGGCCAGCTTTACAGCGGCTGACACGCCGGTCGAGTCTGCACCACCATGTGATTTGACGACGGTTCCGTTCAGGCCAAGGAAAACCCCACCATTCACGCGCCGAGGATCAATTCGTTTCTTCAACCGCTGCAAAGATGTGATTGCAAGGATCGAGGCCAGTCGTGAGAGCGGAGAATATTTGAACGCCTCGCGCAGAAGATCTCCGATCAGGCTGGCTGTGCCTTCTCCGGTCTTGATGGCGACGTTGCCTGTAAACCCGTCTGTTATAATGACATCGGCTTTGTCTCCCGGGATGTCGCTGCCTTCGACAAAACCCACAAAGTCAAAGCTGGCCTGATCCGCAAAATCCGAGATCATGCCATGCGCTTCTTTTAGCTCGGCGCGCCCTTTATGTTCCTCGGTGCCCACATTCAAAAGGCCGATCCGGGGACGTTCCAACGCCATGCCGTTTCGGGCATAAGAGGCACCCATCAAAGCATATTGCAGCAGGTCCTTGGCGTCCGCGCGCACATCGGCGCCTACGTCCAGCATTACATTGAAACCCTGCGGATTGCGCGAGGGCCACAAAATAGCGATTGCCGGGCGGTTTACCCCCGGCAGCTTACGTAGACGCATCATCGACAGGGCCATCAATGCGCCGGTGTTGCCACAAGAGACCGCGCCATGGGCTTCACCCTGACGTACCGACTCCAGTGTGGACCACATCGAGGTTTGCTTGCCGTGTCGGACGACCTGGCTGGGCTTGTCCTCCATCGTGACCACATCGGGACAATCACGAAAAACGACGCGCCCGTTCAGGACACGCCGTTTTGCGACAAGTTTGCGCAACATGGCCTCAGGCCCGTGCAAGATGAACGCGATATCGGGGTTCTTATCCGCCGATTTGGCGATCCCCGCCACAACAGCAGCGGGCCCCGAATCTCCGCCCATTGCGTCAACCGAGATGGTAATCCGTCCGGCGTGCGTGGGCTGTTCTGTCATGCTTGGCCTGCGCTTTTAGGGCTTAGGCCGCGTCTTCGTCCAGGTCGATTTCGTCGGCCTGAGCGACGACTTCGCGGTCATCATAGTGGCCGCAGGACGCGCAGACGTGGTGCGGGCGCTTCAGCTCACCACAGTTGGCGCATTCGTTCGGGTTTGCAGCAACCAGAGCGTCGTGCGCGCGGCGGTTGTTGCGACGCGACTTGGAAACTTTGTTCTGTTGGACAGCCATGGTCTCAACCTTTGTCTACTAAGGGCCGGCAGATTCGCTGCGGGCCAGGTTTCATTCTTCGTTTTTCTCGTGGTTTGACGCGCGTTTAGGGGACGGGCCCCGCGATGTCCAACCCAAATTCCGATGAGCGCGCGAAAATACTGCGATTCTCAGCATGTTCAAGCGATTTTTCTGAGCGCCTGCTATGACAGGATTTCAGGCCCGTGTCACTCGTCTTTTTTCAGTGCATCGCGCAGCCCGGCCAAGCCCGCAAAGGGTTTGACATCTTCATCCGTTATTGCCTGTTTGCCGGGTTCGGTAAAGCCCGCCTGTTCCAATTCGGCACCTTCTTTCCGGGGATACTGGGGCAGGGCAAGCGCCAGCGCTTCGGACATGATCTCGGTCAGAGCGATTTCGGTCCCTAGCGGTTCAGATTCGTCACCCTCCGGGATTTCGAACTCTTCCTCGTCAGGGTTTGTCCAATCTGACAGAAACATCCGGGTCACCGGAATGTCGATCCGCGTGGTAACCGGTGTCAGCGTCACGACACAGGGTTGAATCACGGTTGCCCCCAGTTTTCCTGAAAGCGCCCAATCACGCTTTCCATGCGCACGCACCTCGCCGACAAAACTCAGCTTACGCAGCCCAAGCAGGCTCAACTCGTTCTTTAAGACATCCAACTCCTGCGCGTCAGGGCGAATTTCAAAGGGCGTCGGTGCGTTCTGAGGCAGGTCGGCGACCCGTAAAGATGTCTGGTTGCTCATACGTGGCCCTTTCGTGTGTTGAACCGGGGTGGCGGTTTGATGTAATCGGATAGGGGCCGCACGGTCCCAAGGCAAGAGGGTGTGAATGTTGAAAGTTATGAGCAGGTTGAAACCAGCGTCCAGAACGCTCGTATTTGCGGCCTGTCTGACCGCTGCTGGTGCGTGTGCTCCGGTCTTCAAGAAACACGGATATGTCCCCACAGCCGAGGACCTGGCCGAAATTCAGGTGGGTGTCGATACACGTGAAAGCGTACTCGAATCCGTTGGCGCGCCCAGTACTTCAGGCGTTGTTCGCGATTCCGGCTTTTATTATGTGACATCACGCGTTCGTCATTATGGTCCGAAACGACCGAAAATCGTCTCGCGCGAGCTTGTGGCGATCAGCTTCGATGACCGGGGTGTTGTGCGCAATATTGAACGCTTTGGCCTTGAGGATGGAACCGTCGTGACGTTGGATCGTCGTATTACCGAATCCTCAGTTCAGAACCGTGGGTTCCTGCGGCAGCTGCTTGGCAATATCGGCAACTTCAACCCGGCAAACATTCCTGGCGCGACCAACTAATTCATAGTCACGTCTTGTCAACTTCACAGGGCGGTCACAAATCCTGTGTTATTGACCCTGCAAGACGAAACAGGTCAGCAACCCAGGAGGATGCGACCATGGCACTATTGCTCGGCAAGGGCCGGTACCGTGCGCGTCAGGCGCAAACACCGCAGGATGTTGCGGCGGCGCAGTGTCTTCGAACACTGGCTTTCGGGACTGATCAGGTGGATCAGGATGAGTTCGACAGCCGTTGTACGCATATTCTGGTCGAGGATATGCGTGCCAACGGTAAACTCGTGTGCTGCTTTCGCATGTTGATGATGGAGCGCGGGGCCGAGATTGGCCAAAGCTATTCCGCCCAGTTCTATGACCTCTCGGCACTTGAAGGGTTTAAGGGGCGTATGGTCGAGATGGGGCGCTTTTGCGTGCATCCTGGTCGAAACGACCCAGACATTCTGCGTGTTGCCTGGGGGGCGATGACTGCATTTGTCGATCAGAATAATGTTGAGATGCTGTTTGGCTGCTCATCGTTTGCGGGTACAGAAACGGCGGAATATCTTGATGCTTTTGCGATGTTGAAACATCGCCATCTGGCCCCGAAACGCTGGTTGCCACGGGTCAAGGCCCCAGATGTGTTCCGGTTCGCCGCGAGATTGCGTCGGCGCCCGGATGCCAAAAAAGCCATGATGCGCATGCCCCCTTTGCTGCGCACTTACCTGATGATGGGCGGCTGGGTCAGTGACCACGCAGTCGTTGACCGTCACATGAACACTTTGCATGTCTTTACCGGCCTCGAAATCTGCGCCATTCCGCCCGCACGTAAACGTTTGCTGCGGGCCGTTGCCGGGTAATCGCCGTTGACGGCTCGACGCTGCGGGGGTAGCTGGCGGGCATGGCAAGAATTCCTTTATTGCAGATGTCCGGCATTTCCCTGACTTTCGGGGGCGATCCGGTTTTTTCAGATCTTGATCTGGTGGTTCAACCGGGCGACCGCGTCGCTTTGGTTGGGCGGAACGGATCCGGCAAGTCAACCTTGATGAAGGTGATGGCCGGTTTGGTAGAACCGGACAAGGGCGAGATTGTAATTCCCCCGGGTAAGTCAGTCGGTTACATGGAGCAAGACCCTGGAATGGAAGGGTTTTCTACGCTGGGCGACTATGCCTCCAGCGGGTTAGAGCCGGGTGAGCTTTACAAAGTCGAACGCGCAGGCGAAGGGCTGAAATTCGACCCGGCGCGCGCTGTTGATACGGCTTCGGGTGGTGAGCGTCGCCGGGCTGCGCTGGCAAAGCTGATGGCCGAAGCCCCTGATTTGATGCTGCTGGACGAGCCGACCAACCATCTTGATATCGAAGCCATCGCCTGGCTCGAGCGTGAGCTAGGATCGACACGGACGGCCTATGTGCTGATCTCACACGACCGTGCCTTTCTGCGCGCCTTGACCCGCGCGACGCTGTGGATCGATCGTGGGGCGGTCCGACGGCAGGAGCAGGGGTTTACGGCATTCGAGGCTTGGCGCGACAAGATCTGGGAGGAAGAGGACCAGCAACGTCATAAGCTGAACCGTCTGATCAAGTCCGAGGCGCGATGGGCCGTCGAGGGCATCAGCGCCCGTCGCAAGCGCAACCAGGGTCGGGTCCGAGCCCTGCAGGATCTTCGGTCCGAAAAAGCCGCACAGATCAAACGTCAGGGATCGGCCGCGATGACCCTTGAGGCTGGACCAAAATCAGGGCGAAAAGTGTTTGAAGCCAAAGGCCTATCCAAGTCTTTTGGTGATCATCAGATCGTGCGCAACTTTGACCTGTTGGTACAGCGGGGCGACCGCGTGGCCTTTGTTGGCCCAAACGGCGTCGGCAAGACAACATTGCTGAAAATGCTGTTGGGACAAGAGAACCCGGATGAGGGTTCGGTCACGCTGGGCACCAATCTTGAGATTGCAGTATTCGACCAGGCCCGCGCGCAGCTCGACCCCGAAATGAGCCTTTGGGACAGCCTGACTGGCGACCCCGAGATGCGTGTTTCCGGCAAGGCTGATCAGGTGATGGTGGGTGGCCAACCCAAGCATGTGGTCGGCTACCTCAAGGAGTTTCTGTTTGACGAGGGGCAGGCCAGAGCAGCCGTTAAGTCACTGTCAGGTGGGGAAAAAGCCCGTTTGCTGCTGGCAAAGCTGATGGCCAAACAGTCGAACCTGCTGGTATTGGACGAACCGACCAACGATCTGGATGTGGAAACACTGGATCTGTTGCAGGAACTGCTGGACGATTATGACGGTACCGTTTTGCTGGTCAGCCACGACCGCGATTTCTTGGACCGTGTGGCCGCAACGACCATCGCGATGGAGGGTAACGGCCGTGCAACCGTCTATGCCGGGGGGTGGTCGGACTATCTCGCTCAGCGCGGCGAGGTGTCTGATAAGAAAGAAGTAAAAACAAAAGCTTCCAAGTCAAAGGTAAAGCAAGAGGCGCAGCCGAAACTGGGGCTATCATTTTCAGAGAAACACCGTCTTGAGAAATTGCCTGCCGAGATTGAGCGGCTTGAGGCGGAAATCGGAAAGCTTGAAGAGCTGATGTCCGACCCTGAGCTTTTCAGCCGTGAACCTGTTAAATTTCAGAAAGCGACCGAGGCTTTGGTCGAGCGGCAGGAAAAGCTGGCCGCAGCCGAGGAAGAGTGGCTGATCCTCGAGGAAAAGGCCGAGGGCGCCTAGATCAGCTTTCGCGCTGTGGCCGGCTATCCGACCACATTTCATTTGAGCGAGCCGTTTTCATCGGTAGGTGATCAGTCACGCTCAGCGCATTCGCAGCGCGCCGTCGATACGGATGACCTCGCCGTTCAGATAACCCATTTCGACGATGAACCCGGCCAGTCGTCCGTATTCGCGGGGGTCGCCAAGGCGCACAGGGTTGGGAACGTCAGAGGCTAGTTGTTGCTGCACCTCTTCGGGCAGACCGGCCAGCATCGGAGTCATAAAGATTCCGGGTGCGATGGTCATCACGCGGATTCCGGACGAGGCCAGATCCCGTGCCATGGGCAGGGTCATACCTACCACACCACCTTTCGAAGCCGCATAGGCAGCCTGACCCTTTTGCCCATCAAAGGCCGCGATTGAGGCTGTATTGATGATGACACCGCGCGCGCCATCCGGTTCCGGGTCGTTCTTTGCCATTTCCGCGGCTGCAAGGCGTGAAACGTTGAATGTACCCACAAGGTTGATGTCGATCGTGCGCTGAAATGCATCAAGCGGATGCGGGCCATCCCTGCCTACGGTTTTAATGCCAACCGCGATCCCGGCGCAATTCACTGCTGCGTTGATCGCTCCCATCTTCTCGCGGGCATGGGCGATGGCTGCGGCCACGGATGTTTCATCGGTCACATCCGTCTGGGCGAAATGCCCGCCTATTTCCGCCGCGATCTGGTGACCCCGCTCGGCATCGCGATCCAGAATGGTTACCTGTGCATTGTTTTCTGCAAAAAAGCGGGCCGTTGCCTCACCCAGCCCCGAGGCGCCTCCGGTGACAATGGCTGCGGTGGTCGACAGGTGCATCTGGATCTCCTTCCAAAAGATATGAACATACGTTCATTTAATATCAGCCAGGGGACAGTGTCCATAGGGGGGCGTCGGGCAGGCGGCCTTTCCTCAAGGCTTTCTCAGGTCAGCTTCAGGCGTTCTTAATGTTGAAATCTCAAATCGACACTGAACGCAATTGAGCGTCTGGGTGGCGCATTTGAGGAGGACAAACTATGCGAATTGGAACCAAATCAGGGCTTTCCGCTTTGGTTGCCGCTCCGTTTCTGGGGATTATGGCGGCTGGAAGTGCGGCCGCTTCACCAGAGGTCTGCAACTGGAAAACGGCGCGGGATGCTGCAAACAGCGGCGATTATGCGACCATGTGTGAGTGCACGCAGGTAACCCCCAGCTTTCTAGAGCGCTTGCAGAAACGTGCGGATTTCGAAACCACATTGCAAAACACATCCGCGCAATGCCCGGGGTTGGCTGCCTTGTTGACCGACTTTCCGACAGCATCGATCGTAAGCGCGGCAAATGCGGGTGAAGACCGCAGCTCGGACCCAAGTTCACAGCTCACGCCGGTTGGCGGCGGTGGAACCGGGTCCGGAGGGTCAGGCGGTAACGGTCCCGGTAACGGCGGCGGAGATGATCCGGGTGGCGACAACCCTGGCGATGATCCCGGCAACGGTGGCGGGGATGATCACGGTGACGACAACCCAGGTGATGATCCCGGCAATGGTGGTGGCGATGGCCCCGGCAAACCTGGAAATGGCAATGGCCCCGGCAAAGGGGGCAATGGTCCAGGTAAAGGCGGGAACGGCCCCGGTAAGGGCGGTAACGGCCCTGGCAACGGCAATGGAAACGCTGGAAACCCCGGCAATGGTGGGGGCAATAACGGCGGCTCTGGCCCCGGCACCGGAAACGGTGGAGGTAACAACGGCCACGGCGGAGGCCACGGTAACGGCGGCGGCGGCCACGGGAATGGCGGCGGCCACGGTAATGGTGGCGGCGGTCATGGACATGGCGGCGGCAAAGGGGGCAAGGGATAAGCCCACACTTGGCAGATATGTCCGTACCGAAACAGAAACGGCCACCCAATTAGGTGGCCGTTTTTCTTTCAGAGGTCTTAGTTAACCCAACTGAACCAGCGCGTGCCGTTTCTTGCCGGCGCTTAGTTTGATGGGCGAGGACAAGGCGCCTGCGTCGATCATCAATCCCGCGTCTGTTAAAGAAGCGTCGTCCAGTTTGGCGCCGTTTTCTGCAATCAAGCGCTTGGCCTCTTTGCCAGATTTCGCCAGGCCAGACTGTACGATCAGTTGCACGATGGATATCGGCAAGTCCGCTGCGCCGACCGTCAGGGTCGGCAGATCGTCCCCGACGCCACCTTTTTCGAACACTTCGCGGGCGGTGGCCTCGGCATTTGCCGCAGCCTCGGTCCCGTGCAGCAAGGAGGTGACCTCGTTTGCCAGGCGGATCTTGGCCTCGTTGATCTCGGACCCCTGCAATGCGCCAAGGCGGTCACACTCATCCACAGGCAGTTCGGTGTACAGCTTAAGGAACCGCCCAACATCCGCGTCGGTTGTGTTGCGCCAAAACTGCCAGAACTCATAGGGTGAGCGCATCTCGGCATTCAGCCAGACCGCACCGTCTTGCGATTTGCCCATCTTCTTGCCATCGCTGGTGGTCAGCAGGGGTGAGGTCAGGCCATAAATCTCGTTATCCAACACGCGACGGGTCAGGTCGATACCGTTGACGATATTGCCCCACTGATCGCTACCGCCAAGCTGTAGGACACAGCCATAGCGACGGTTCAGTTCAAGGAAGTCATAGGCCTGCAGGATCATGTAATTGAATTCGAGGAAGGATAGCGATTGCTCGCGGTCCAGCCGGGATTTCACCGATTCAAAGGCCAACATCCGGTTGACCGAGAAATGCCGCCCGATATCGCGCAGGAAGTCGAGGTAATTTAGGTCGTCCAGCCACTCTTCGTTGTTCAGCATCAGTGCTGCGTTTTCTGCGCCGCTATCATAGTCGATATAGGCGGCAAACACCTTTCTGATGCCTGCGATATTGGCGTTGATCTGGTCCGGGCCCAGCAGGGGGCGCTCATCTGACCGGAAGGACGGATCGCCCACCTTCGTGGTGCCGCCGCCCATCAGGGTGATCGGCTTATGACCTGTTTTCTGGAACCAGCGAAGCATCATGATCTGGATCAGGCTGCCCACATGCAGGGACTTTGCCGTTGCATCAAACCCGATATACGCCGACTGACACCCGCTGATCAGCGCCTCGTCAAGGCCCTGATAATCGGTGCAGTCAGCCAGAAAGCCGCGCTCGATCATCGTGGCGATGAAATCCGATTTGGGGTGGTAGGTCATATCGTGCCCTTTGGGTTAATGTTGCGGGGCAGTGTATAGGCGGTGGGGATGACAAGGAAAAGGCACCTTATCCAAGAAAAACACGCGGCTTATGTGATCTGGCTTGCCTTGGGTTTGCGTTAACGTGCAGGTTGTGGGCAACGCGACGACAGAACGGGCGCGAACAGGCGAAAGAGGGCTGGCGTGGGTCGGGCAATTAGCAAATCAGGCGTATTGACTGCATTGGGTGCAATGTCGGGGACCTCGCTGGATGGCGTGGACGCGGCGGTGATCAAAACGGACGGTTACAGAATTCTTGGCTTTGGGCCCACCGGATACCGCGCCTATTCAGATGCAGAGCGGAAAACGCTTCGTGCTGCATTGGGGCAGTGGCATGGCCATGATGTGGATACCGCGGCGGAATTGGTCACGCTTGCCCATGCCGAAATACTGGCCGACTTCGATGAGATTGACCTGATCGGATTTCACGGTCAGACCCTAGCGCATGAACCAAGCGGGCGCGGTACGTTGCAGGTGGGTGACGGCGATGGCCTGACGCAGGCCTTGGGTGTCCCCGTCGTTTGGGATTTCCGCAGCGATGATGTGGCGATGGGGGGCGAGGGCGCTCCGCTTGCGCCCTTTTACCACTTTGCCTGTGCCAAGTGGATTGAGGCCAACCAACCGCTTTGTTTTCTGAACCTGGGCGGGGTCGGGAACCTGACCTATGTAGATCCCAGGTTTGATGGCCCTGAAATACCAGGTGCGCTCTTGGCTTTTGACACCGGTCCGGCCAACGCACCGGTTGATGATCTGATGCAGGAACGTCTGGGTCTGCCCATGGATCGCGACGGCGCGGTCGCACGTGGTGGCAGGGTCGAGACCGGGGCGCTTGAGTTGTTTCTGGCAGAGCCCTTCTTTAACAGGATGCCGCCAAAATCACTGGACCGGAACGACTTTGCCGAGATGATCCGCCTGGTGCAGGAACTCTCTGACGCTGATGCGGTTGCCACGCTTACCGGCATGTGCGCCGCCGGAGTTGCGCAAGGGATCGAGCATTGCCCGGAACCGCCGTCGCGTGTGTTGGTGACAGGAGGGGGACGGCATAACCCGGTCCTGATGGAGATGCTGCGCGTTTCGCTGGATTGTCCGGTGGAGCCGGTCGAAGCGGTTGGTCTGGATGGAGATATGCTGGAAGCACAGGCCTTTGCCTATCTTGCTGTCCGTGTCGCGCGCGGGCTGCCGACCTCTTGCCCCGGCACCACAGGGGTCAAGGCGCTGGTCGGGGGCGGGATGGTCAGCGTTCCATCGAGCGAACGTAGTCTGACGTAAATTCTGAATACCCCTCAGAAGTCGATTTCAGATGTGCTTTGGTCCAGTCATGCAGCGTTGGCAGCTGGTGAAACGGCACGTTTGGAAAGGCGTGGTGTTCTGCGTGATAGGGCATGTTCCAGGCCAGAAATCGGACCAATCGGTTGGTGAACGTAGTGCGCGAGTTTTCAAGCATATTCGCCACCGGCGGGCAGAGGCCGTGTTCCGCAAGCAGGTACAGCCGAAGAACGGGCTGTGCCACCAAGACCGGCAACAGCCATAAGCTGACCACCAAAGGAGACACCAGCAGGCTTGCCCCTGCAAGCGCGTAAATGGCCAGCAGGACACGGGCCTCAATCCGCATGGCCTTATGTTGGCGATGCGGCAAATAGGGCGCCTCGATCCGGCCCATTGCGTTACTGATCAGAACGCTCGTCATCCCAGACCAGTAAGGCCAACCACTCAGATAGATCATCAGGCTGGGCCAGCTGTCGGGTCGCGGTTTGCCACCCAACTCTGGATCTTTGTCCGGGTGGTTGGTCCATTTGTGATGTGCAAGGTGATAGTATCGAAACCAGGTAAAGGGCAGGGCGATTGGGATTGAGACAAGATGCCCAACCGCGTCATTCATCCAGCCGGTCCTAAACGGCGTTTTGTGGGTGCATTCATGGCTGAGGGTGAACAGAAACACCAGCAGCACGCCTTGCGGCGGGATAAGCAGCGGCCAGAGCGGGATTTGCACGGCGATGCCTGTACTCGTTGCGCTCAGCACCAATAGATACAGCACCAAGTGCCTCAGACCCGCCGCGTCAGACCGCATCTGCAGCCGGTCTTTGGCCTCGGCCGGGAGTGATGCGATGAGGGCGCGGTGATCCATCGGTCAGCCTCGGGGGATGTCGAACCCTGGAGCGGCGAGCTCGAACCCGTCAAACTCAAACCCCGGGGACACGATGCAAGAGACCAGCGTGTAGGCCCCCGTGCTGCGCGCGGCCTGCCAGTGATCCTTGGGCACGATCAGTTGTGGTGCGCCTTGCGACAGGTCCGGGGTCAGCATGTGGTCGGTCGCCGGGCCAGTTTCGGTTGCGCTGAGCGACAGCACCAAGGGCGCCCCCGCGTGATACAGCCAGATCTCGGTCGCATCGACGCGGTGCCAATGGCTGGCCTCGCCCTGGGCCAGCAGAAAATAGATACAGGTCCCGGTGGCGCGGCCGTGGTTATCAGCGCGCCAGGTTTCACGGAACCAGCCGCCTTCGGGGTGGCGTTGCAGATTCAGATGTTGAATGATCTCTTGTGCGGTCATGGGGCCTCGGTCGTTTCAGGGCGATTATGCACGGGATTGGACGATCCGCTATGGTATTCGTCCCGATCAGGAATATGTTTGGAACATGACTCTGATGATCCCCTTCGACAACAGTTACGCCCGTTTGCCAAACAGCTTTTATGCGCGGCAAGCGCCGGTGCCGGTTCGTGCGCCTCGCTTGATTGCTTTCAACTCCGATCTTGCGCAGATTCTGAGAATCACGCCCGGCGAGGTGCATGAAATGGCCGAGGCCTTTTCCGGCAACGCCCTGCCAGAGGGGGCAGAACCGATTGCACAGCTCTATTCAGGGCATCAGTTCGGAAATTATAACCCCCAGCTTGGGGACGGGCGCGCGGTTTTGCTGGGCGAGACAGTTGGGACGGATGGCGTTCGACGGGATATCCAGTTGAAGGGATCAGGCCCGACGCCGTTTTCCCGACAGGGTGACGGACGTGCATGGCTGGGTCCGGTGCTGCGCGAGTATGTGGTGTCCGAGGCGATGCACGCGCTGGGCATCCCGACCACGCGAGCGCTGGCCGCCGTTGAAACCGGCGAGGCCATTTTTCGCGAAGGCCCGATGCCCGGTGCAATCCTGACCCGTGTCGCGCAAAGCCACCTGCGTGTCGGCAGCTTTCAGGTCTTTGCCGCGCGCGGGCAGTTGGACAACCTGCGTCAGCTGACAGATTATGCCATTCAGCGCCATTACCCGCAGGCCGACGGCCCGATGGGTCTTTTGCGCGCTGTTGTCGACGCACAATCGCAGTTGATTGCCGCATGGATGAGTGTGGGATTCATCCATGGGGTGATGAATACTGACAACTGCTCGATCTCAGGCGAAACCATTGATTACGGCCCTTGCGCCTTCATGGATAACTATCATCCCAATACCGTCTACAGCTCGATCGACCGCATGGGTCGCTATGCCTATTCCAACCAGCCCGAAATCGCCGTTTGGAATGCAGCGCAGCTGGCGACCGCGCTGATCCAGCAGTTCGAGGATAAAGAGGCCGCCGTTGCTGAGGCTACCGAGATCGTCCATGCGATGCCCGACCTGATACAGCAGCACTGGCTTACAAAGTTCCGGGCCAAGATCGGTCTTGTGACGCAGGAAGACGGCGATCTTGAGTTGATCTCGGACTTGCTGAATTGCATGGCGCAGAACCAGGCGGATTTCACCAATACCTTCCGGGCGCTGGGCGGCGATCAGGCGCGGGATCAATTCACCGATCCGCAGGCCTTTGATCAATGGGCAGACGGTTGGCGGTCGCGGCTGTCTCGTGAAAAAAACCCTGCTGAGGTGATTAACAAGGCAAATCCGGCCTTTATCCCGCGCAACCACCGGGTCGAACAGATGATCCAGGCGGCGGTGCAGGGGGATTTTGACCCATTCCACCGGCTGAACAATGTGCTGTCCCGGCCCTATGAGGATCAACCCGGCGCTTTGGATATGACACGGCCACCGGCACAGGATGAGGTTGTTCAGGCGACTTTCTGCGGTACATGAGTTCCTCACACCTGTATTCGCAGTCGGCTACGTCGGTGTTTCGCCATGCGCTTGCTTTGGTGAAGCCGGCTTGCAATCAACGATGAGCAGCGCAATCCTGCGATCTCAAACGGACTTTCAGGAACCCATGTCTCAGACCGCAATCCTGCGCATCGCCAGCTATAATATTCAGAAATGTGTCGGACTGGATCTACGTCGACAGCCCCAGAGGATTCTTCAGGTCATCGAAAGCCTGCAGGCCGATATTGTCGTCTTGCAAGAGGCCGACAAACGATTGCCTCCGCGCCCTGCGGCCCTGCCGCATTTCATGCTGGATGAAGCGGGATGGCAGATCGTTGATTTGGGTGGGGCTGGCAGCTTGGGGTGGCATGGGAATGCAGTGATCTGGCGCGGTGATGCGATCCGTGTCCGGCAGACCGGGCATCACGAATTGCCGGGGCTGGAACCGCGTGGAGCTGTCAGGGTCGAGTTTGACACACCAATCGGTCCGCTTCGGGTGATGGGCATGCATCTGGGGCTCTTGCCCGCCTCACGCCGTCAGCAAATCACCCACCTCAGACGGTGCGATGCGAATCTTGAGGATTTGCCAACTGTCTGGGCGGGGGATTTCAATGAATGGTCCCGACAGCCGGTTCTGGATCACCTGGCCCCGGATATGCACTTTCTTCCACCATTCCCTAGCTTTCCAGCGGCACAGCCGCTGGGCGCGCTGGATCGGATCGCGCTCGGCGCGGGGCTTGAGGCTGTTTTGCATGGCGTGCATTCGGTGCGACCCGCGCACATCGCCTCGGATCACTTGCCAATCTGGGCCGATCTACGGCTTGTAGCTTAGCCGGTAAATCCCCTGTAGCGCCGATCACGCATACGGTTTAATACAGAGAACCGAATATATGCCGAGGGTTCCTATGTCCGACACGATCATCGCCCGTTGCGAAGCCAAAGGCCTGCGTATGACAGGACAGCGCCGCACGATTGCACAGGTGCTGCAACAAAGCGATGATCATCCCGATGTCGAAGAGCTCTATTCGCGCGCCTCGCAGGTTGATTCTGGTATTTCCATTGCCACCGTCTATCGGACCGTCAAACTGTTCGAAGAGGCCGGGATTTTGGAGCGTCTGGAATTCGGTGATGGTCGCGCGCGGTACGAGGATGCCGAACGGGACCATCATGATCACTTGATCGACATGCAGTCAGGTGAAGTCATCGAATTTGTAGACCCTGAGATCGAAGCGCTACAGGAAAAGATTGCAGCTAAGCTGGGCTACAAGCTGAAAGGGCACCGGCTGGAACTGTATGGCGTTCCGCTAGACCACGACTGATCCATCACAAAAAACGAACGGCCTGCGCACGGGAATTCATGATTCCCAGGCGGATATTGCTTGCCTGACCGCCCGGCATCGGCTTTTGCTTGGACATGACCGGCTGAACGCGCCGCAATATTCTACGGACAAAACTATGAACAACGTGAACGGCATTTTGCTGGTCGTCGGCGCAATGGCGGCATTTGCACTTGAAGATATGTTCATCAAACACCTGTCGGTCACAGTACCAACAGGACAGATCATGGTCATTCTGGGCCTTGCCTGTGGTTTGGTTTTCGCAGCGATGGCCCTGTTCACACGCAAGCACATCTTTGATGTCGCCGCGTGGCAGACCTTGCCCCTGATCCGCGCGCTCTGCGAAGGGCTGGGAGCCGTGGCGTTTGTGACCGCGCTGTCTCTGGTCGATTTGTCGACGGTTGCGGCGGTGTTTCAGGCCATGCCCTTGGTCGTGACCATGGGGGCCGCGCTGTTTCTAGGTGAGCGGGTAGGTTGGCGACGGTGGAGCGCGATTGGCGTCGGGTTCATCGGTGTCCTTATGATCATCCGTCCCGGTCTGGACGGTTTCCAGCCGGAAACCTTGTTCGTGGTGGCCAGCGTTGTGGCCATTGCCGCCCGCGATCTGATCACACGCAGACTGGACGCACGCGTGGCCTCAGCCGTGGTGGCGATGCAGGCTTACGGAGCGGTGACGCTTGCCGGTCTAGTGCTGATCTCGATGGCCGGCCAGCCGGTCGTTGCACTGAACCAGGCGCAATTCGGGCCGTTCCTGGGCGCGATTGGATTTGGTGTTCTGGGGTATTACGGGATTGTCAGTGCAATGCGGATTGGCGATGCCTCGGCCCTGACCCCGTTCCGATACACCCGGCTGGTGTTTTCTATCGCGGCCGGAATGCTGATGTTCGGGGAACGCCCGGATATGATGACGGTTGCCGGTGCATCGCTGATCCTGGGGTCGGGGCTCTATACCTTCCTGCGCGAACGACGCCTGGCGCGGTCACTGGCTCTTGCGGCCTGACGGATCGTCGCAGGTTTGCGCAAACAGGCTCTCAGATCAGTGTTAGCGATAACATGAGTGGTTTACTTTTTGCCCTATACTGATATGAGGCTGGCAACTGATTGCAGCCACAGGGACGGGCCTCATGAGCACCATCATCGACATCCATGCACGCGAAATTCTGGACAGCCGGGGCAACCCAACCGTCGAAGTGGACGTGATCCTGGAAGACGGCACCATGGGCCGTGCCGCCGTCCCGTCGGGTGCCTCGACCGGCGCCTATGAGGCGGTCGAAAAGCGTGATGGTGACAAATCGCGCTATATGGGCAAGGGCGTGCTCGAAGCGGTTGCCGCCGTAAATGGTGAGATCGCCGAAGAACTGGTTGGGTTCGACGCGACCGAGCAGGTGGCGATCGACCAGACTATGATCGAACTGGACGGCACCGAGAACAAAGGCCGTCTGGGCGCAAACGCCATCCTGGGCGTTTCGCTGGCAACGGCCAAGGCGGCAGCGGATTTCACCACACAGCCGCTGTTTCGTTATGTCGGCGGCACCTCGGCCCGTATCCTGCCCGTGCCGATGATGAACATCATCAACGGTGGCGAACATGCCGATAACCCGATCGACATTCAGGAATTTATGATCATGCCGACCTCGGCCGCGAATATCCGCGACGCGGTGCGCATGGGGTCCGAGGTGTTCCACACTCTGAAGAAAGAGCTGTCGTCGGCAGGTCTTGCCACAGGTGTCGGCGACGAGGGCGGCTTTGCCCCCAACATCGCCAGCACGCGCGAGGCACTGGATTTCATTCTGAAATCCATCGAAAAGGCGGGCTACAAGCCGGGTGAGGAAATCCATCTGGCTTTGGATTGCGCCGCGACCGAGTATTACAAAGACGGCAAATACGTCCTGTCCGGTGAGGGCAAGAGCCTGACCTCGGAAGAAAATGCCGACTATCTGGCGGCGCTGGTCAACGACTATCCGATCATCTCAATCGAAGATGGTATGTCTGAGGATGATTGGAACGGCTGGAAGGCCCTGACCGACGCCATCGGCGACAAGGTGCAACTGGTGGGCGACGATCTGTTCGTCACCAACCCCACGCGACTGGCGGAAGGGATTGAACGCGGTTGTGCCAACTCGATGCTGGTCAAGGTGAACCAGATCGGAACACTGACCGAGACGCTGCGCGCCGTCGATATGGCCCATCGCGCACGCTATACCAATGTGATGTCGCACCGCTCGGGCGAGACCGAAGATGCCACGATTGCCGATCTGGCAGTGGCCACGAATTGCGGTCAGATCAAAACCGGATCACTGGCGCGGTCAGATCGGTTAGCCAAGTATAATCAACTGATCCGTATCGAAGAATCTCTGGGTGAGATTGCCGAATACGCAGGGGCCTCAATCCTCAAGCGCTGAAACCTGTAAGCCTGAATCTTGATTGCCTGGCCTGTGGAAATGGGCCGGGCTTTTTTGTGTTGGATTGTAGGTTTTGCCCATGTCTAAATCTCAAACCGGCACTTTAGCATGATTGGGTCAGAAGAAACTTGGGAGGTTATGAATAGTATTATCTAGATATATTAATGGCTTATATAGGGGTCCTGCGCTGGCGATCCTTATGTGTGAACTTTTTCCTTTTTGTTCTGTAGTGCGCATTCGTATCATATTGAAATAACAGATAAGGGGAACACTATGAATGGTTCGAAACTTCTTCTGGTAGCGTCTGCACTCAGCACTGTATTTCTGGTTGCTTGCTCAGAGCCTGGAACATATCCGATCACCGGTACGGCAGTGTCCCCTGACGATCCGGTGGCAAACCTTGAAGCTCCGGTTTACATCCGTCGCGGTGAGGCCCGGTAGGGTCTTTCAATCTTTCGTGGGTGGCCTTGTTGTTCAGCCAAACAGAAATGGATCAAAGGGTTTTGCTCATCAGCATATAGCGGTCACGAGGCTTGAAACCTGTACGTAGATACAGTTTCTGCGCAGTCTCGTTTGTACGATCGACTTCAAGATGCAAAGCTGTGAGCCCCGCGTTTGCCAACGCCTTGGGCAAATCCAGCAAGACTTCAGAGGCAATTCCACGCCCTCGCACGGCGGGACGAATATAGATCTCATCCACGAATCCATCCATGCCGCCGAATTCAACCGACCACCCAAAGGTCAGGATGACATAGCCCAAGGGTGCGCGACCGGGGCCAATCAGGTAGATGCACCCAAAAGGTATTCCCTCGAGAAGAGGGGCAAGCGCATTGCGCGTCTGATCGGCATCCTGGGTAATGCCTTCTTCGGCGTGAAAGGCGGCGACCAAACCAACCAGACGTTCCAGATCCTCGGGGCGGGCAAGGCGAAGTGCGGCGCTCATAGTCGGGCCAGCCGATCCGTGAGCAGATCAAAAAACCCGCCAGCGTCAATTTCTCCGATGAACAGGGCGTTGGGTTTTCTGTCGGTAACACCCCACCAATCGGCAACTGTCATGCCCAGGGTCAGCTCTGATTGGGTCTCGACCTCGACATTCACCAGCCGCCCAGTAAACAGTTCGGGCTTGATAAGATAGGCAGTCACGCAAGGGTCGTGTAGCGGAGCACCTTCCGAGCCGTATTTGTTCTTGTCGAACCGTTCAAAGAAATCGGTCATCTCGGCCACCGCGACACCGGCCTTGTTTCCTATTGCACGGAAGGCATCGTTGCGCGTCTTGGTCACCAGAGCTTTATGCGTGACATCAAGCGACATCACCACAATGGGGCGTCCAGATTTGAACACAATATCAGCGGCTTCTGGATCGACGTAAATGTTAAATTCGGCGGTTGGGGTGATGTTTCCAACTTCGAAATATGCCCCTCCCATCAAAACGATCTCTTGAACCCGGTCCACGATGTCAGGCGCTTTGCGGAACGCTGTGGCGATGTTGGTCAATGGCCCAAGGGGACAGAGCGTAACGGAGCCCGGTTCATGCGCGCGCAACGTGTCGATGATGAAATCGACGGCATGCCCTTCGGACAGCGGCATCTGCGGATCCGGCAGAACCGGCCCATCCAAGCCAGTTTTGCCATGGACATGCTCTGCTGTGATCAGGGGGCGCTCTAACGGGCGGTCGCATCCGGCATAGACGGGGGTCTGGGTATGGCCAGCCAGTTCGCAGACAATACGCGCGTTTTTGGCTGTCAGCTCTAAGGGTACGTTGCCAGCGACTGCGGTAATGCCCAAAACCTCAATTTCGTCGGGGCTGGCAAGCGCCAGCAGAATGGCGACGGCATCGTCCTGTCCCGGATCGGTGTCTATAATGATTTTGCGAGCGGGCATGATCGTCTCCGGAGGTCGTGAAGGTGGGACACTCGCAAGTGTCCGAGAGCTTGTCTAGCGGTTTTACGTTCCGGCCTCGGCCTTTGCCGGCGGGAGTTTGCCATTGGCCCGATGTTCCTCGATCTTCACCTCGTCCCAAAGCGCGTCCATCTCTTCCAGCGTGCTTTCCGTTGGGGTTTTCCCCCGTGCAGCCAGGCGCGACTCGACCTGTTCGAACCGGCGGGTGAACTTGGCGTTGGTCCGACGCAGGGCGGTCTCGGGCTCGACCCCAAGATGGCGGCCCAGATTGACCATAACGAATAGCAGATCGCCGAACTCATCCTCTAACGCATCCGCATCCATGCAGTCGCGTGCCTCTTCGAGCTCGGCAGCCTCTTCGGTAATCTTGGCCAGCACATGGCTGGCATCGGGCCAGTCGAATCCAACACGGGCGGCACGTTTCTGCAATTTGAGAGCACGCAGCAGGGCGGGCAGGTTGGCGGCGACACCGTCCAACGCGCCTTGTTGTTCTTTACCAGCACGTTCGGCTGCTTTGATGGCTTCCCAGTCCAGTGTTTGCTGCTCTGCCGATTTGTCGCGGGATTCGTCGCCAAAGACATGCGGGTGCCGGGCGACCATCTTGTCCGACATGGTGCGCACAACGTCCTGAAAGGTGAAATGCCCGGCTTCTTCGGCCATTTGTGCATGAAAGACAGACTGGAACAGCAGATCCCCAAGTTCGCCCTTCAGCTCATCATAAGCCTCACGTTCGATGGCATCAGCGACCTCATAAGCCTCTTCGATTGTGTAAGGAGCGACCGAGCCGAAATCCTGCTCGATATCCCATGGGCAGCCGGTTTGAGGGTCGCGCAGTCGGCGCATGATCTCTAACAAGCGTTCGATGCCAGCATCGCTGTCATGGATCAGAGGATTTTCGGCCATTGCGAACCCTTTCGTTCCGGTGTCAGATGCATCCATTCCGCAGTCACGATCAGGAGTCCACCCCAGATGCCCGTCGTCAACCGAATTGCCGATTTCTCTGCCGATATGGCCGCATGGCGCCAGCATCTGCATACGATCCCCGAGCTTGCTTTCGAATGCCACGAAACCGCGGCCTTTGTCGCCGACCGGCTGCGAGAGTTTGGTGTCGACGAGCTGCACGAGGGCATCGCCACCACAGGGATCGTTGCGATCATCAACGGGCAGGGCGAGGGGCCGACGATTGGTCTGCGCGCTGATATGGACGCTCTGCCTATCCCCGAGGAAACAGGGGTCGCGTACCAATCAACCAAGCCCGGAAACATGCATGCCTGCGGCCATGACGGGCACACCACAATGCTATTGGGCGCGGCGCGCTATCTGGCGGAAACGCGGAATTTCCGTGGACGCGTGGCGCTGATCTTTCAACCGGCCGAAGAAGAGGGTGGTGGCGCGGGCGTCATGGTCGAAGAGGGGATTATGGACCGGTTCGACATTTCCCAAATCTATGCATTGCACAATGCGCCTGGAATTCCCGAAGGATCCTTTCAGACAACCCCCGGGCCGATCATGGCTGCTGTTGATACGTTCGAAGTTCACATTCAGGGCCTTGGTGGCCATGGTGCCATGCCGCATGAAACCCGGGATCCGGTGATGGCGGCCTGCGGTATCGCCCAGGCGATTCAGACCATCGTCAGTCGTAACAACTATGCATTGGATAGTTTGGTTGTCTCGGTCACTCAAATCCATACCGGTACAGTAAACAATGTGATACCTGATACGGCCTATATCAACGGCACCGTGCGCACCTTTGATCCAACCGTGCAAAAAATGGTGATGGAGCGGATGGAGCAGATCGTTCAAGGACAGGCCCAATCCTATGGTGTCGAAGCGCGGCTGGACTATGAGGTCAACTACCCTGCAACAATCAATGACGCCGACAAGACTGGTTTTGCCGCAGAAATCGCGCGTGATGTTGCCGGTGCAGATCGCGTGATGACCAATGTCGACGCGATGATGGGGGCCGAGGATTTTTCATACATGCTGCAGTCGCGCCCCGGCGCTTACCTGTTTCTGGGGCAGGGCGAGGGGGCCGGGCTGCATCATCCCAAATACAACTTCAACGACGATATCGCGCCAGTTGGGGCGTCTTTTTTTGCACGGATCGTCGAAAAGGCCCAGCCTTTGGGCTGACAGGAGAAAGACATGGCACTGGAAGATTCAAAGAATTTCGTCGACGAGGCGTTCACCAATCCTGAACTGAAGGGGGTCTCGCACGAGAATACCTTCGGCGGTGCGATGTCTTTTCTGCGTCGTTTGTATACCAAGGATCTGACCGGGATTGATATCGCTGTGACCGGCGTGCCCTTTGATCAGGCGGTGACCAACCGCCCGGGTACACGCTTGGGCCCGCGTGCCATCCGCGAAGCCAGCACGCTGCAGTCCCCGGATGAACCTTATGGCTGGCCGTTCAAAGCCCTGAGCGAGTTGGCGATTGCGGATTATGGTGACCTGGCCTTTGATTATGCCAATATTCCGACCTTTCCCGATTTGCTGACGGACCATATCCGGACCATTCTGGCCGCTGATGTGGCCTCGGTCGCACTGGGTGGGGACCATTATATCAGCTTTCCGATCCTCAAGGCCTATGCCGAGAAATACGGGCCGATGTCGCTGCTGCAGTTCGATGCGCATACCGATACCTGGGCCGATGACAATATGGATCGGGTGGACCACGGCACCATGTTCTACAAGGCGGTGAAGTCGGGGATCGTCGACCCGTCTCGGTCCGTTCAGGTGGGCATCCGTACGACGAACGAAGATACTTTGGGGGTCAACATCATTGACGCCCGGGAGGTGTACGAGTCCGGTCCCGCCGCCGTGGCGCAAAAGATCAAAGGTATTCTTGGTGACAACCCGGTTTACCTGAGCTTCGATATCGACGGTCTGGACCCGGCCTTTGCGCCTGGCACGGGAACGCCGGTTTGGGGTGGACTGAGTTCGATTCAGGCCCAGATCATCCTGCGCGACATTGCTGGGATTAACATCAAAGGCGGGGACGTGGTCGAGGTTTCGCCGCCCTATGACACCTCAGGTGCGACAGCGATTGCAGGCGCACATGTGGCGACCCAAATCATTTGCCTGCTGGGATGGAACAAGCTGAAGCCTTAACCTTTGGTTAGCCATCTTTCCGGTATCAGGTTAGCAGCAGGGCAGGACGGAAGACATAACGGCATGACACAATTCAACCAACCAATCAGCGGTAACGATCTGGCGCGTTTTTCCGGCCCAAACACGTTTATGCGCCTGCCGCAGGCGGATACGTTGGCCGGATTGGATGTGGCCGTAATAGGCATACCGATGGACATTGGCACCTCTTGGCGGTCGGGGACACGGTTCGGACCGAAACAGATCCGCAGCGAAAGTGCGATGCTGCGGCCTTACAATATGGCCACCTTTGCGGCCCCCTTCGACAGCCTGCAAATCGCCGACATCGGCGATCTGGCAATCAACACCTTTTCGCTGTCCGACAGTCTGAGGATCATCAAGGAAAGCTATGACGCGATTCTGGCGCAGGGTGTGACACCTGTGGCGATGGGGGGCGATCACTCGATCACCTTGCCGATCCTTCGGGCGATAGCCGCGAAACACGGGCCTGTGGCGCTGGTCCATGTGGATGCCCATGCGGATGTAAATGATGAGATGTTTGGCGAAAAGGAAACCCATGGCACCGTTTTCCGGCGTGCCTATGAAGAAGGGCTGATCGTGCCGGAAAAAACCTTTCAGATCGGCATCCGAGGCTCTGGCTATGCGGCATCGGACTTTACCGAGGCCAAAGGGTGGGGCTTTCGCCAATACCCCGCATGGGAGCTTTGGCAGCAGAACCTGACGGTCATGGGCGCGCAGATACGCAATGAGATCGGGGATCATCCGGTCTATATCACCTATGACATTGACAGTCTGGACCCGTCTTTCGCCCCCGGAACCGGCACGCCCGAGATCGCCGGGTTAACCACACCGCAGGCGCTGCAACTGATCCATGCCCTGGGCGGGACAAATGTGGTTGGGTGTGATCTGGTCGAGGTTTCTCCGCCGTATGATCCCTCTGGCAATACGGCGCTGACCGCTGCCAATCTGCTGTTTGAACTGCTGTGCATATTGCCAGGCGTGACGTCACGGTAGGGATCACGGCAGTCTCTTGTTTGCTATGCGGAACTGCATATGGTTCCGCAATCTAACAGAGTGGAAAAGATGAAAATGACGCTGTGGCTGATTGCGGGTCTGATTGTCCTTGTGGGGGCGTATATACGGCTTGCGCCGTCTGATCCCGCGATCTGGCACAATGCCCCCGTCGGCGACGCGAACAGGGACCTCCGTGGTGGCGTCGTGCGAGTACTTGAAACGGGGCCGGACGGGTTGGCGCAGTTGAACGAAATCGCTGCGTCCGCTCCGCGTACAAAGGTTCTGGCCGGGTCAGTTGATGACGGGATGGTCACCTATATCACCCGTACCAAAGTGATAGGTTTTCCAGATTATACAACCGCCCAGCAGAACGGCGATACACTGCGCATCTATGGCAGGTTGCGCTTTGGTCGCTCAGATTTTGGGGTAAACCGAAACCGCGTTGATGGCTGGCTCGCGCGGATGCAGCCCTGAGGACAGGCATCCTTCCTGTACCTCGCGCCACATCGGAACGTTCAGTGACATCTGACATTGTGCAGTGAAAATGCGACCGTCGACCTGCAGGCAGATCATCTCACCCAATTCAACGCGTGACCCGGATTTGTCAGTGCAATAGCAGTCCTGTACCTTGCCGCCGGGACCGACGACATCGGCCATCACGGGCGTCGCAAAAAGCGATAGAACCAGAACCAACCGTCTCATGCGGGGCAGCTTAGCATACGGACAGCCCTTGACCATAGCCCCGGATTAAGAGACACCGCCCGGATGATCCCCGAAGAACGCCTTGAACAGATAACTCAGCGATTCCAATACCTCGAAGCAGCCATGGCAGATGGTGCTTTGGGCGGCGATATTGCTGTGCTGGCCAAGGAATATTCGGACCTCAAGCCCGTGGTCGATCAGATCATGGCATGGCGCCAGCTGGTCACTGACCTTGCCGAGGCCGAGGCGATGCTGGCCGATCCCGATATGAGGGAGCTGGCCGAAGAGGAAATCCCCGACCTGCAGGCCCAAATTCCCGGTGCCGAACACGCCCTGCAACTGGCCTTGTTGCCTAGGGATGCAGCCGATGCGCGCCCGGCCATGCTGGAAATCCGTCCTGGAACCGGCGGTGATGAGGCCGCGCTTTTTGCGGGCGACCTGCTGCGCATGTATCAGCGGTATTCCGAAGCGCGCGGTTGGAAATTCGAGATTATCGAGGAGCAGGCGTCGGATCTAGGCGGCATCAAAGAGGTGGTTGCCCATATCAAAGGCGACAACGTCTTTGCCCGTTTGAAATACGAATCTGGCGTTCACCGGGTGCAGCGGGTGCCGGAGACCGAAAGTGGCGGGCGCATTCATACCTCGGCGGCGACGGTGGCGGTTCTGCCCGAGGCCGAGGATGTCGATATTCAGATCGACGCCAATGATATCCGTATCGACACGATGCGCAGCTCGGGTGCGGGTGGGCAGCACGTGAACACCACCGATTCGGCCGTGCGGATTACACACTTGCCCACCGGGCTTGTGGTGACCAGCTCCGAGAAATCTCAACACCGCAATCGCGAGATCGCGATGCAGGTTCTGAAGACTCGACTCTATGATCAGGAGCGTCAGCGGATTGACAGCGAACGCTCGGCAGATCGGGCGAACCAGGTCGGGTCTGGCGACCGGTCGGAACGGATCAGGACCTATAATTTCCCGCAAGGCCGCATGACGGACCACAGGATCAATCTGACGCTGTACAAGTTGGATCAGGTGATGCAGGGCGATCTGGATGAGGTAATCGACGCATTGACCGCGGATGATCAGGCGCGTCTCCTGGCCGAGATGGCGCAATGACCGGCGGCCAGACAGCGGCTCAGGCCATGGTGGCCGCTACGGCAAGATTGCGTGCGGCTGGTGTGGCTGATCCGGCGCGGGATGCGCGGGTTCTACTCGCCCACGCCGCCCGGATCGAAGCAAGTCGCGTGACACTGATTACACCCGAAGAGCTTTTACCGGATATTGCTGAGCGATACGAGCAACTGATCTCGCTTCGGGTCATTCGTGTGCCCGTTTCTCATCTGTTGGGGGAACGTGAGTTTTACGGCCGTCGGTTCAAAGTTAGCCGGGACGTGCTGGATCCACGCCCGGAAACAGAGGTTCTGATCGAGGCCGCGCTGAGCGAACCCTTTGACTATGTCCTCGATCTGGGGGTTGGATCGGGGTGCATCCTGATCACATTGCTGTCCGAACGCACCAGTGCATCGGGTATTGGTGTGGATCTGAGTGAGGCGGCCTGCCTACAGGCCAGTGCAAATGCCGTGCAACACGATGTTCAGAACCGGATCGAAATTAAGCAATCCGATTGGTTTGGAGACATTGAAGCTAAATTTGACCTGATTGTTTCAAACCCGCCCTATATTTCCCTTCCGGAAATGGACACCCTGGCACCTGAAGTGCGGGACCATGAGCCGCGGATGGCATTGACAGACGAAGGTGACGGCTTGGGGGCCTACCGCAGGATTGCTGCCGCCGCCCCGGATTTTCTATTGCCTCATGGTCGGTTACTTGTCGAAATCGGACCTGAGCAAGGGCAGAGCGTCGCATCTTTGTTCGACGCAGCAGGATTGGTAGACGTACGGATCATTCCCGATCTGGATGGTCGCGACCGCGTCGTTTTCGCCAGAATGCCTTCATGACGGAACGTTCTGAGGCCGAAATGCGCCGATTGATATAAAAAAGGTACAAAAATTGGGACAAACCTCTTGTCTGCACGCTCTGGACGTGTTTACTCAGGTGTAGTCAGAGAGGTTGACGCTGTTACAGCGGGCCCCTGACGCCAAGCCCAAAAAAGCCGACATCGTGTCATAGCTAAGCCCTTGAGCAGTGCAAGACGCGAACTGAACGGCAGCGAACGACAAGGCTGACTAAAGTAGATGAGATCTTCCAAATCCCGCTCTCGGGCAAAGAATAACCGCAATCGTCCTTCTGGCGGCAACGTCGTAAACCGAGTTTTCGACAGTTCGGGCCCAGAGGGCAAAGTGCGTGGCACGCCGCAACAGATTATTGATAAATATAATCAGCTTGCACGCGATGCTCAGTTGTCTAACGACCGTGTAGCTGCCGAAAACTTTCAGCAGCACGCCGAACATTACCTGCGTTTGCTTAGCGAAGCTCAGCGTGAAATGGATGCACGCCGTGAGGAGCAAGAGCGTCAGAATCGCGAACGCCAGGCTGAACGAGATCGTGAGCGTGCCGAGCGTCAGGAACGCGAAACCGTCCGCCAGTCGGACCCCGCTGAGGCACCTCAACCTGATGTGATGGGGTTTGCCGCTGACGCAGCTGCTCCGGAATCCGGGCTTGTAGAAACGCCTGAAAGCAAAAGCCCTGAAGAGGCCGAGAAAAAAGAAAAACCGGCCCGTCGGCCTCGGGCGCGCAAGCCTAAAGCCGCACCTGCTGCGACTGAGGACGCGCCCTCTGGCAACGGTGATACGCCTGAAGCGGCAGAGTAAATCAGCCAGTATAGAAAAGAAAAACCCTGCGGTCTGTTAGGCCGCAGGGTTTTTTTGTTTCAGGATCTTTTGACTTCGCGGGCCAATGCGCAGAACGCTTCTAAAGGCACTTGTTCCGCACGTTCGGTGGGTTTGATTCCGGCGGCGATCAGGCGGTCTTCGATATCCGGGGCCACGCCCTTTAGCGAGGCTCGCAGCATTTTGCGGCGCTGATTAAAAGCGGCGGCGACCACGCGGGACAGTGTGGCAGGATCAGCCGGATAGCGCGGTTGCGACAGGGCGATCAGGTGGACCACGGCGCTTGAGACCTTGGGGGGCGGGGTGAACGCTCCGGCTGGCAGTGACATGGCGATGCGCGCGTCGGCCCGCCATTGGGCAAGGATGGCTAAGCGACCATAGGCTTTTCCGCCGGGTTGGGCGACGATCCGTTCAGCCACTTCGCGCTGAAACATCAGGGTCAGGCTTTGCCAGAACGGAGGCCATTGCGGCGGGGTCAGCCAGCGGACCAGCAACTCGGTGCCGACATTGTAGGGCAGGTTCGCCGCCACACGGATCGGAGGGGTCAGATGCGTAAGCGGATCAATCTCAAGCGCGTCACCGTTGATGACCTCAAGCTTGCCGGGATAGGCGGCGGCAATGTCATTCAGGGCAGCGATACAGCGGGTGTCTTTTTCAACTGCAACAACCTTGCGCGCACCTTCTGAAAGTAGCCCACGGGTCAGCCCGCCGGGGCCGGGGCCGATTTCCAGAACATCGCATTCCGCAAGATCTCCGGCCTGCCGCGCGATCTTGGCGGTCAGGTTCAGATCCAGCAAAAAGTTCTGGCCCAGCGACTTGCGAGCCGAGAGTTGATGCGAGGCGATAACCTCGCGCAGAGGAGGAAGGTTGTCGATAGTGCTCATGATCCGATCACCGTGGCGCGGTTTGATAGGAGAGTGCCAGAGAATTTTTACCTCTGGCCGGGATATTTTCAGCCTGCTGAAGGATCAAGAGCTTTGTGCCATCTGCTGGGCAAGTTTCAGCGCTTCGATCAGGCTGGTGGGGTTTGCAAGGCCTTGCCCCGCAATGTCCAGTGCAGTCCCGTGATCGGGTGAGGTTCGGATAAATGGTAGGCCTAGGGTAACGTTCACACCGCGATCGAAATCCAGCGTCTTGATCGGAATCAGAGCCTGATCGTGATACATGGCGATGGCGGCGTCATAGCGCGCGCGCGCTGCGGCGTGGAACAATGTATCCGCGGGGTGCGGGCCGGTTACGGTATACTCTTTGCGGGGCAGCTCCGCGATCAGCGGCGCAATCCAGTCCAGTTCTTCTTGTCCCATCTTGCCGCCTTCACCGGCATGCGGGTTGAGGCCCGCGACGGCTATCCGCGGGGTGGCAATACCGAACTGTGATTGTAATCCCTGAGCTGTGATTTCGATGGTTTCCCGCAAAAGCTCGGGCGTAAGCTCGCAAGGAACGCGTGAGAGCGGGATGTGGATGGTTGCTGGTACAACGCGCAGTTGGTCGCTGGCCAGCATCATCACAACACGTTGGGACCCAGCCAAGGCGCCCAGAAATTCCGTATGGCCGGGGAATGAGAAACCTGCTCCGTCGATAAGTGCTTTCTTGTGGATCGGCGCGGTACATAGCGCCGATGCAGAACCGGACTGAACCAGCGCTACGCCGGTTTCAATGGCAGTGATAACTGATCTGGCGTTGGCTGGATTAGGGTGCCCAGACCGGTTGGGGGCTGGAAAGTCCAGTTGCAGTACGGGCAGGGCAGAGCCACAGATCTCGACCGCCTGAGAGGCGTCGCTGATCTGTACCGACGGTGTCTCCGGCGGCAAATGCGCGGCATCGCCAATATAGAAGAAAGGGCAGGTGGTTCTAAGGCTGGTCCAGGCTTTTGCGGCGATCTCGGGCCCAATTCCGGCCGGATCGCCGCAGCTGAGCGCGATTGGCTTCATTGTTCAACAATAGTTGCGTCGGCACGCATTTGCCCCAACAGGCTTTCTGCAAGTGTTTGCAGCCTTTGCTGGGTCAGAGCATTGGCGACATCTGCACGCGTTGTCTCTTCGCCAAGGTTGCGGGTACGTGTGCACAACATCACAAAAGCCAGTGTTTGGCCGTTGTTGCGGGTCAGCGTTGTTGAAACTTCGTTCAGGTCCAGTTTGGCCAGTTCCAACGCGATATCGCGCGGGATTTCCGACGGTTTGCTGACATTCCGCTCTAAGACTTCGGCTGGCTTGTTTTGCACGATACCGTACAGATCATCGCAAGTGTCTATTTCTTCTTTCAGCTTTTCGGCTGCGGCCAGTGTTTCCGCACTACGACCACCGGGCATGTAATAGACAGCATAGTCGATCTCGGAATAGGTGGGCGTACTCGCAGCGGTCTCACGCAAACCGCGCATCTGAAACAGTGCCACGGCATTGGGCAGCGGAATGGGCTGGGTGACGTCACCATTTTTGAGCCCGATGATGACCGGCTGCAGCGCCGGGGGCAGATCGGTCAAGTTCAACCAGTCAAGGCGCCCCCCATTGGTGCGAGTTCCGGCCGCCGAGTACTGTGTTGCGGCGGTTGAAAAGGAATCATAGCCCTCGATCAAGGCGATCTCTTCGGCCAGCAGTTGAACCTGTGGCAGGTTTTGTTGGTTCACAGGAATAATGATTTCCGAAAGAAGGACTTGCAGGCCGCCACTTCCAGATTGTCCAAGTGCGCGATTGATCTCGTCTTCCGATGGTCTCGCCTGCGACAGAAAACGCGCGCTGACGAATTCACGCCAGGAAATCTGATCCTTGATGAAATCCCGAACCGTCTCACGGGCAACACCGGCATCCGCCAGAAGCTGCAGGAATTCGTCGCTCGAAAGCTGACCGCGGGCTGCAAATTGGTCAATTCCAACCTGAACGTCTTCAGGGGCGACCACGATTCCAGCGTCGCGCATCGCCTGTTTGCGCAGGCGGTCGTCTATCAGAGCTTTGCGCACGTCTTCCTCGGTTGCGCCGGGAACACCCAGAATCGAGAGGAATTGCAGGCGCTGTTCCAGCTCATACCAGGTCACGATGTCTTGATTGACCTTTATGGCAGGCGAGAACAGGTTCTGTGCCACTGCCTTTACAGGTGCTATGGCAATCGAAACTGCAACCAGTGCCGGAGCAACCAGCCCGATATGGCTGGAACGAAAGAAACGTGAAAAACCTGTTATCAACTGCATCTTCTCTTGTACTGTTTGCCGCCACCTTCGACAGAATATCCTGTCAGAGCTACGGTAAAGCCGAATTCGGTCGAAGGCTCAATACTTGATGACGAGGTATAGCGCCTGCTGACCGACATGTTAACCTGAACACACTCGTTCCGGTACGTGATACCCAACCCATATCTGATCGGTTCAGATTCGCTCAGGTCATACCGCGCCTGAGCACGGGTTTGCCAGTTCTGATCGATGTCGTACCGCCCGCGCAACCAGATCTCAGAAATCTCATCGTCGACATTTTCTGCGGGATCTGGTTCTTGCCAGACATAGCTTCCGCTGAGAGCCGTTGTTTCCTTTTGCCATGCAGCACGCAGCTCGGCCTTGGCAAAGCTGAAATCTCCGTTCACCAAACCTCGCCCGGCCAGAGACCACCCATTGGGCGTTTCAAGTTGTCCGGCGATCAACACATCGGACGATGTGCCCTGAAGGCCCGAAGTAAGGTTAAAGTCGGGATCAGCATCCGCACGAAAGACCTGACCGATCGTGGCACGCGCTTGCCAGCCCCTGGAGCCATAACGCGCCCAATTCACCCCAACAACGCCGCTGACCCCATCTTCGCGCCTGTCCTCGGCAGGGAATCGGGACAGGGATAACAGGTTACCCTGGTCAAACTCCTGAAACGTACTTTCGTCGATAGGAACATCATTGTCGGAGACATGCGTCCACCCGATCTGCGCGATGGGTTCCAGCAACTGGGTTGCGCCCGACGCCTCGCGGCGGGTCATTGGCAGGCGCAGCGTCAGTGCGGCGCGCGGGGTCGTGCGGGTCACCTGATCGGGATAGGCGCTGTCGTGGCGGATATTGAACGTATCGATTGACGCGCCTACTTGGGCATCTGCACGCAGCCCCCAGCCCAGTATCCAGCTGCGCAGCCATTCGGTATCGAAGGTCGCTCGGGCAACATCGCGCCCGATAACGTCCTCATTGCTCGTTCTTTCATGGGCATGGCCGATGAAAGCCATCCGCACCTCTCCTCCGACAGCTGCCGGGAAGAAGCGTTTGCGATAGTTCAGGTCGAAGATGCGAGAAGGAATCTGATCCTGATCCTCGCTATCTCGCAAGGTTTTATAGTGGTTTAGGCTGGTCCGGAAAGCGGTATCGCGCTTGATCCTTTCCAGGGCAATTTCGCTGCGCAGACGGTCAAAGTCGGGCAGGCCGTAATCAGCCAGATAGGAATCGTCGGACGTGGTTCGAATGTTGAAGGTCAGGCGATAGTCTTCCGGCAGATCAAACCAGCCGTTGGTAAAGAAATATCCGCGCGCCTCGTCCCGTTGAAGGTCATCGCGAGTATGCGCGCCTTCGATTTTGATCCGTCCGTTCTTAAAGGCCTGACGATAGCGATAGCCCAGAGTTCTGGTCTTACCGGAAAGGTAAGGTGTCAACGTGAGGTCCTTGTGATCTCCAAGCTTGAAGAAATAGGGAACCTTTATGCCTGTGCCCAACTGCGAGGTGGTGCGGACCGATGGGACCAGAAAACCAGTCGCCCGGTCCAGCGTTGGATCGGGGAGACGCAGGTAAGGGAAATAGAAGACCGGCACATCCAGCACCCGGAATTGCGCACCTTCGAAATAGAGCTGTCGTTCCAACTGATCATGGGTCACCTTGCGGGCACGGATTTGCCAGAGCGGTGGCCGCCCATCCGTGCAGACATGGCAAGACGTCGCCGAGACTTTGCTGAACTGGGTGTATCTGCCGCCAGCACGTGTCGCCTGCACCGAGGCAATTTGCACCTGTTGGTCGAACACCATTCGGGCGCCGATCAAAAGGCCGTTGAGCAAACCCCGGTCGAGTTCTGCGGAATCCGCCAGAACTGTCGTTCGATTGCCCTGATCAATCCGGATCGGTCCTTCCAGTGTAAGCTCACCGCTTTCGCGGTCGTACAAAATCCGGCTGGCCGTCATTTTGACGTCACCCTGAAACGCTTCGACATTGCCTTCTGCGATCAGCACACGCTCTGGGGTTATGAAAATCTTGTCGGCGACAAGTAAGGCTGGTGGCTCTTGCTGGGACGCGTTCGTCGTTTGATCCTGTTTCGGCAAAGTCTGGGCTAGGACATCCAAAGGCAAAGACAATGCAAACGCACCCGAGAGCAATAGCAGAGCGAATTTGCGCATCAGCCATCCTCCGCATGCAACAGCAGGCCAAGAGAAAGAAGGATGGCCGCAAATGGCGGGGCCCAGGCTGCAACGAAGATAGGCAACTGACCGTTTTCTCCCAATATTTGCGCGAAATTACGGACGAAATAGATGGCGAAGCCCAGTAACACGGCCGTCAGCACCGCTATTCCGGTGCCGCCGAACCGGACATGTCGCATGGTAAAGGCTGCGCCGATCAGAACCATAGCGACCAGAAACAGAGGCCTCGCCAACTGGACCTGAAACCAGACCTCGTACTGCTTTGTCGAAAATCCGGCTTCGCGCAGGTCTCGGATCAACTGGGGCAAATCGTAGACAGACATCGAATCCTGGTTGGCCAGCCTGTCCAGAATGCGCTGACGTGTCAGGGTGGTCGGAATCTCCAGACGATCATGCTCTTTCGAGCCAGCTTCGGGATTGATGCCGTTCATAAGCGGCCAGATCTTGGCATCCTGTAAAACCCAAAAACCGTCTTCCAACTTGGCCTGTTTGGCAGAGATTTGGCGTGTCGGCTGACCAATCGCGTCGAATGTTATTATGGTGACGTCTTTCAACAGCAGGGTGTTACCGTTTGACGTTCGGCGCGCGTGGACAACCGATTGGCCCTCTTCTGTAGCTTGCCGTAACCACAAACCCTCACTGCTGATCGAAAGAGCTGAGTTGGTGCGGTTACGGTAGGAATCGGAAAGCCGTTGGAATTCTTCGGAAGTTGCGGCAGCAAACGGGTTAAGCACCGCAACTGCCAAGGCTCCGATCAACAGGGCCAGAGTTACAGGCGCAAGCAGGACGCGAATTCCAGACCGCCCGATCGAGCGCGTCACCACCAATTCCGAGCTGCGCGCCAATCCGATGAACAACGCAATCGTGGACAGGATGATCAGCAGAGGTAGCATCTCACCGATGGCGGCGGGCGTATTCAATAGGGTCAGATACAAAAGCCGGCCAAATGACAGATCGACCTCATCAAAGCGCCGTACCTGTTCAATCAGGTCGATCAGAATCATCAGCGTCAAAAAGATACAGCCAATGACCAGAAAGCTCTGGGTGAACCGGCGGGCAAAATATCGATCCAGGATCACCGATGCGCCCTCGGCATCACTGCGTTGCCTGCAGCGGGGGCCTTGAAGTCAAGAGAATCAGCGGTACATGCGCCAGCGCGCAACGGCCTATGCCTGCCCCGATTTGCCAATTCGCCCTCCCGCTCTCCGACCCTGCCGGAACTTTTTCCGCGACTGTAATGCAAATGCCCGGCGGGGAAAACTGCTATCTGGTCAATGCGGTCGCCGCGGGCTAGGTCTTGGGAAACAGATTTTCAGGAGTTCCCAATGAGCAGTCTTGTTCCAATTCAGTTTAAGGCTTTTGACGTGGACGTGATGGCGCAGACCAAAGGGCGCGTCGTGATTATTGTCTCGGATGAAGGCAAGATGAACCCAGCCGCACGCCGCGCCAACCGTCTGACCCGGGGCGCAGTCGCCCGACTTGTCGAAAGCGACCGGTTCGAAAAGGTGAAATCCGGCGATGTAGTCTCTCTTGCCTGGCCAGGCGGAATGGCCGCTGAAGCGCTTGATATTCTCGTGCTGTCGCGCCGTGCCGATGCTGCAGAGGCACGCAAGGCCGGGGCGAAGCTGGCCAAATTGTCTGATCACCAGCCCTTGTTGGTCATGGCCGGAAATCAGGCCCGGACCGAAGAACTGGCATTGGGGATCGTTTTGCGCAGCTATGATTTCGATGCCCATAAAACCCGAGATTCGGATGAAGCCGGACCAGTAACAATCAGTCATCAGAAACATGATGAAGTCGAAGCCGCATTCGCACCGCTGTATGCGATTGCCGATGGTGTCCGGATGACTCGGGATCTGACCAATGAACCCGCCAATGTGCTGACGACGACCGAATTCGCAGATCGTTTGTCCGAAATGAAGGCGCTTGGCCTGGACGTCGAAGTGCTCGACGAAGACAAACTGGCCGAATTGGGTATGCGCACCTTGTTAAGCGTCGGGCAGGGCTCGGTCAGCCCGTCGAAGGTTGTGGTGATGCAGTGGAATGGGGGCGACAAGGATGATGCGCCGCTGGCACTGGTGGGTAAGGGCGTCGTGTTTGACACTGGCGGCATTTCCTTGAAACCCGCCGCAGGTATGGAAGACATGACCATGGACATGGGCGGTGCAGGTGTGGTCGCAGGCACCATGCGGGCGCTGGCCAAGCGCAAGGCCAAAGCCAATGTCGTGGGCCTTGTCGGGCTAGTGGAAAACATGCCTTCAGGCAATGCCACGCGCCCCGGCGATGTCGTCAAGTCGATGAAGGGCGACACGGTCGAGGTCATCAATACCGACGCCGAGGGCCGTTTGGTCCTGTGCGATGTGATGTGGTACGCGCAAGAGCGGTTTGCCCCCGTGGGCATGATCGACCTGGCAACATTGACCGGCGCGATCATCATTGGGCTTGGGCATGAGAATGCAGGTGTCTTTTCGAACAATGACACGTTCTGCAACGCCTTCCTAAAGGCTGCCGGGGCCGAGGATGAGGGCGCATGGCGGATGCCGCTGGGCAAAGCCTATGACGAGCAGCTGAAATCGCGCATCGCCGATATGAAGAATGTCGGTGGACGACCTGCCGGGTCCATCACTGCCGCGCAGTTCCTGCAGCGGTTTGTGAAGGACGAAACCCCCTGGATCCATCTGGACATTGCTGGGGTGGCTTCGATTGCAACCGAGACATCCTATGCGCCCAAAGGGGCCACCGGTTGGGGTGTCCGCGCACTGAGCCGGTTCGTGCAGGACAATTTCGAATAATCCAATGGGCGCCGTTTATTTCTATCACCTGACCCGCCAACCGCTAGAAAACACCTTGCCCGTGTTGCTGGACAAGGCGCGGCAGGCCGGGTGGAAGATAGCTGTGCGGGGAACTGATCCCGCACGGATGGATTGGTTGGACGAAAAGCTGTGGCAGGGCCCCGAGGAAGGGTTCCTGCCACATGGCCGCACCGGGGGGCCGCATGACAGGGACCAGCCCATATTGCTGACGACAGGGGCCGAGGCCACAAATGATCCGGCTTGCGTGATGGCCGTCGATGGCGCGACGGTTGAACCCGAGGAAGTGAACGCGCTGGAACGCGTGTGCATCCTGTTCGATGGGAATGATGATCAGGCTCTCCAACATGCCCGCGGGCAATGGAAAACACTGACCGGAGCGGGCTGTTCGGCGCAATATTGGTCCGAGGAATCGGGCCGGTGGGAAAAAAAGGCCGAGGCATAGGGCCTCCGCAGATTTCAGGAGAATGAGCGATGGAAATGAAGCCCCTGGGCCGTACTGGAATCATGGTGACAGACCTGTGTCTGGGTACGATGACATTTGGTACGCAGACATCCGAGGCCGACGCGCATACTCAGATGGACATGGCACTTGATGGGGGCATTAATTTCGTCGATGCCGCCGAGATGTATCCGGTGAATCCCATCTCGAAAGAGACGGTGGGCCGGACTGAAGAAATTCTGGGCAACTGGAACGCCGCCAACCCGTCACGGCGTGGTGACTATGTTCTGGCAACCAAGCACTCTGGGGCAGGGTTCGCACATGCGCGCGATGGCGCACCGATTTCACCGCAGACAATCCCCGAGGCGGTCGAAGGTTCCTTGCGCCGCCTGCAAACGGATTGCATCGACCTTTATCAGTTTCACTGGCCGAACCGCGGCAGCTATATGTTCCGGCAAAACTGGACCTATGCGCCTTCGGGGCACAATACCGATGAGGTTCTGGACAATATGCACGAGTGCCTTGTTGCCCTGAAGGAACAGGTCAACAAAGGAAATATTCGAGCGTTTGGCCTTTCGAACGAAAGCGCCTGGGGCACCGCTCAGTGGTTGCGGATCGCCGAAGCCACCGGCACGCCCCGCGTGGCATCGGTTCAGAATGAGTATTCTTTGATGTGCCGGCATTTCGACACCGATATGGCCGAGCTGAGCGCGCATGAGGATGTGGGGCTGATGGCCTTTTCACCGCTTGCCGCCGGATTTTTGACCGGGAAATACCAAAACGGCATGGTGCCCGAGGGTTCCCGGATGTCATTGGTGCCTGAGGTGGGAGGACGTCATCGCAGACGGGCATTTGAGGCGGTTGCGGCCTATCTAGAGATCGCTGACCGCCACGATCTGGACCCGGTCCATATGGCGCTGGCCTGGTGCCGGACGCGGCCCTTCATGATGTCGGCCATTTTCGGCGCGACAACGGTGGCGCAGCTTGGGCATATTCTCGACGGTAAGGAACTTCGCCTTTCTGGGGAAATTCTGACTGAAATCACCGAAGCGCATCGCGCGCATCCTATGCCGTTTTAGGGGCGCTGCCCTCGTCTCCGCATGCGGAGCCTCCACCGAGGTATTTTCAGCCAGATGAAGCGGATCCGATTAGTGATGTGTGGGTTGTGTCCTGTCTTGCCTCAGGTCCCGGGCCGAAAGGCCGTGCGCTGTGCGAAAGGCGCGGGCAAAGCTGGATTGCGAGGCGAAACCCGTCGCCAGAGCCACATCCATCAGTGACATATCGGTGTCCGTCACCAATCTGCGTGCCTCGGCCAGTCGGAGCTGCAGGTAATGGTCCTGTGGCGTGGTGTTCAGGCGCAGTCGGAACTGCTGTTGCAGGGTGCGTGAACTGGTGCCCAGTGTCTCGGCGATATCTGCCAATGGCATAGGGTCGTCCAGTGCGGATTGCATCAGCGTATTGGCTTTGGCGGTCAAAGCTGTGTGGCGATGCGGCGCACCGGTGCGGCTTTGTGGTTTTGTGGGATCAGGCGCACCGTCATAGAGGAACAGACCCGAGACGCGGGCGGCAAATCCGGCGCCGTGGCGGGCGGCGATGATATGCAGCATCATCTCGACCGCTGGGATTGCGCCGCCCGAGGTCAGGCGGCCTTCGGAAACGGTAAACCGGTCCGGGCGCACATCGACTTCGGGGAAACGGGCAGAGAAGTTCTCTAAATCTTCCCAATGGGTGGTGGCTGCGTGGCCATCCAGCAAGCCAGCCTCGGCCAGCAGCCAGGGGCCGCCATCAATGCCTGCCATGGTGGCTCCGGTCTTGGCGATGCGGCGCAGGCCGGCCAGCAGGCTGGGCGTGGCATGGCGGGCCAGTTGGAATCCGGCAACGACAATCATCAGATCGCAGGATTGCAGTCGCGCCAAAGGCGTGCCCGGAACCGAAAGCGCACTGGTCAGCATGGCCGGTTCAGCGGTGGCTGTCACATAGTCCCAGTCAAAGGCCGGACGATCCGCCAACCGATTGGCGGCCCGCATCGGATCAACGGCGGAGGCAAAGCTGAGCGTGTTGCATTCGTCCAGCACCAGCACCGCCGTTTTCAGGGCGCGATGTTCGGGCTGCAATATGTTTTTTGCGGATTTCATCAAGTTCGATTCGCATTCTGACAAGTGTTTGACCAAAGCTGCGCCAAACTCGGGGGCGAAAGCAAATCGGAATCCGTGGAGAAGCCTGGGGAAAACTCAGGGTTAACCGGGTATAAGCTGGGGAGAACGCCATGCCTTTGGAAATGAACCGCGAAGTCTTCATTACGTGCGCCGTCACAGGATCGGGTGGGACGCAGGATCGCAGCCCGCATGTGCCGCGTTCGCCAAAGCAGATCGCCGACAGCGCGATAGCTGCAGCCAAGGCAGGGGCGGCGGTGGTGCATTGCCATGTGCGCGACCCTGAGACCGGCGCGCCTTCGCGTGATCTGGCACTGTATCGTGAGGTCACAGAACGCATTCGCGATGCCGAGGTCGACGCCGTGCTGAACCTGACTGCTGGCATGGGCGGCGACATGGTGTTTGGCGGTATCGAAAACCCGCTGCCGCTGGCCGAGGCGGGAACTGATTTGGTTGGCGCGACCGAGCGTGTGGCCCATGTGGCCGAATGTCTGCCGGAAATCTGCACCCTCGACTGCGGCACCATGAATTTTGCCGAGGCCGATTATGTGATGACCAACACGCCGGGTGCGTTGCGCGCGATGGGCCAGATGATGACCGATCTGGGTGTAAAGCCCGAGATTGAGGCCTTTGATACCGGTCATCTGTGGTTCGCCAAGCAGTTGGTGAAAGAGGGCGTTCTGGAACCGAACGCTCTGGTTCAGCTGTGTATGGGCGTTCCATGGGGTGCGCCGGATGATCTGAACACCTTCATGGCGATGGTGAACAACGTGCCGGATGACTGGACCTTCAGCGCGTTCTCGTTGGGCCGGAATGAGATGGCCTATGTGGCCGCTGCGGTTCTGGCAGGTGGCAACGTCCGGGTCGGGCTGGAGGATAACCTGTGGTTGGACAAAGGCGTGTTGGCCGAGAATTGGCAACTGGTAGAACGCGCGGGTAGCATCATCGAGAATATGGGTGCACGGGTGATCGGGCCACAGGAAGTGCGAGAGAAACTGGGGCTGGTGAAACGGGCGCCGAAGTGAAAAGAGGATCATTTATTTGCGTAGCATTGGCTGTAGCGGCTTGCTCGGCACCCGAGTCTAATGAGTAATCCGACGTCGCATTTGATGGGGATCATGCTCTGAATGTGATTTGCGAGAAAATCGCTCGCGACTATCGCGAAGATAGAATTGCGAATCCCGACCTTTGTGTTGGCTATGACGAGAATGGTTGGCCGATAAATGGTGCGGAAATCGAATTGCCAAACAGTTGGAAAAAGAGATGACAAACACAGCAGCAATCATTGGCGGTGGGGTAATCGGTGGTGGATGGGCCGCGCGGTTCCTGCTGAACGGCTGGGATGTCCGGGTATTCGACCCGGACCCGGAAGCCGAGCGTAAGATCGGAGAAGTTCTGGACAATGCGCGCCGCTCGTTGCCGGGGCTAAGCGATGTGCCGTTGCCTCCCGAAGGGGCGCTATCGTTTCATGAGGAAATGGCCGATGCGGTGCAGGGTGCCGCTTGGATTCAGGAAAGCGTGCCGGAACGTCTGGATCTGAAGCTGAAGGTTTACAAGGGCTTGCAAGAGGCTTGTGATCCGGGTGCGATCATCGGGTCCTCAACCAGCGGGTTCAAGCCGTCAGAGTTACAGGAGGGCGCGCTGCGCCCCGAACAGATCGTGGTGACGCATCCGTTCAACCCGGTCTACCTCCTGCCGCTGATCGAACTGGTGCCAACTGGTGCGAACCCGCCGGAGATGATCGAACGGGCGCAAGAGGTCCTGAAATCGGTCGGATTCTTCCCGCTGCATGTGAAAAAAGAGATCGACGCGCATATCGCCGATCGGTTCCTTGAGGCCGTCTGGCGCGAGGCGCTGTGGCTGGTCAAGGACGGCGTCGCCACGACCGAGGAGATCGACGAGGCGATCCGTATGGGCTTTGGCATCCGCTGGGGGCAGATGGGCCTGTTCGAGACCTACCGCGTGGCCGGTGGTGAGGCCGGGATGCGGCATTTCATGGCGCAGTTCGGTCCGGCGCTGAAATGGCCCTGGACCAAGCTGATGGATGTGCCCGAATTCACCGACGAGCTTGTCGACCTGATCGCCGATCAGTCGGATGCGCAATCAGGCATGCATTCGATCCGCGAGCTGGAGCGTATCCGCGACAACAACCTTGTGGGCATGATGCGGGCGCTCAAGGCGCAGAACTGGGGCGCGGGGGCGGTGCTGAACCAGCATGATGCTCTGCTGAAACCGGGTGCGCTGCCATCAATGGAGCAAGCGGATCTGAGCCAACCGATCCTGACTCTGTCCCGTGCCGTGCCTTTGGATTGGACCGATTACAACGGTCATATGAACGAAGCTAAATACCTTGAGGCCTTCGCCGCCGCCACCGACCGGTTCATGGAAATCATAGGCTGCGATATGGAATATATCTCGTCCGGGGGCAGCTATTTCACTGCGGAAAACCACATTCGATACATGAATGAGGTCCATGCCGGCGCAAAGATTGAGGTGCGCACCCAGATGCTGTTGGGGCAGGGCAAGAAACTGCACGTGTTCCACAGCATGTATAGCGGTGAGACGCTGCTGGCGACCGGGGAGAGCTTTTTGCTGCATGTCAGCCTGGAAACACGCCGCCCCAGCCCGCCATCGCCCAGCATTGAGGCCGCTATGGCCCGCATCGCCGAAGCGCAGGCCGGATTGCCTTATCCCGAAGGGGCCGGGGTTGCGATCCGGAAACCCTCATGACCTGCCGGGTGTTGGTGACGGCTGGCGCTTCGGGTGTTGGTCGGGCTATGGCAGAGGCGTTTGATGCGGCCGGGTATGATGTCTGGATCACAGATATTGATCGGGCGGCGCTAGATGGCGTGCCGGATCATTGGACAGCCCACCATGCTGACGTGTCGGACGAGGGCGATATGCATGCCGTGTTCGCCGCGATTTCTGATGCGGGTGGTCTGGATTCGCTCTGCGCCAATGCGGGAATTGCCGGGCCAACCAGCGCAATCGAGGATATCGACCTGAATGATTGGCGTAGCTGCGTAGCGGTCAATCTGGACGGGGCGTTTCTGGCCGCCAAACACGCCGCGCCTATGATGAAATCTGCCGGTGCCGGCAGCATCATCCTGACCTCATCCACGGCGGGGCAATACGGCTATCCGTTTCGTGCGCCCTATGCCGCGGCCAAATGGGCAGTGATCGGATTGATGAAAACACTGGCGATGGAGCTTGGCCCTCACGGCGTCCGCGCCAATGCGATTTGTCCCGGCGCGGTGGAGGGCCCAAGGATGGAAGGCGTTCTGGCACGCGAGGCGGCGACCAAAGGCATGAGCCGGGACGAGGTCTATCAGGGCTATGCCTCGGGCACGTCCATGGGTCGTTTCGTCGAAGCGCAGGACATCGCAAATATGGCTGTCTTTCTGTCCTCTGGCGCAGCGCGATTGGTGTCGGGCCAGGTGATCGCGGTGGATGGCCACACGGTCAATCCCGACCCGAAACTGTAACCTAGCCCTGGTTGGGGCCTCGGATCTGGCGGATGGTCTGACGAACGGCTTGCCAATCGCGGGCTTGCTGAGCGTTCCCGGCGGCCTCGCATTCGCGCATTTTCATTGCGGCTTCTGCCTCGGCCTGGTCACCGTGCGCCGTGTACAAAGCCCGTGCATATTGGGCTGTTTTCAGTGCGTCCATTCCTGTGGTCCTCCGTCTGTGGTCGGAATGCCCGAAAGTTCGCGCCCGGCGACGATACCACAGGTTGTACGGGGATGCATCACATGTCGCGGGAAATCGCTGCTCTGAGCTGTTGCAGGTGCTCTGGAAAGTCCCGCGCGGTCACGACCGCCTCGCGAACCAGAGTGTCGAAATGGCGGCTGAAAATTTCAATCCGGTCGCGATCGCGAAAGGCCATGTAATGGCTTCCTGCGTAAAACACGCAAAGAAGGGGACCGAAAATCGTTACGGGAGCCGAATACAGCCGTTTGGCATCGAACAGATAGATACGCAGCCGTGGGTAGAGCTGTTCACACAACTCCAAAAGGTGGTCAATCTGATCCAGCCGCTTGCGAAGGCTAAGACCTTGATAATAGCCGGTTGCATGCGCAAAGCTGTCGATTTCGTACATCGGCATTGCGATCTCATAATCGGACTGGGCGCTGCGCATCCAGGTCAGTCGATCTTCGGACGCACCTATGGCCTGATCTGCCGTGCGCCCCAGATGCGGTGCGTATTCCCATTCCAGAACGGTGCGGGTCTTGAGCATGTCGGGCAAGGTCGCAGGAACATATCTGATTTTGTAACCCGCTGCCTCTTGGTGCCACTCGAATATGCGCTCATCTACCAGGGCGCGGGGGGCCTCAGTCATGCTCAGCGACAAAGCCAGCAACTCGGCCGCGCTTTCCGGCCGGTCAGACAGGCTCAGCAACCAGTCCGCCGAAACACCCAATGCCGTCGCGCAGCTTCCGACAACATGGGCATTCGGCAACCGTGCCCCGTGATCAGTCAACAGTTGCGATACGGTTGAGCGGTCAACACCGATCTGGCGCGCGAGGGCGCTTCGGCTGATTTGGCGTTCTTCCAATGCGCGGGCCAGGCGCAAACGGAATTGAGCCGCACGGTCGCGTTTGTCTATTTTATCCTGCATGTGGTTATAAATATCACGTTTGATGAGTTTTGTTAATCATATTCGGAATTTTCAACCTAAGCGGCAAGCCGTAATTCTAAAGCCATAACAATATTATGGGTGACGGAATGGAAACACGACGCAGATCGGTCGTGAAGGCGGTTTTGTGGAACGTGATGGGCCTGATCATCATGTCGGTGGTTGGGCTGGTTGCGACAGGGTCCGCCGCGATTGGCGGAACTCTGGCCGTAGTAAACACGGCGATCGGGCTGACACTCTATGTGGTTTATGAGAGGGTCTGGGCGGGCATTTCGTGGGGGCGCAATGTCTGAGCGCCCGGGTCCGGAATGGGGCACTTTCACGCTGATGCTGGCCTGTTATGCTGCCTGGTTGGCCGTGATCTTCTTCCTGCCCATCTGGTTAGCGGTTCCAGTGATGGGCGCGGTGGCCGCGTTACATTCATCATTGACGCATGAAGCACTGCACGGGCATCCTTTTCGCGCCAGATGGCTAAACGAGGCGCTGATGGCGCTGCCCTTGACCTTGTTCATCCCATATCAGCGGTTTAGGGACCTGCATTTGGCGCATCATCGGGATGCAACGCTGACCGATCCCTATGATGATCCTGAATCAAACTATCTGGACCCAAAAGTTTGGTCGGGGCTAGGTCATTGGCACAGGCGATTGTTATCGGTGAACAATACTCTGTTGGGGCGGATCGTTTTGGGCCCTGCAATCGGGCAGGTTGCCTTTGTCAGGGACGAGTTGCGAGGGGCCGCGCGTGGCGAATGGGACATATTGCGCGCATGGGCTTTGCATATGGCAGGCGTGGTTGCGGTTATCTGGATCGTGACCTTGTCGCCCATGCCGGTCTGGGCCTATGTCCTGTCCGCGTATTTGGGGCTTGGCCTTGTCAAAATACGCACTTTTCTGGAACACCGTGCGCATGAAGATGTGGGGGCAAGAACCGTTATCATAGAAGATCGCGGGATATTGTCTTTTCTGTTTTTGAACAACAATTTACATGTAGTTCATCATCTGAACCCGCGTACCCCCTGGTATCAACTTCCGAAGATCTACCAGCAGGGTAAAGAGGGCTATCTGGCCACGAATAAGGCCTATGTATACCCTTCATATGCCGATGTTTTCCGGGCGTATTTCTGGAAGGTAAAAGACCCGGTGGCGCATCCGCTCTGGCCAAAGGGTTGATTTGCGGCCACAAAAGGCGGCATGAGCCTCTGGATACCTGTCACTATCGCCGCCGCAACGTTTCAGACGGTGCGGTTCATGCTGCAAAAATCGCTGAGCAGTGTAAAGCTGACGGCCGCCGGGGCGACATTCGCCCGGTTTGCCTATTCAATCCCGCTGGTTCTAATCGCTCTGATCGCGGCGCTGCAGTTGACGGGGTATTCCTTGCCGCTGCTGACCGCCCGGTTCTGGGTGTTTGCCACCATTGGAGGAACGGCTCAGATCCTTGCCACGATCTGTGTCGTCGCCTTGTTCAAACAGCGCAATTTTGCTGTCGGCATAACTTTTAAGAAAACCGAAGTGATCCAGACCGCCATCGTTGGTTTTCTGGTCCTGGGCGATCAGGTCTCGTCCTGGGCGCTTGGGGCGATCTTTCTGGGGCTGACGGCTGTGTTGCTGCTGTCAAAAAGTCCCGGAGGAGACGGGGCGTGGTGGCGACATCTGACGAACCGGGCCTCGCGGCTTGGCCTGGGATCAGGTGTGCTGTTTGCGTTTTCCTCGGTCAGTTATCGGGGTGCCTCGCTTGAACTGGGCGAGATTGATGCGTGGTTTCGGGCACTTGTGACGCTGGCAGTCGTTGTCTCGCTCCAGTTCGTCAGCATGGGCCTGTGGCTGTTGTGGCGAGACAGGGCCGAGCTGCGCGCCGTGTGGCAGACACGCCGAACAGGCGTATTTGTCGGACTGACCAGCCTGTGCGGATCGTTCTGCTGGTTCTTGGCATTCACCTTGCAAAACGCCGCCTACGTCAAGGCTCTGGGGCAGGTCGAGCTGATCCTCAGCTTGTTCGCGTCGATCTTGTTTTTCCGCGAAACCATCACCCGGCGCGAGATCGCCGGGATGACGTTATTGGGCGCATCAATTCTGGCGCTGGTTTTGTCTATTTAACCCGTGCGGCGTTCGTCGAAGCTGAGCGCGATAAAGCTGGGCAGGTGATCGCCCATTCCCACGACTGAAGGACCGTTGTCAGCGCGCCGTCCACGGCCTCTGACTTCTTTATCCTTCTTGCGATCTTCTCTTTTATCGTCGCGTTTGGGGGCCTCTGTTGGTCGGACCTCAGTTGGCCGGGCCTTTTTTTCGGGCTTTGGCCTCTCGGGTTTCGGCTCTTCCTTTACCGGATTGTCCAAGCGAGGAATTTCTTTTTGAATCAGCTTCTCGATCGCGGCCAGTGCTTTTTCATCGCGACCCGAACAGATAGTGATCGCTTTGCCTTCGCGTCCGGCGCGACCTGTACGACCGATCCGGTGCACATAATCCTCGGGGTGGCCGGGGACGTCGAAATTGATCACATGACTGACCGAGGGCACATCCAATCCGCGCGCGGCAACGTCCGAGGCGACAAGCAGACGTAGTGTTCCGTCACGGAAACCGTCCAGTGTTTTCGTCCGTTGTGACTGATCGAGATCGCCATGGATCGCGGCAGCATCATAGCCGTATTTCTTCAGCGATTTCGCACAGATGTCCACATCGGTCTTACGATTGCAGAAGATGATCGCGTTGGTGCATTTTTCGCCCTCGGAGTCGATCAGCGAACGCAGGACCTGGCGCTTGGCGCTGGCCTCGCGGTCACGGCGACCACCTTTGAACATGACCACACTTTGCTCGATGGTTTCCGAGGCCGTCGCCTGACGGGCAACTTCGATCCGGGTTGGGGCCGACAGGAATGTATCGGTGATCCGCTCAATCTCGGGCGCCATGGTGGCTGAGAAGAACAGCGTTTGGCGTGTGAACGGCGTCAGCGAAAAAATGCGTTCGATATCGGGGATAAAGCCCATATCCAGCATTCGGTCGGCCTCATCCACCACCATGATCTGGACGCCGGTCAACAACAGTTTGCCGCGTTCGAAATGATCCAGCAGGCGACCTGGTGTGGCGATCAGAACGTCGACGCCACGGTCGATCAGCGCATCTTGTTCCTTAAAGCTGACGCCGCCGATCAACAGCGCTTTGGTCAGCTTTACATTTTTGGCATAGGTGTCGAAATTCTCGGCCACCTGCGCGGCCAGTTCCCGTGTCGGGCACAGCACCAGCGACCGCGGCATGCGCGCACGTGCGCGGCCACGTGCCAGCAAAGTGATCATCGGTAGCGTGAAGCTGGCGGTTTTGCCTGTACCGGTCTGGGCGATACCCAGAACGTCCTTGCCCTCAAGCGCGGGTGGGATTGCGCCTTCCTGGATCGGTGTTGGCGTTTCGTATCCGGCTTCCTCAATGGCTTTGAGGACCTTCGGGTTCAGGTTCAGTTCGTTAAACTTTGTCATGTATGTCCGGTTGTTGCGGACACTAAAACCTGGCCCGCGCGTAAAGAATGTGCCGGGCCCGGATGGCCATGCGATGTTTTGTGCATTTCGGCTTGGCGGGACATAACAAAATCACGGGGCAGGGTCAAATGAAGTCACTTTTATGCTGCGACACCGGCTGACCATGCGGATTTATCGCAACAATTCAGGTACTTCCGGGGAAATGTTTCGCGACTTTTCCATCCAAATCCAGCGGACGGTGCTTAATCAGCCCAAACTTTTCGAGGCGGGTGCGAACTTCTTGGTCGGCGCCACTGATTTCATCATAGAAAGCCCGCAGGCCGTGAGCCCCATCTTCTTCTTCGATCCAGCTCAGTAATTCATTCATGTTCATCCCGCCTTGTTCGCGCGGAACATTGGGTGACATGCCTGGCTGATACGAGCCCTTTTCGAACCGGAACCGATAATGGGCTAGCCAATGATCCCAGTCAGGTGCATGACGGTGGCATAGATCAACCTGGGGCAGCTCGACCTTGGTCGGGAGGATTTCGCCATCCTGAAACAGATTGTGAATCCGGAAATTGATCTGAGGTAAGCCTTTGCGAACAAAAAGTTTACCCTGAACATGGCTGAGGAATCCAGCCAGAACAAATCCGCCAAAATTCGGATATAATGCCTGAACGATCCCTTCACGGCCCTGACCTGCGGGGATATAGGCTTTGTACAGGTCTTCGGTTCCGCCCACGGGCTCTATCGGACGAACGCGCACCGCTGGTATATGTTGCGGAATCTCCGCTAATATCACGCCAAGGTCGGATTGCGGCCAGAGGAACTCGTCCAGATCAATATGGGCAAGCCAGTCGACCTCAGCCTTTCTGTAAGTAAAGCTGGCATTTGCGGTTTGCCGGACCTGATGTTTGTCGGGCCTCTCGCGCTTTCGGTTCGCCCAGTACCCTTCGTCGCAGTTGCGTATTTCGATCCGTGGGTGGCGGTTCAGGGCGTTGAACGCAGCCGGGCAGGGCTCGTCCAGATACAGATACATGCGGTCGGCCCCGAGATCGAGGTGATAGGCCGCAAACCGAAGTATGTCCGGGGCCGAGCCCCGGATCGTTGATACAATGCCCCAGCTTGGGACATTATCCGGCATATGAAGCTCGTAACCCTGTCACGCCATCATCTCTTTGGTGGCGGTCAGGTTCAGGTCGGGATAGTCCCGCACGACCCGGTCGATGTCCCACTGCAGGCGAGTCAAATAGACGATGTCGCCGTCATGATCATGAGCGATGTGCTGCTTGTTGGCATTGACGAATTTCTCGACCTCAACCTTTTCACCACTGACCCAGCGGGCGGAGGTGAACTGAGACGCCTCGAACCGTACCGGCAGGCCGTATTCCATCTCAATCCGGCTGGCCAGAACCTCGAATTGCAGCGCGCCAACGACGCCGACGATAAAGCCCGATCCGATCGACGGTTTGAACACCTTGGCCGCGCCTTCCTCGGCGAATTGCATCAGGGCTTTTTCCAGATGCTTGGCTTTCATCGGATCGCCCGGGCGCACGGTCTGCAGCAGTTCCGGCGCAAAGGAGGGGATGCCGGTTACCCGGATCGCTTCGCCCTCGGTCAGCGTATCGCCGATGCGCAGCTGGCCGTGGTTTGGGATGCCGATGATGTCTCCGGCCCAGGCCTCTTCGGCCAGTTCCCGGTCGGATGCAAGAAACAGCACAGGGTTCGAGATTGCCATCGGCTTTTTCGATCGAACATGGGTCAGCTTCATGCCGCGTTTGAAATGGCCCGAGGCCATGCGCACAAATGCCACCCGGTCGCGGTGCTTGGGGTCCATGTTTGCCTGAACCTTGAAGACAAATCCGGACACTTTCTTTTCTTCCGGTGCGATCTGGCGGGGTTCCGCGGACTGTACCTGTGGCTGTGGACCATAGGCGCCGATGCCTTCCATCAGTTCCTTGACGCCGAACGAGTTGATCGCCGAGCCGAACCAGATCGGGGTCATGTGGCCTTCCAATACCGCTTGGGGGTCAAGCGCGGGCAGCAATTCGCGTGCCATCTCAACCTCTTCCAGCAGCTTCTCAAGCAGGTGCTCGGGCACATGTTCAGCCAGCTTGGGGTCGTCCAACCCGTTGATCTGGATGCTTTCGGCCACTTTGTTACGGTCAGCGCGGTCCATCAGCTCCAGCCGGTCGCGAAGCATGTCGTAACAGCCGATAAAGTCGCGGCCGACTCCAATCGGCCAGGCAGCGGGCGTGACGTCGATGGCCAGCATTTCCTGAATTTCGTCGATGATCTCGAACGTATCGCGGCTTTCGCGGTCCATCTTGTTACAGAAGGTCAGGATCGGCAGGTCGCGCAGGCGGCAGACCTCAAACAGTTTCTGGGTCTGGCTTTCCACACCTTTCGCGCCGTCGATCACCATCACGGCCGCGTCCACTGCGGTCAGAGTGCGATAAGTATCTTCCGAGAAATCGCTGTGGCCGGGCGTGTCCACCAGATTGAACCGGAAGTTTCCATAGTCGAAGGACATGGCCGAGGCCGAGACCGAGATCCCGCGATCCTTCTCCATCTGCATGAAATCCGAACGTGTCCGCCGTGCCTCACCCTTGGCGCGTACCTGACCGGCCATCTGGATGGCGCCGCCATACAGCAGGAACTTTTCCGTCAGGGTCGTCTTGCCCGCATCCGGGTGCGAGATGATGGCAAATGTCCGGCGCCGGGCGATCTCGGGCGGCAAGGTGGGTTGGTTCGTGGCGGTATCAAGCATAGTCGCGCGTATAGGCGGGGAATTCTGCCGAAGCAAGACAAAGAGGCTGGTTCGAATCGTCTGCCTGTGGCAATAAGAACATATAGTGAACAAATAATGGAGAGGATCAATGAATTTGAAAGAAATCGCCGATGAGCTGGTGGCGGGATGCCGGGAAAACCGGGCCAAGGCCAATCTGGATAAGCTGTATGCGGTGGATGCCATTTCGGTTGAGGCCGTCGATGCATCCGGTATGGGACGCGAGGCGCATGGGCGCGACGCGATCCGTGGCAAGCACGATTGGTGGGAGAGTTCGACCGAAGTGACGGGCGGAAACGTCAGTGACCCGATGGTGCATGGCGAAGACCGTTTTGCCGTGATCTTTGAGGTGCAGGGCAAGTTCAAGGAAAGCGGTGAGAGCTTCGATATGCGCGAAGTTGCGCTGTATCACGTCGCGGATGGCAAGATCGTCCGGGAAGAGTTCTTCTACTAACCCCTTGTCATCAATCTGTCTTCCCTGTCTGCTGGGTGCAAGACATGCGGATAATCACAGATGGGGAGGAACAGATGGATCTGGGAATAGGTGGAAAGCGCGCGCTGGTCTGTGCCAGCAGTAAAGGTTTGGGTCTGGGCTGCGCCGAGGCTCTGGCAGCGGCTGGTGTGGACCTGGTGATGAACGCACGCGGCGTCGAGGCGTTGGAGGCTGAAGCCGCGCGCTTGCGTTCGGAATATGGTGTCGATGTGCAGAGCGTTGCCTGTGATGTGACCTCGGAAGAGGGGCAGGCGCAGGTGATTGCCGCAGCACAGGGCGTTGATATCCTTGTGACAAATGCCGGTGGCCCACCTCCGGGCATGTGGTCGGATTGGCAGCGTGACGACTTCATCAAGGCATTGGACGCCAACATGCTGACCCCGATTGCCTTCATGAAGGCCTTGTTGCCCGGCATGATGGATAAGGGCTGGGGCCGAGTGGTCAACATCACCTCACAATCCGTACGGGCGCCGATTGCCGTTCTTGGCCTGTCTAATGCGGCACGGACCGGGCTAACCGGATATGTGGCCGGAACGTCCAGGCAGGTCGCGCCGCAAGGTGTGACAATCAATAACCTGTTGCCGGGGATACATGCCACGGATCGGGCGGATTCCCTGGACGGAGGCGTGGCCGCGCAGCAGGGCATTTCCATTGATGAGGCGCGCGCGCAGCGTGAGGCAACTATCCCCACGCGCCGCTATGGCTCGCGGGAAGAATTCGGCGCAACTTGCGCGTTCCTGTGCTCGCAACATGCGGGCTTTATCGTCGGCCAGAACATCCTGTTGGATGGTGGCGCGACCAATCTGACGATGTGACCATGGCGCAAGGGTTTTCACTGAAGGATCAGTTGTTTAATGCAGAAAAGACCGGCTATCTGGCTGGGCTTTTTGCCGAGGCTGATCCAGGGTTCGATGCACAGGCGTTTCAAACGCAGGTGATGTCACGCCTTCTCGAGCTTGAGTTGAAAGAGCGGATGGCGTGGATCGCCGAATGCCTGCAGCAACAGGTTCCGGGTGAGCTGCCAACTGTCGCTCCGACCCTTTTACGGGCCTTGCCGCCGCCGCTGGATCCGAACAAAACGGATGACGATTTTGGCGATTTCATCTTTGCCCCGCTGGGAGAATGGGTCGTCAATGTCGGCCTTGATCACCCCGACCTCGCGCTAGACGTGCTGGCTGAACTGACGCAGAGGTTCTCGATGGAATGGGCCATTCGCGCCTTTCTAAATCACCACCCCGAACACGTCATGGAGCGGCTGGAGGATTGGTGCGGACATGACAGCTATCACGTGCGGCGTCTGGTGTCCGAAGGAACCCGCCCGCGTTTGCCATGGGGGCAGGCGGTGGGGCTGGAATTGACCGATCCGCTGCCTCTGCTGGATCGGCTGCATCAGGACCAAACGCGCTATGTGACGCGGTCGGTGGCCAACCATCTGAACGACATCTCCAAAAAAGACCCGGATCTGGTACTGGACCGCCTGCAGGGCTGGTCTCGTTCACAGCGTCAAGACGCGGACGAGCTGCGGTGGATGACCTCTCATACCCTGCGCGGTCTGGTTAAGGCCGGGCACCCGCGCGCGATGAAGATGCTGGGATATGACCCTGATGCCGATATACAGGTCTCGGTCACGGTAAATGGGCAGGCAAAGATTGGCGGCGCGCTTGAGTTTGATGTTTCATTGGCTGGTGAGGCGAACCAACCCGTTTTGATTGATTATATCATCCATTTCCAACGACCTGGCGGCAAAAAATCGGCCAAAGTTCACAAGCTGAAACAGGCCGCGCTAAGGAATGGAAACCTGACCTTGAGCAAAAAGCACAAGCTCAAAGGCGATGCGACCACGTTCAGGCTTGTTCCCGGCGCACATCTTCTGGAGATTCAGGTGAATGGCCGGGTGCGCGCGGATCTGGATTTTGAGCTGCTGGGCTAGCTCAACCTTTCGTCAGATTGCTCGGCTTTTGATTGCACGGTGCGCGGTGCTGGGTTAGCTCAACATCAGTCAGATCAGGGGATGACAGCGATGAAGCATGAATCGGTGCAGAACTATTATGGCGAGGTCCTGCAAAGCAGCGCGGACCTGCAGACCAACGCGTGTTGTACGCCCGACGATATGCCGGATCATCTGAAAAAGATCCTCGCCAAGGTCCATGATGACGTGCTGACCCGCTATTACGGCTGCGGGCTGATCGCGCCGCTGGATCTGGAAGGGATGAGCATCCTTGATCTGGGCTGTGGTGCCGGTCGGGATGTATACGCCCTGTCTGCCATGGTGGGCGAGAGAGGGCGAGTGGTCGGCGTGGATATGACGCCCGAGCAGTTGGATATAGCCCGCGCGCATCAGGAATATCACGCCGAAACCTTTGGGTATGCCCAAAGCAACGTGGAATTCCATCACGGCTACATCGAAAAGCTGGATGAACTGGACTTAAAGGCGGGGTCTTTCGATATCATCGTTTCGAACTGTGTGATCAACCTGGCCACTGATAAGGAGGCCGTTCTGCGCGGCGCGCATCGCCTGCTTAAGGACGGCGGAGAGATGTATTTCTCGGACGTTTATGCGGATCGTCGCGTACCGCAGGCAATGGCCGAGGATGAGGTTCTGTATGGCGAGTGTCTGTCCGGTGCGCTGTACTGGAATGACTTTCTGTCGATGTCTCGCAAAGCCGGTTTCGGCGACCCGCGTCGAGTCACGCACCGCTCCTTGACCATCGAAAACCCGGTTCTTGAGGACCGCGTGGCACCGCTCAAATTCCTGTCAGCCACCTATCGTCTGTTCAAGTTACCTGCGTTGGAACCCGCCTGCGAAGATTATGGTCAGGCCGTGATCTATAAGGGCACTGTGCCCAATGCGGCGCACATATTTGAGCTGGATGACCACCACGCAATCGCGACGGGTAAGGTGTTTCCGGTGTGCGGCAACACATGGATGATGCTCAAAGACACGCGGTTTGCGCGGCACTTTGAGTTCATCGGTGATTTCTCAACCCATTACGGCATCTTCGAAGGCTGCGGTGGTGAAAGCCCATTTGAGGCGACCGGGCAGGCCGAAACGGGCGGCTGCTGCTGATCTCTTGCACCCAAAGGGAGGGGTTGCTATCCCCGCCCAAGCCCGATTGATTTGATCGGGTAAGGCTACGGGGTCCATCGGTGACAGTAAACGCAACTCCTCCGCGTCTGGAAATTCGCAATCTGGTCGCCCGGTACGAAGGTCGGGTGGTGGTTGATGACGTCTCGCTGACCGTGCAGGCGGGGCAGGTGACATGCCTGTTGGGGCCGTCAGGGTGCGGCAAGTCGACGACGCTGCGGATGATTGCCGGTGTCGAGATGCAAGAGACAGGCCAGATCTATGTCGATGGCAGGCTGATCTGCGATACGGTGTTCCGTGTCCCGCCTGAGCGGCGCGAGATTGGCCTGATGTTTCAGGACTTTGCCCTGTTCCCGCATCTTAGCGTAGCTGACAATGTTGCCTTTGGCCTGAAGGGTAGCAAAGATGAAAAACGCGCACGCGTGGATGAGTTGCTGGCCAAAGTCGACCTGATGCGGTTCGCAGACAGCTTTCCACATCACTTGTCGGGCGGTGAGCAACAGCGGGTGGCTCTGGCGCGCGCCTTGGCCCCACGCCCCCGGATCATGTTGATGGATGAGCCGTTTTCGGGGCTCGATAACCGGTTACGCGATGGAATTCGGGACGAAACTCTGGCGATCCTCAAGGAAGAGGACGCCGCTGTGCTGTTGGTTACCCATGAACCCGAAGAAGCAATGCGTATGGCCGATGAGATCGCCCTGATGCGCCGTGGCAGAATCGTTCAACAGGGTGCGCCTTACAACGTCTACACCCGTCCTGCGGACAAAGCTGCAGTTGCATTCTTTAGCGATATAAATGTGTTAGGCGCGCAAGTTAACGGAGCATTGGCCGATACCCCATTTGGTCAGTTTCTTGCTCCGGGTGTGCCGGATGGGACGAATGTTGAGATTGTATTTCGGCCTCAGCACGTCCGTCTGGATTTTGATCGCAATGGCAAAGGTCCACTGCCGACACCGACGGACGGGGTAGCCGCGCGTGGTGTGGTCGAACGGGCGCGTTTTCTGGGCAACGAAAGCTTGATTGAATTCCGTATGGACTATGATGATTCAATCTTGAAAGCGACCGTTCCCAACGTGTTTGTCCCGCAAGCGGGGCGGGTCATGTGGCTTACCATTCGCCGCGATCGGTGCTTTGTATTCCCCAAATAGGGTCTAAAACTGCAGTTTAGGCGCAAGTGGTGCGTGAAAGCCTCAGATTGCACCTGCGGGTTGCTTGCCGCAGTGCGGGGCTGGGTCTATCAAGGAAAAAACGCTGCGGTGGATGGGGCATATGCGTATTCTTCTAACCAATGATGACGGTATCAATGCGCCGGGACTTATCGCGCTCGAGGCGATTGCTGCCGATCTGGCCGGACCGGGCGGTGAAGTCTGGGTCGTTGCGCCCGCTTTCGAGCAATCCGGCGTGGGGCATTGCATCAGCTACACGCACCCGATGATGGTTGCCAAGCTGGGAGAACGCCGTTTTGCTGCGGAAGGATCACCAGCTGATTGTGTCTTGGCCGGTTTGCACGATGTGATGAAGGACGCGCCACCCGACCTGGTATTATCTGGTGTGAATCGTGGGAACAACTCGGCCGAGAATACGCTGTATTCTGGCACAGTCGGGGGCGCGATGGAGGCGGCCCTGCAGGGGGTTCCGGCTATTGCCCTGTCTCAATATTTCGGTCCGCGCAATTTGGGGCTGGATGACCCGTTCGAATCCGCGACCCGATTTGGTGCCGAACTGGTTCGTAAGATACTGGGCGCGACGCCGGCAGAACAATGCGATTACCGTTTGTTTTACAACGTCAATTTCCCCCCAGTGCCTGCGGATGAAGTATTGGGCACCCGGATCGCCCCTCAGGGTTATCGGCGTGACACACATTTCTCGGTCGAGCCGCACAGCTCACCTTCGGGGCGGCGGTTTCTGTGGATCAAGGGCGGGTATCAACACAACCCGACTGCACCTGGGACGGATGCTGCCGTCAATCTGGCAGGCTATATCTCGGTCACACCAATGCGTGCGGATCTGACGGCGCATGACGCGCTGGAAGCGTTAAAGTCGATCGAATGAGCGGACTGGACCCTGAAACAACCATGCAGTTCCTGTTTGCCCTGCGCTCGCGCGGGGTGACGGATGCACGCGTGCTGGCAGCCATGGAGCAGATAGATCGCGGCAGATTTGTCAAAGGCCTGTTTGCAGAACGCGCCTATGAGGATACGCCGCTGCCGATTGCGTGCGGCCAGACGATCAGCCAACCGTCTGTCGTTGGGCTGATGACGCAGGCGCTGGAAGTACGTCCGCGTGATACCGTGCTCGAGATCGGGACGGGATCGGGCTATCAGGCCGCGATCCTGTCGAAACTGGCACGCCGGGTATACACGGTCGAGCGTCATAAGCGACTTGTGCGCGAAACCGGCCAGTTGTTCCGTGATTTGGAGCTGACGAATGTGACGGCAATGTTGTCGGATGGTTCGTTTGGTTTGCCCGAGCAAGCCCCGTTTGATCGTATCATCGTGACTGCAGCTGCCGAGGACCCTCCCGGGCCGCTCTTGGCGCAGCTCAAAATCGGCGGTATCATGGTTTTGCCGGTGGGGCAGTCGGATACGGTCCAGACGTTGATCAGGGTCCGGCGCACCGAATCCGGTTTGGACTATGACGAATTGTTGCCTGTCCGTTTTGTGCCCTTGTTAGAAGGGCTTGGGAAGGATGGAGCTTAAAGGAATATTCTGCAAAATGCGCCGGAACCCCGATGAACAGGGGCAGGTGTCGAGGACAATAAAATGAGAGCAGTTTCCAAATCAGCAATGCGCCGCTGTGCGTTAGGAGTGGCTAGCCTTGCAATCCTGGCTGGGTGCGAAGGGCCGCTGGACTATGATCTTCGCGGACAGGTAGGCGGTTTTTCCACCGCCGAAGCAGCACAGTCGGCGACGACCAACCGGCCCGCTCCGGATGCCAGGGGTGTCATCACATATCCGACCTATCAAGTGGCGATTGCTCGCCGCGGTGACACTGTCAGAGACTTGGCCGCAAGGGTTGGTTTGCCTGAAGGAGAGCTGGCGCGTTTCAATGGTCTAATGCCTACAGATACCCTGCGCGAGGGCGAAGTTGTGGCACTGCCCCAGACGGTCGGTTCCGCAAGCTCTGTCGATATAGCGACGATAGCTGGTACGGCAATCGACGAGGTCCCCGCAAATGGCTCGGTCCGTACATCAACGCTTGAGCCCGCAAAACCTGCGGCGGCACCGGCACCAACCGGTCCCGAACCGATCCGCCACAAGGTGAAACGTGGTGAAACGGCATTTACAATTTCACGCCTCTATGACGTTCCCGTTGAGGCGCTGTCAGACTGGAATGGATTGGATTCCGATTTTACCGTCCGCGAAGGCCAGTTCCTTCTGATCCCGGTGAAAAGCCAATCCGCACCGCGCAAAGCTGCTGTGCCTGCAACGAATGTGACACAGCCCGGCCAGGGGTCTCCGACACCGACGCCGCCCAGTGCTACGCAGCCCTTGCCTGACGAAACCATTTCCCCGGCCACTCCGGCACCTGATGTGACCGCCGAGGCACCAACAAACCAAAGCAATTCGGCGCTTGGGCTTCCTGTGAACGGTACGATTATCCGCACCTATCAAAAGGGAAAGAACGAGGGGATCGACATCGCAGCGGCCGCAGGATCGCCTGTAATGGCGGCAGAGGCGGGAACTGTTGCGGCGATCACTGCTGATGCAGATCAGGTTCCGATCATCGTTGTTAAACACAACAGTGATCTGCTGACCGTCTATGCCAATGTGGCAGATATCACGGTCAAGAAAGGGGATCGCGTGCGACGAGGGCAGAAGATTGCCTCGCTGCGGAGCGGGGACAACGCCTATGTCCATTTCGAAGTGCGCAAAGGCTTCGAATCTGTAGATCCAGAGCCCTATCTGAAATGATAAGAATGGCCCCGTCAGGGCCATGCCGCTGGCAGGGATAATCCCAACCCGATGACGGCAGGGTTAAGCGTATGGGTCGTAATCGCTCAGACGCTTTCCCGGCTCGTCTGCAAAAATCTCGGGCAGGGGAAGGACGGTTTCGATCAGGTCAATTCGGAAGACCCGGAAACCATCGCGGAGTTCACACCAGGAAGTCAGCGTCCAGACTCGTCCCCAATACTCCATATGCAATGGCCGAATGGTGCGCTCGGTCAGCACGCCGTCGATCCTGCGGTAACTCAGACGTAATTTTTGTCGTGATTTGATGGCGGCGCGGATCGGGGCCATATGCGCCAGCCCGCGTGCGGCATCGGCAAAGGGGTATACCGCAAATTTCCAGCTGTCAGCCTCGGCAATCACCTGGGTCGGCAGCACGGCGTCGATCTTTTCAGCCAAAGACTCGGCGGCGGTTTTCAAGTCGGGGTCGGCGGCCTCGGCCACGATTGCCATGCCAAGGTTCAGCGCTTCCAGTTCGGCCGGGGTCAAATTCAGCGGGGGCAGGGTGATCTGCTCACGCACCATATAACCCACGCCGCGCTCACCTTCGACCGGAACGCCCGAGGCGGCCAACGTATCCATGTCGCGATAGATCGTGCGGACCGACACCTCGAGCCGATCCGCAATGTCCTGCGCACGGTGCAGTTTGCCGTCGCGCAGGATCTGGATGATGTCGAACAGGCGGTCAGTGCGGCGCATGACACGCCGTTCTGACCGCGATCAGGCGGTCATGTTCCATAGCACGTTCTCGTGGCGCATCTGCATGCCTTCGGGGTTGATCGCGGCGATCAGTGCGGGCGCAAAACCCTGCTGCGGGAACTGCGCAGCTGCGTCCTGTGCGGCCTTCATATCGGTCCAGATCACGTAGTCAGTCCAGCGCCCGTCTTCGCCTTGACTGAGTTGACGATGGGCAAACCCCGGAGCTGCGCGTACAAAGGCTTCGGACGCTTGGCTGAGTTTTACAAACTCTTCCGGGGTTGTCCCGTTGGCGAGGGTGAAGGTGACGATTTCTGCAACATGGGTCATGTGAATCTCCGTTGACCAGGTTTCGATACCGCCTACCTAGCCCCTACCAACTGACACAAACCTGTCAGTTGATCAATCCGAGGCCGTAAAAAACATCGGATCGGATCAAATTTGAACGCAGATTTGAACCAACTCACTTTTGCAGGCGGGCCAGCGGGCGTAGACACGGACCCAGATCACATTTCCGGCGTACGGCGCCGACGTTAAAGGAGAAGAGAGATGCTCAACAATATTGGCCTTCCCGGCATTCTGCTGATCGCAGTTGTGGTTCTGGTGCTATTCGGCCGTGGCAAAATCAGCTCGTTGATGGGCGAAGTGGGCAAAGGCATTACGTCATTCAAGAAGGGCGTCAAAGAAGGCGCAGAGGAACTGGATCAGGACGCATCCGAGCTGGCCAAGGACGTCACGCCCGAGACCGACAAAGACAAGGTCTGATCCGGTATGTTTGATCTGGGCTGGACCGAGCTTCTGGTCATCGGCGTCGTTGCCCTGATCGTTGTGGGGCCAAAGGATCTGCCGGTTTTGTTCCGTAATGTCGGTCGTTTTGTCGGCAAGGCCCGTGGCATGGCGCGCGAATTCAGCAGTGCCATGAACGATGCGGCGGATCAGGCCGGTGTGAATGACATCAAAAAAGGTCTCAACGCGGCCACCAACCCTGTAGGCAGCGCCATGGATGGTGTGAAAGAAGCCGCGCAGGACCTGGCCAAAAGTATCGACCCCACCAAGTTTGACCCCGATAGCGAGACCGGTAAGCTGGCCGCCGAACGGGCCGAACAGGCCAAGAAAATCCAGGCCTCGACCGCACGCGCTGCGGCCGAGCGGAAGGCGAAAGAAGCCGCCGACGCGCTGGCCAAGGCTGAAGAGGCCGAAGCCGCGCTGAAAACCGAAGGCAAATCATGACCGACACAGACGAGATCGAAGACAGCTCGGCCCCATTGATCGAGCATCTGGCGGAACTGCGCACGCGGTTGATCCGCGCGGTCATTGCCTTTGTAATTGGCATTGTCCTGGCCTTTACGGTCGCGGAACCTATCCTGCAATTCCTGGTCCAACCAATCGAGGCAACGCTGCGCGATCTGGGCGATCCGTCTCCGACTTTGCAATATACCTCGCCACAGGAATATCTGTTTACGCTGTTCCGAATTTCGATGGTCTTTGGCTTCGCGCTGGCCTTCCCGGTGATTTCCTATCAGCTGTGGCGCTTTGTGGCACCTGGTCTGTACCGGTCTGAGAAGGGCGCTTTCCTGCCATTCCTGGTCGCCTCGCCGTTCATGTTCCTGCTGGGGGCATCTTTTGCACAATTCGTGGTAACGCCGCTGGCCATGCAGTTCTTTTTGGGCTTTGCGGATGTCAGTTCGATTTTTGCCAATCTGTTGTCGGCGACTACCGGAGATGTTCCGGAAGAGATCGTGGTTGTGCCCGAAACCACCGAGGGCGTGAAGATCACGTTCTTCGGCAAGGTGAATGAATCGCTGGATATCACGCTGAAATTCATCCTTGCCTTTGGTCTGTGTTTCCAACTGCCTGTGCTGCTGACCTTGATGGGTAAGGCCGGACTTGTCAGCGCCGAGGGTTTGGGCAGTGTCCGAAAATACGCCATGGTAGGTATTCTGGTGCTTGCTGCCCTTGTGACACCGCCAGACGTGATCACTCAGATCATCCTGTTTGTAGTGGTCTATGGCCTCTATGAGGTGTCGATCTTCCTTGTCGCCCGTGTCGAGAGAAAGCGCGAGGCCGAACTGCGCGCAGAAGGATACTATGACGACGAAGAAGAGGCGGATGCCGATTTCATCCACGAAGAAGACGGCAAATAAAGCTGCGATCAAGCAATGAACAGGCGCGCCCAGCCCGGCGCGCCTTTTTCATGCGCCGCTCTTGTCGCGCCGGGCGGAACATGGTTTGAGACCCTGCAGACACGACCGGAGGCCCCAATGGATGACCAAGCTCTGAACCGTATTGCCGACGCGCTGGATCGCATGGCCCCGGCGCCTCTGGCCGCGCCCGATTTTGCCGCAGCTCCGGCTTTTGTCTGGCATGTCGAACCCGACCGCCTGGAACCGGTTAAGCAGGTCAATCGGGTCGATTTGGATCTCTTGGTGGGTATCAACCGGTCTCGCGATACACTATTGGACAATACACGCCGCTTTGCCGCTGGATTTAAGGCCAACAATGCTCTGCTCTGGGGCGCGCGTGGTATGGGCAAATCCAGCCTTGTCAAAGCGGTCCACGGCACCCTGCAGAACGAACATCCTGATCTGAAACTGGTTGAGCTGCAGCGCGAGGATATGGGCTCGGTCGCGCGTCTGCTGAACCATCTACGTGCAGCGCCGCATCGGTTCATCCTGTACTGTGATGACCTGTCCTTCAGCCACGATGATCAGCACTACAAATCGCTCAAGGCAGTGCTGGACGGTGGCATCGAAGGTCGCCCGGAAAATGTGGTCTTCTACGCCACCTCAAACCGCCGCCACCTGATGCCGCGGGATATGATCGAAAATGAACGTTCCAGCGCCATCAACCCGTCTGAGGCCGTAGAAGAGAAGGTCTCACTGTCGGACCGGTTCGGGCTATGGCTGGGTTTCCATCCTTGCGATCAGGACGAATACCTTGCCATGATCGACCGCTATTGTGCTTCTTACGGCGTCTCGGTCGACGCAAACACCCTGCGCGCCGAAGCGATCGAATGGCAGGCCACACGTGGTGCGCGCTCGGGCCGTGTGGCATGGCAATTCTTCGTCGATCTGGCCGGAAGAAACGGTGTTCATATCGCGTAATCCGCCGGCTTCATCTGGCTAAAAATACCTCCGCCGGAGGCATGGCCCAATGGGCCATTCCTATAACAGAGCCAGAATACGCGCCGCTTCATCTGCGGTGCTGGTCAATGCCTCCCGATCCTCACCAGGATGAAACCGGGCACGCACGGCAGTTGGCATGGCAGCCGGTTCCACGATGCTCACACGCGGCCCGGTGCGCTCAGTTTCCAGCGCCCAGCTACGGGCCAGAGCCATCTGCGCCGCCTTGGTGGCACCGTAGATGCCGTAGAATTTCTCGCCCGCCTTCGGATCATCGAAAAACACCGCATGGCCGGCCTCACCCAGCAAAGGCGCAACATAGGGGATCAGGACCGACGTGGCGGTTGCGTTGGTGTTGATGGCTTTGGTCCATTCCTTGGGGTCAATGAAATGGGTCGGCGTCAGGGCCGAAGTGTGAACCGCAGTATGCAGCCAAAGGTCCACCTTGCCCCAGCGATCATGGATGCCACGACACAGTGTCGCCATTGCATTCGGATCGGCGATATCCATCGGAGCCAGGGTGGCTGAACCGCCCTTTGCTTTGATGCGGTCGTCCAGTTCTTCCAACCCGCCGGTGGTGCGGGCGACAGCGACGATGTGGTACTCTGGTGCCAGCGCCTCGGCCAAGGCAGCGCCCAGCCCGCGTGAGGCCCCGGTGATGAGGGCGATTTTAGTCTGATCGGTCATGACTGCGGTTTGAACCCAAGCGCGCAGCGCGTCAAGACAGGATTAGCTGCCCGGGATCGCTATGCGCGTCGTCTGACCGCTTTGTCGCAGCATGATGCCCTCGGCATCAATGGCCACAATAGTACCTGAAGACACACGGCTGCCCAGCTTGACCTCTTTGACCCGGCCAGAAGACATCCGCATCAGCGCGCGCATATCGGTTTTTGGCCCAAACACCCCAAGCAGGGTGACAGAGTTTTTGCTAAGCGCGCCCTGTTGCGTGGCCGCGCTTGTGACGGTTTTGTTTGACATAGAGTGCGGCTGCGGCACACGGCCCCAACCCCTTTTGATGAGTGGTTGGAGGCGGACTATCAAACGCAACAAGGGAACAAAAGGTCCGGTGAATTGTCCGTTCCGTCACTTTCAAAAGGCAGTCGGTGAACCCATTGCGATTGCATTTCCTTCGCCAAAAAGTTGTGCGCGGAAACTAAGCGAATTTACACCGATGCAGGTCGGAAACCGCCCGGCTTGAACCGGGCAGAGAGCTACCGATTCGCCGGGAACTTATCCCGAAGCCAGCTTGGCCGCGTTCCAGGATCCGCCGGGCACCTGCATGTCTTCACGTTTCTTACTAACGCGTGAACTGCTCTCGAGCGTATCCAGATAGTCTTTGCTGACGCTTCCGGTGATGTATTTTCCGTCAAAACACGAACAGTCGAACGCTTCGATTTCTGGATTTCCTTCCTTGGCGGCCCAGATCAGATCGTCCAGATGCTGATAGATCAGGGCGTCTGCACCCAGCTCTTGCCGGATTTCCTCGACCTCTTTGCCATGGGCAATCAGCTCATGTTTGGTGGGCATGTCGATGCCATAGACATTCGGGTATTTCACCGGCGGTGAGGCACTGGCAATGTAGACCTTCTTGGCTCCAGCCTCGCGGCACATTTGCACAATCTTCTTGATCGTGTTCCCGCGGACGATGGAATCGTCGATCAACAGAACATTGTGGCCGTCAAACTCCAGCGGAACCGCATTCAGTTTGCGGCGCACGGATTTCTGACGTTCGGCCTGACCGGGCATGATGAACGTTCGTCCGACATAGCGGTTCTTTACCAGTCCTTCGCGATAGGGAATGCCGGTGATCTTGGCCGCCTCAAGCGCGACCGGGCGGGCGCTGTCTGGGACCGGGATGATCCGATCAATCTCAAGCCCTGATTCCTGGATCTGTTTGGCCAGCGTCTGCCCCATACGCATCTGCGTTTTATAGACAGAGACACCGTCCAACAGAGAATCCGGACGTGCCAGATAGACATATTCAAAGATGCAGGGTGTCAGCTTGCCTTCGACCGCCTGGAATTCGTGCATATTGCCGTCCAGGTCGATCAGGATCGCTTCGCCAGGGCGCAGGTCGCGCATCTTGTTGAAGCCGTTGATGCCAAAGGCCACATCTTCCGAGGCAAACGCAAAGTCGTCGCCACCGCTTTCGGTTTCGCGGATGGCCACCGAGAGCGGGCGAATTCCGTGCGGGTCGCGGAAAGCCAGCATTCCGACACCTGCAATCAGGCAGATCACCGAATAGGCGCCCTGTACCCGTTCCATCGTCATCTTCACACCGGCAAAGATATTGCGAATGGGCTCGGCGTTGCCATTGACCTTGATTGCGTCAGCGACCTTGTCCGCCAGAACGTTCAGCAGAATTTCCGAATCTGACGTTGTGCGCAGGTGGCGGCTGTATTTTCCGGTGACCTTCTCACGCTGTGCGGCAGTGTTGGTGATATTGCCGTTATGAACCAGGTAGATGCCATACGGGGCATTCACGAAGAACGGCTGCGCCTCGGCCGCACTGAGCGACCCGGCAGTCGGATAGCGCACATGGCCAATGCCGACCTTTCCAAGCAGGGTATCGGCGTCCTGAGCGTTAAACACGTCCTTGACCAGCCCGTTGGCTTTCTTTTCGCGGAAGAACTCTCCGGTATAAGTGACGATACCCGATGCATCCTGACCCCGGTGCTGCAGCATCAGAAGCCCGTCATAGATTTCCGCAAACACATCATGTGTTCTGCTTGCGATCCCCAAAATCCCACACATGTTCGGGCTCCAAATTACTATGACGATTTAAGTTGTGGCGGTGTTCGGAACATCAGCATGGCGGTGTCTTTGCCTGATACTTCCCATAGATCTTGGGATGCAGACGCGCCCTGGTCGCAAGCGGCAGGCGCGAAAGAAAACAGATACAGCAAGATCGGCAGCTCCGATTCCATGTCAGTTCGGACTTCACATAAAGCCTTACGGAGGCTGTGTCATCAAAGGATCACATTTGCGATTTGACGCAGGTGGAATTTGCCACAATGGCCGAACAAAAGGTGACAGGTTTCGCAGCTTGTGCTGTCATAGAGGAAACAATCCGAAACAATAGTTTCTTCAAGCCAAGCGGATTTCAGACATGTGGCAAAACAATCAAGGTCAGAAAAAGCAAGAACCGGTAAAACGCCGGTGCCACCGATGCCGTGGAATGGGGCGCGCACCCTGTCAGATTTGCGGAGGCGCAGGTGAAGTGATCAAAAGTCGGGACATTTTTGGCAAGCCCGTCATGTCCCGTTGCGAGGGGTGCTTTGGTCTGAAAAACATCAGATGCACTGTTTGCGCCGGAGAAGGGTTTGTCTAAGCCGAATTGAAAAAGCCCGGCTTTGACCGGGCTTTTGCTTTATTCCGCTGCAGGTGCTTCAGGGGCGGCAGGTGCGTCGGATGGATCGGCGCTTTCACCACAGCTGGCTACCAGTTCTTCATATTGGGATGTTACCCACCCCAGCGCGGCTTCGGGGTTTTGCTCTTCGATTTTGTCGCTGAATTGTTCGAACACTTTGGCTGACCGGCTTTCATCGACGATGGTGTAGGATTGGCCCGTCATGACTGTGTCATAGACGAAGAAGGCAATCGCCACCAAAAGGATGCCGCGCGCGATTCCAAAGAAAAACCCAAGTGCCTGATCCAAGCCGCCCAGTGCAGACCGTTGCACAAGAGATGAGAACAGTGGGGTAAATATACTAACCACGATCAGGGCAATGGCAAATACGCCAGCGAACCCGGTGATAACCGACAATTCACAACTGTCGCGCAGGAAATCTCCGACAACGGGGATTTCTTTGACCAGTGGAACGGCCTGTGGTGCGAAAATGAATGCCAAAACTGCCGCTGCAACCCATCCCGCGATCGCGAGAATTTCCCGCAACAGGCCACGGGAATAGGCCAGCAGACCCGATATAACGATGATCAGGGCAACTACCCCGTCAATTATTGTAAAACCTTCCATGGCCCTCGCCCGTAATTTTTTCTGCCCCTCAAGGCGTTACCTTAACCTGCTCCGAAGGTTTCGCCAACAAACCCTACCAAATCAGAGGGCCGGGTGAGTGTCAGACCTGCCACAGTACCGGTTTTCCCGCCTGCCGGAGCTATGGCGGATGTGAAACCAAGTTTTTGGGCTTCTTTCAACCTGTTTTCTGTCTGAGGGGCCGGTCTAAGTGCCCCGGACAACGAGATTTCTCCGAAAACGACGGTGTCCGTTGGCAGGGCTGTGTCCTCGCGCGCGCTGAGTAGCGCGGCAGCAACGGCAAGGTCCGCGGCTGGCTCGGTGATTTTAAGCCCGCCTGCGACGTTGAGATAGACATCAAGCCCGGCAAAGGGGATGCCGCAGCGGGCTTCGAGCACGGCAAGGATCATTGCCAGCCGTCCGCTGTCCCAGCCGACGACGGTTCGGCGAGGCTGAGAGTGGGGGGATGGGGCAACCAGCGCCTGAAGCTCGACCAGAACCGGCCGTGTCCCTTCGATACCAGCAAATACGGCCGATCCGGGGCTGGGCTTGCCGCGTTCAGATAGAAACAGGGCCGACGGGTTTGTGACTTGTGCCAGACCTTTGCCTGTCATCTCGAACACGCCAATCTCATCGGCTGGACCAAACCGGTTCTTGACCGCGCGCAGAATGCGGAACTGATGCCCGCGTTCGCCTTCGAAATAAAGAACGGTATCGACCATGTGTTCAACCACGCGGGGGCCAGCGATCTGGCCATCTTTGGTGACATGGCCAACCATGATGATTGAAACTCCGTGTCGTTTCGCAAACGTGGTCAATTCATGTGCTGCGGCGCGGACTTGTGACACTGAACCCGGTGCGCTGTCGACGTTGTCGGCCCACATGGTTTGAATTGAGTCGATGATTGCGAGACCGGGTTTCTCGGCTTCCAACGTGGTGAGGATGTTACGCAGGTTGGTTTCGGCGGCCAGTTGCACAGGCGCATCTTCAAGCCCTAACCGGCGCGCGCGCATCCTAACCTGCGCGCTGGCTTCCTCGCCCGAGACGTAAATGGTTTTCACACCTGCACGCGAGAACCGGGCCGCGGCCTGCAGCAAAAGGGTGGATTTGCCGATGCCCGGATCGCCACCTACCAGCAAGGCCGAGGCGGGGACGAGTCCGCCTCCCAGCACGCGATCCAGCTCCTCGACCCCGCAGAGCGTGCGGGGAGGGGGAGTTTCCTCGGTCGACAGGTCCGTGAGTGTGATGGACTGGCCACGCTTGCCGCCGAGGGATTTTTTGGCCGGGCCAGCCGAAAGGGGGACGTCTTGCGAGATGGAATTCCATTCACCGCAGCCGTCGCAGCGCCCGGACCATCGTGAATGAGTGGCACCGCAGGCCGAGCATGAAAAAGTTGTCTTTGCCATGGCGCCCTTGGTGCCCGAGGAATGGCGGTTCTTCAAGCCCTCGTGGGCCTTCATCTCCACCGGTAGCGCGCCATATCCTCAGGCCTGTTTGGGCCATCGTCCATGGCGGGCGCTGTCGCGCCTATTCGGCGGCGCGAGGTGGCGACATAGCTATGACGCTCGACGGCTTCGATGCACCGTCCTTGGGCTGCTGCAGTTGCGCTGACAATTCCGGCAACAGTTCGAAAAGTTCGTCGCGCAGGCGGGTTAGCTGAGAACGAGCGATGGATTCTTCGATTTCAACATCATGGGTCCACTGGCGCAGCTCGTGCTGAATGGTTTGCGCCTCTTCCAGCCGTTGCTGAAACAGTTCGATCTCTTCCTGGCGTTGCTGCAGGAATGTGCGGGCACGGGCGATGCGGGTATCCCCGTAAGTTTCGGCCAGTTCTTGGCTGATCTGGCTCATTTGCGCGGCCAACTCCAGAATCTCTGGTTCGAGCGATTGTAGGTTGGGATGTTGGCGCAGGAAGGCCATCCGCTCTTTGACCGCATCAAATTCGGACGACAGGATAAATGCCCCGCTGCGGTCCTGCGCATGGGCCAGCTGATAGGCATGGGCGATGTCGTGCATGTTCAGCGCAAATTTACGGTGCGCGTTTTCCAGCGCCATCATCCGGGCATTCGCAGGAAGGTAGAAGGCCAGCATCAGGATCAGAGCGGTCAGGCCAATCTGAACATAGATCCCGGCGTCTATGATGGTGCCGCCCGCCAGTCCGGCTTGCATGGAAAGCCATGGCAGCACGCCCAGGGCGGATAGCATAGTGGTTGCGAAGGCCAGAAATGCCGCGGAGCAAATCAGAAAAAATGTCAGTCGTAAAAATGCGTTTTGAAACTGTAATGTTAACGTGTGGAGTGCGGTCATGTTCGACGATCTCCTTCTCAAACCGATACATATCGGGCCGAAGCGGACAAAGGTTGAACATAATTTTTGATCCGCTACGGACCGATCACTACAAGAAACTGGCTGCTCGAAATATTAAGATGATACTCAGATAAGTGTTTTCAATCAATTAGGTCTGATGATTTCGTGATCTGGATGTCATCTCGGTAATAATACCTAGGGCGATTGAGGCCAGAATACAGGCCGTAAACAGGTAAAGCCCCCATGCGGTTTCGATGGTCGCGTAAGAGATGCCTTTGGCCAGAGTGATATAGAGCGCGATCAGGAAAATGTCGGCCATCGCCAGCTTGCCGAGGATGTTCAGCGCCGGCTGAACGCGCGCATCCAGCAGGTCCCATTGGATCAGGGCGGTGCCGATGGTTTTCAGATAGGGGGCAAAAAGGGCAAAGACGGTGACGATCAGCGCGAGGAAGATATCGGACTTCCAAAGGGACTGGAGCCCGGTGATGACGCTGATTTCGCTGAGGCCGAAGATGGGCAGAAATCCCGCGCGCATCAGCGGAGCGAACCACGCGATGGGGTAGAGGATCAGCAGAGAGAGGGTGACGAGGCGGAGGGTCATTATAGATACTCTTCGGAACTTTTCGATGAGGTGAATATTTAACCTCAGTCTGTATTGTGCCTATACCGATATCCGAAACGCTATTGATACACATCACTTTGTTTACGAAAAAATTTATATGGCTGAACCTGTTATAAAAATTGTCGAAGGCCCGTCCCCAACCCAGAAGGGGGTTAGCGAGGCTATAACTGTTGGCCTCGCGGGGGTTCTTTCAGCGGGAAGTGTCGCTGCAGACATTATGCCATTTGATCGCGAACAGTTGTTTGGCGTAATGCATTTTCGCCTCCAGGAAGCGCTGCAGGCGCAACGCAGGGCGCGTTGGTTCGGTGGAAAAATTTACAATCGATTTTCAGGGCAAGATCCCAATTACGTTCTGTTTTCGGGAACTCATCTGGGTCAAACATTGGCGCTTGCCCGGATTCAGACGCCAGATTTTGTGGTCCCGCGTGGGAAATATTTGCTGCGGCTAGATTATGTAAAAGAAGCCTACGAGAACTTGAAACAAGAAAGGAAAGGTGCGCCTGTCTAACGCACCGCCTCAATCGGCCCCTCTGCACTCCCGCTGATGAACTGCTCCACATAGGGATCACCCGAGGCATCCATCTGACCCACGGGACCGGTCCATTGGATCACGCCTCCGTGCAGCATGGCGACGTTATCGGCAATCGCGCGGACCGAGCTCATATCGTGGGTGATGGTCATCGCGGTGGCGCCCATTTCGGTAACGATCTCGCGGATCAGGTCGTTGATGACGCCGGACATGATGGGGTCAAGGCCGGTGGTGGGCTCATCGAAGAAAATGATTTCGGGCTCGGCGGCGATGGCGCGGGCCAGGCCCACGCGTTTTTGCATGCCACCCGACAGCTCGGCCGGGAACCGGTCGGCAACATCGGCTTTTAGGCCCACGCGGCGCAGTTTCTCGATGGCGATCTCGCGCGCCTCGTCCACGGGACGTTTGAGCGAACCGCGCAGCAGGCGGAAGGCGACGTTTTGCCAGACGGGCAGCGAGTCGAACAGCGCTCCGCCCTGAAACAGCATTCCGAACCGGGCCAGAAAGGCATCGCGGTCGCCTTTGGTGGCGTCTTTACCGTCTACATAGACCGTGCCGCTATCGGGTTTGATCAGGCCAAGAACGCATTTCAGCGCCACCGATTTGCCTGTGCCCGACCCGCCGATGATGACCATCGAGGTGCCCTTGGGGATCTCAATATTGACGCCTTTGAGGACCTGATTGGACCCAAAGGCTTTATGTACATTCTCCATCCGGATCATATCGAGAAGAACACCCCTGTCAGAACGAAGTTTGCAGCCAGAATCATGATTGCGGCAGCCTCGACCGAAGATTTGGTCGCAGCGCCAACGCCCTGCGCGCCCCGGCCCGAGTTCATACCGTAGTAACAGCCCATGGTCGCAGTGATCAGGCCAAAGGCCGCGCCCTTGGTAAGCGAGGAGACGATGTCATGAAATTCGAGGAAATTCATGGTGTTTTGCAGGTAGGCCGCGGCGTTGAAGCCCAGGCTTTGGGTCGCCACGATATATCCGCCCGCAATGCCGATCACATCGCCAACCGCAACTAGAATCGGCACTGTGATGACGGCGGCCAGCACCCGCGGCGCGGTGAGGTATTTCATCGGATGGGTGGACAAAGTTACCAGCGCGTCGATCTGCTCGGTCACTTTCATGGTCGCGATTTCGGCGGCGATGGAGGATGTGACCCGCGCCGCAATCATAAGACCGCCCAGAACAGGCCCAAGCTCGCGCACCATGCCAATCGCTACGATTTGTGGCACCACAGCTTCGGCATTGAAACGCGCACCACCTGCATAGATCTGAAGCGCCAATGCACCGCCGGTAAATATCGCCGTCAGGCCAACCACCGGCAGGGACATCCAACCGATATTCATCAGAGCGACCGCAAATTCGCGCGGATAATAGGGGGGGCGGAAAATATGTGAAATCGCGTCTGCAAAGAACAGAGCGACCTTGCCGAAATTTGCAAGCAAAGACAGGGCTGTACGTCCCAACCCGCCCAGCATTGAAAGAGGGTTCATTCGATATAGCCCCGAGAGTAGCGTGCGCCTAGCGATGTCAAAATTTCATACCCGATGGTGCCTGCGGCCTCGGCCAGATCATCCACTGTCTGATGCCCGTTCAGAATGCGCAGGCGTTCCGGATCCTCGGGCAGATCCGTTACGTCGATGGTGATCAGATCCATCGAGATCCGGCCAACAACGGGGCAGGGCTGGCCTCCTACAAAGGCGTCGATGCCACCGCCGATTGCACGATGCAGCCCGTCCGCATACCCGGCCGCAACCGTGGCAATACGGGATTTGCGCCGCGCGACCCAGCTGTTGCCGTACCCCACACTTTCGCCGGGATCGACCTCGCGCACCTGAATGACCGGAAGGTCGACGGTGACGACGGGTTTCGCATCGGCAAAGGGTTGTCCGCCATACATCCCGATGCCGGGACGGCAAAGGTCGAAGTGATAGTCGCTGCCCAGAAGGATACCGCCGGTGGCCGCAAGCGATCTGGGGGCCGCACTTCCATCGGTCAATTCGTGGAACACGCGCAGTTGGTGGCGATTCATCGGGTTGTCAGGCTCATCCGCACAGGCGAGATGCGACATCACCAGCGACGGATTAAGCGGCTCAATCTCTGTGCGCAACGCGGCCCAGTCCGCAGGCTCAATCCCCAAGCGATTCATGCCGGTATCCAACTGGATTCCAAAGGCGTGTTCAGGCAAGGTTTGACGATGGCGGCGGAACTGTTCGGACGAATTCAGCAAAGGCGTCAAATTGTGTTGGCGCAGAAGGTCGCTGTCGCCTTCCATATGTCCAGAAAAAACACTGATCGTTGCGTCGGGCCCGACAGCCTCGCGCACGGCAGCGCCTTCTTCGGCGGCCGCGACAAAGAAATTTCTGACACCTTCTTCAGCAAGTGCGGCAGAGACAGGACCAGCGCCCAGGCCATAGGCGTCGGCCTTGACCACGGCACCCGTTTCACAGGACGTCTTTGCATCAAGCGCCTGCCAGTTGCTGGCCAGCGTATAAAGATTGATCGTTAAGCGTGCAGTACTCATGCGTCTGTTCATGACATTGGATCGCGTCAGGTCAAGGGGGGTCGCAGCGATAATTGACCTGTACGTTGCGCATAACGGCACCTTGAGGCCGGGAAGCGGGTTGAAACAGCGTAAATCTGCGTATTGAACATCTGAGGGCGCCAAATCACTATTGTGCGCACATCGTGGTCAACCATGATCGGGTCAAGGTGATCGTTCACTAATGCCCAAAGGGGCCTGTTGGGATGAAAACATGATTGAACTCTCGTTTGGGTACAAAAACCAGAGCAGTAGGTTGCCTGATTTCTTTTATGATGTGTTCTCTGCCTCAGAGGGGGGCGAGGAAGGACGGGCCATTCAATCTTTGATCAGGGAATTGCTGAAAACCGAGCCCGATCAGGATCTGCAGGGATGTGTTGCGACTGATGGGGGCGATCTTCTGGGATGTATCATGTTCTCGCGCCTGACCTTTGATCAGGATCCGCGACGGGTGTTTCTGATGTCGCCCGTGGCCGTGCGGACGGATCGGCAACAGGGTGGGGTCGGGCAGAAGCTGATCACCTTTGGTCTGGACCAACTGCGGGCCCAAGGCGTCGATTTTGCAATAACCTACGGAGATCCGTCATATTACGGCAAAACCGGTTTCCTGCCCATTTCTGAGGCATTCGCGCAGCCGCCAATGCCGCTTAGCCAGCCGATCGGATGGCTAGGGCAATCTCTGTCTGGTTTACAGGCTGATCCGATAATGGGGCCGTCACGCTGTGTCAGCGCGTTTGACCGACCTGACCTTTGGTGACGGTCAGTAGCCTTCGATCTGACCGTCCTGCTGCCAGGGTTTGACGAGGTTCCCAAAGCGGGTGAACTGTGCTTCGAAGGACAGCTCGACCGTACCGATGGGGCCGTGGCGCTGTTTGCCAACGATTACTTCGGCCTTGGCGTGCAGGCGTTCCATGGCCTGCTTCCACTCTTCCATCTTCTCCAACTCATGATCGCCGGGCTTTTCACGTTCTTTGTAGTATTCCTCGCGGAACACGAACATCACCACGTCGGCATCCTGTTCGATCGAGCCTGATTCCCGCAGGTCGGACAGTTGAGGGCGCTTGTCGTCTCGGTTTTCAACCTGTCGGGATAGCTGAGACAATGCGATGACCGGGATGTTCAGTTCCTTGGCAATGGCTTTCATGCCCATCGAAATCTCAGCGATTTCGTTGACGCGGTTTTCGGCCATGCCGCGACACAGCTGCAGATAGTCGATCACCAGCAGGTCCAGACCGTGGGTCCGTTTCAACCGCCGCGCACGGGCGGCAAGCTGCGAGATCGGCAGGGCCGGGGTGTCGTCAATGAACAGCGGGCAGGCTTCCAACTCCTTGGCTGCATCAACAAAGCGGCGAAACTCACCCTCGGTCATGTCACCCTGGCGGATCTTGTGGCTCGAGATTTCCGAGGCTTCGGCCAGAACCCGGCCCGCCAACTGCTCGGCACTCATTTCCAATGAGAAGAACCCGACAACGCCGCCGTCAATCGCGCCTTCGGTGCCGTCGGGTTTCAGCCCGCGCTTGTACGCTTTGGCCACGTTGAACGCCACGTTTGTCGCCAATGAGGTTTTCCCCATCGACGGACGCCCGGCCAGAATGATCAGGTCGGACGGGTGCAAGCCACCCAACTGTTTATCCAAATCGGTCAGACCGGTGGAAATCCCGGCCATTCCACCACCGCGCTGATAGGCCTCGTTGGTGACGTTGACAGCCTCGGTGACCGCCTTGAGGAAGGATTGAAACCCTTGTTCGGTCTGGCCTTGTTCAGACAGCTGATACAACTGCTGTTCAGCCTCGACGATCTGTTCCTTGGGCTCGCTCGCCACATCGACCCGCGCCGCCTTGTCCGAGATATCGCGGCCAAGCCGGATCAACTCGCGCCGGATGGCAAGATCATAGATCATCTGGGCATAGTCATGCACCGCAAAGGCGCTGATCGAGGCCCCGGCCAGCTTGACCAGATAGGCCGGACCGCCCAGTTCCTTCAGGCCTTCATCCTCGGCCATGAAAGATTTCAGCGTGACGGGCGAGGCCAGCGCGTTCTTGGCGATACGGGTCGCGGCGACCTCGTAAATACGCGCATGGACCGGATCATAGAAATGCTCGGCCCCGATGATCGAGGCGACCCGGTCATACAGATCATTATTGGTCAGGATCGCACCCAGAAGCTGTTGTTCAGCCTCAATAGAATGCGGCATGGTATCGGCGTTTTGGATCTGTGCCGCTGCCTGCTCGATGCTGCTTATCTCGTTCATTTTGTCCCCGCTGCCCGTCCCGAGGTTCTATACGCGAAACGCCATTGCAAGCTATCTGGAAATACCTGTGGCTAACTGGGGGTAAGGCCTAGGGATAACTTTCCAGACAGTTTGGACGCTGTGGTGTGCTTGGCCTATTATGTAGGAAAGCGGGGAAAAGTCACCAGATATCGTATATGCTCAGCCGATTCTTTGGCGCTTATCCCCATTCCATCCACATCAGGTTTAGGAAGGTTTATTGGCCTCTTGCCAGCCGCGCGGGTCGTTCAGGAAGGCTTCGACACCGTCAAGTGTTTCCGTATCAAAGGCTTTCTGTGCTTTGGCCTCGGCCAGAACATCCCACCAGGTGCACAGCGAATGCAGTTTCACCCCATGATCGCCCAGAGTTTTCTCGGTTTCCGGAAAGATGCCATAATAGAAAATCACCGCCGTATGCCCGCAGGTCGCGCCGGTTTCGCGGATCGCATCAACGAAGGACAGTTTGGATCCGCCATCGGTGGTCAGATCCTCAACCAGCAACACACGCTCGCCCTCGTTCATCGCGCCTTCGATCCGGGCGTTGCGGCCATAGCCTTTGGGCTTTTTACGCACATATGTCATCGGCAGGGCCATGCGTTCAGCGACCATCGCGGCAAAGGGAATGCCCGCAGTTTCGCCGCCAGCGATATTGTCGAACGCTTCAAAACCCGCATCCCGCATCACTGTAAGGGTCAGGAAATCCATCAGAGTAGACCGGATGCGCGGGTAAGAGATCAGCTTGCGACAGTCGATATAGGTCGGGCTGGGCAGGCCGCTGGCCAATGTGAACGGCTCGCGCGAATTGAAGTGAACGGCCTTGATCTCCAGTAGCATCCGCGCGGTCAGACGGGCGATTTCGGTGCTGTCGGGAAAGGAACTGGGGATCATGGCGGGACCTCTGAGCTGAAAAACCTTCGGGGCTGATAGCCTGCTGCCGCCGTCAGAGTCGAGAGGGCAGGCAAAAGAAAAGCGGGCCCGAATGGGGCCCGCTGTCAGCTTGCACAAAGTGATGCGCTTAGCTGCTCATGTCATAGGCGCGTTCGCCGTGGACCGACAGGTCAAGGCCGTTGGTCTCGGTCTCGGCATCCACACGCAGCGGCGTGATGGCTGAGACCAGCTTGATCAACACAAAGGTCACCACCGCGGTAAAGATACCCACGATTGCCAGACCGCCCAGCTGTGCGGTCCAGGTACCCATGCCGAACAGGGCGATCATGATTGTGCCAAAGATGCCGCCAACGCCATGCACCGCAAACACGTCCAGCGTGTCGTCGATTTTCAAAATGTTGCGCATGACATAGACCGCTTCCTGACACAGGATACCTGCGACTCCGCCGATGATCAGCGCCTGAACCGGGCCGACGAAACCCGATGCTGGGGTAATCGAGGCGAGACCGGCGATGGTTCCGGTCACAAGACCCACCATCGAGGCTTTGCCAAAGCGAATTTTCTCCCACAAGGCCCAGGTTAGGGATGCAGTGGCCGCCGAAAGATGCGTCACGGTCATCGCCATCGCTGCACCACCATCTGCCGCCAGTTGCGAGCCGCCGTTGAACCCAAACCAGCCGACCCACAGCATTGCGGCGCCGATCATGACATAGCCCGGATTATGCGGAGGCGTCGTGCGATTACGGCGCGGGCCGAGTGCAACGGCAATGATCAAAGCGGCCAGACCTGCCGTTTCATGCACCACGATGCCACCGGCGAAATCTCGCACACCAATCTCGCCAAAAATGCCGCCATCGCTCAGCATTCCGCCGCCCCATATCCAATGGACCACGGGCGCATAACACAGCAGCATCCACAGGGCAGAGAAGGTCAGAACAAAGCCAAAGCCAACCCGCTCGACATAGGCGCCGACGATCAGGGCGGGGGTGATAATGGCAAAGGTCATCTGGAAGGCAAAGAACAGAATTTCGGGCAGGGTGCCGGCCAGGCTGTCGGCATCAACACCATTCAGAAAGGCCTTGTCCAACCCGCCCCAAATCCCGCTTTCACCGGGGCCGAAGGCGATGGAATATCCTGCGACCAGCCAGAGAATGCTCATCAAGCAGGCGATGCTAAAGCAGTGCATGAACACGCTCAGCACGTTGCGGGCGCGTACAAGGCCGCCATAGAAGAGGGCCAGGCCCGGAAGTGTCATGAACAGGACCAGTGCGGTTGCTACTATGATCCAGGCGGTATCGGCTCCATTCATCAGCCACTCTCCTTTTCAGAATGCGTGGCGGGGCTTGAAGCGGATTGCGACTGGGGAAAAAAGAGGCAGAGCCCAAAAAAGCAGCCTATTTCAGGGGCCTTTTTTGAAGAGTTGATTAATTGGGCGTCAAATTGTCGAGCATGCCCGATTATTGGGCAGTGCTGAAAAGTGCCTTTGACAGCAGTGCCAGCGCGTGATCCCGCGCAGCGCGGCGCACCCGATCGCGGCCCAATGCGCCGAATTCGACGGTTTCTGTCATGGGTGGGATGCCGTCACCGGCCACACCAAAACATACCCGGCCTTCGGGTTTAAACTCGGACCCGCCCGGGCCTGCAATGCCGGTAACCGACACTGCCAGATGCGCCTGTGAATTCCGCAAGGCACCCTCGGCCATTTCGCGCGCGACCTGTTCAGAAACCGCGCCATGGGCATCCAATGATTCCTTGCGGACACCCAACATTTGCTGTTTGGCAGTATTTGTGTAGGTCACAAAACCGCGCTCAACGACCGCAGAGCTGCCGGGGATGTCGGTTAGAGCCGCAGCGACCATCCCGCCAGTGCAGCTTTCGGCGGTGGTGATCATCACCCCTTTCGCTTTGGCGCTTTCTAGCAGGTCGGAAACGGTCACAACCCCAGAACTCCGTGGCTGAACCCGGCGGCCAACATGATGCCTATGGCCGCGAATACCCCGGCAATCACATCGTCCAGCATAACGCCCATCGGATCGCCGCGCCGGTCGGCCCAACCCACGGGGCCGGGTTTCAGGATGTCGAACAGGCGGAACAGTACAAACCCAGTTACCCAACCTGGCCACAGCGCTGTAATGTCGATCCCGTGCGCCCAACTGGGATAGGATATCGCCCAAAGTGCGAGGAACTGACCTGCGACCTCGTCAATTACAATCTCGGAAGGGTCGTGGTCTTCTTGCCCGGCGGTCATCACCCGCGTGGCCCACAGACCGCCGAAAAACACCGCGACTGTCGCGACCGCCAGTAAGGGGAAGCCGCCCAGAGTATGCAGAACCCATACCAAGGGCAGGGCAACCAAAGACCCCCAGGTGCCGGGGGCGGGTCGCAGATATCCGACGCCACAAACAGTGCCAATCAGCTGTGCAACGGTCATGATTTCACCAAACAAGCTGTTGCAATAGAAGCAATTCCTTCACCACGCCCGGTAAAACCCAAACGCTCGGAGGTTGTGGCCTTGACCGAAATCTGATCCTGGCGCAATTGCATGATCTTCGCCATCTCTGCCCGCATGGCCGCGGCGTGAGGCCCGACCTTGGGGTATTCGCAGACCAGCGTGCAGTCGACATTCGAGATACGATATCCCATCTGCCCGGCCAACTCGACCGCGTGGCGCAGGAAAATTTCGCTTGCCGCGCCTTTCCATTGGGGATCTGAGGGCGGAAAGTGCTGTCCGATATCCCCTTGTGCCAATGCTCCGTAAATCGCATCGGTGACTGCGTGCATACCGACATCCGCATCAGAATGGCCTTGAAGCGATCGGTTATGCGGAACTTTGATACCGCACAGGATTACGTGATCCCCGTCACCAAAACGATGCACGTCGTAGCCATTCCCCAGCCTTACATCCATATCCGTTCCCAATATGCGTTCCGCCCTGGCAAAATCCTCGGGTCGGGTGATTTTCAGGTTGTCCGTATCGCCCGGCACGATGCAGACGTCCAGCCCGGCGGCGCGCGCGACTTCCACGTCATCCGCGGAACCTCCGGGATGCGCGGTGTGAGCAGCGACGATTGCGTCATAGTGAAAGCCTTGCGGGGTTTGCGCTGCATGCAACCCGGATCGATCCTGAGTGCCTGTGACCATAGTGTCGCTTGCTGTCCACAAGGCGTCCGTCACCGCAAGGCCAGGTGCTGCACCGGGGAAATTGTCCAGAGCGGCCAGAACGGCATCAATGATCTCGGTGCTGACACAAGGACGTGCGACATCGTGGATCAAGACGCGGGTCACATTCATCCCGTTCAACGCCGACAACCCGCTGCGCACTGATCCTGCTCTGTCTGACCCGCCTTCCGCGAGGATCAGATCGGCGCTTTTAAATTCTTCCCAGGCGGGGGCATCCTCTTTCGAAAGCACAAGGACGATGTGATCGACTTGCCCGCGGAATCGGTCGATGGTCCAGTCGGCCACCCGACGACCTGCCAGATGGCGCCACTGTTTTGGCGTGCCGCCTCCGGCGCGTTGACCGCGTCCTGCGGCGACAATGATAGCTGCAGTCGTCATGTGTCGTGCTCTCCGACAAGTTAAGGGCAATGTTTAGGGTGCGGTGAAAGCAGAGGCAATCACTCGGTTTCATCTGCTTAAAAAATGGGCAAACGATGATTTTTGCATGCTTGTTCATGGCGGTTTTGTTGTTCATATGCACTCAATTCGATATCAAAGCTGCAACTGCTCAAGGATTAAGCACGTTGACTCTGCGACTTGCCGACAAAGATTTGAACCCGCCCGTACTACTGGCGCCCATGGCCGGAATCACTGATCGTCCGTTTCGCGATCTGGTGACGCGCTTTGGTGCCGGTATGGTGGTCAGCGAAATGGTGGCTAGCCAGGAAATGGTGCAGGCCAAACCCGGTGTGCGCGAACGGGCCGAGCTGTCTGCGGATGTGGAAAACACTGCTGTCCAGCTTGCCGGACGCGAGGCGTATTGGATGGCCGAGGCGGCCCGCCAGGTCGCTGATCGGGGTGCGCGCGTGATTGATATCAATATGGGCTGCCCGGCTAAGAAGGTGACAAATGGATATTCGGGCTCGGCCCTACTGAAGACGCCTGACCACGCGCTGACATTGATCGACGCCGTTGTCAGCGCCGTGGACGTGCCCGTGACGCTGAAAACCCGGCTGGGATGGGATGACAAATTGCTGAACGCGCCCGATGTGGCAAGGCGGGCGCAGGATGCGGGAATACAAATGGTAACGATCCACGGTCGCACACGTTGCCAGTTCTACAAAGGGCATGCCGATTGGAGCGCAATCCGGGCGGTCAAAGAAGCGGTCTCGATTCCGGTGATTGCGAATGGTGACATTGTTGATTCTGGCGCTGCACGCATAGCGCTGGATCAGTCCGCCGCGGATGGGGTCATGGTTGGGCGTGGGGCGCAGGGTAAACCGTGGCTTCTGGCGCAGATGGGGCATGAGCTATACGGGGCAGAGGCGCCAATCATTCCCACTGGTAGTGATCTGACCGAAATGGTTCGTGCCCATTATCAGGCCATGCTGGGGTTTTATGGTTTGGATCTGGGCCTGCGCGTCGCTCGCAAGCATCTCGGCTGGTATATGGATGAGGCTGGAACACCGGCCCCGTTGCGCCGGGCGGTGCTGACATCGCGCAACACGGATGAGGTGATGCACCTGCTGAGTGTTGCGCTTGGCAGTGATGCAGAGGTGGCGGCATGACCTCGGATCACAGCATCTGGACCTCGCTGCCCGTTCCTGCCTTTGTCATAGATGCAGATGACCGGATCGCAGACATAAACTCCGCCGGTGAAGGGTTCCTGAATGCCTCGCGCAAATCCGTGATCGGGCATCCCGTCTGGGATCAGATTGCCGTGGACGCTCCATTAGAAGAAGCGTTTCTGAGAGCGCGTCAGCACGGTACGCCACTATTTGTGAACGATGTGGATGTAGGGTCAGGCAACCGCGCGCCGTTGCAATGTGCGCTTCAGATCGCGCCGCTTGTCGGACATCCGGGGTCAATGATCATGATCATCACGCCGCGTGAACTTGCTGGGCGTATGACCCGTGGAAACACGGTGAAATCTGCTGCGCAATCGGCGATCGGCATGGCCGAGATGCTTGCGCATGAAATTAAGAACCCTCTGGCAGGAATTACCGGCGCGGCGCAGCTTCTCAGCATGAATATCTCGCAGCAAGACCTTGAATTAACAGATCTTATTGTCGAAGAGAGTCGCCGTATCGTAAAACTGTTGGAGCAGGTTGAACAATTCGGAAATCTCTCTGAGCCCGATTTCAAACCGGTCAACATACATGACGTGCTGGATCGGGCACGGCGGTCGGCCCTGTTGGGTTTCGGTGCCCATATGACGATCATCGAGGATTACGACCCGTCGTTGCCACTTGCTTATGGCGACCCGGATCAGTTTCTGCAGGTCATCTTGAATTTGTTAAAGAATGCCTCGGAAGCCGCTGACCCTAAAGGGGGAACCATACGTTTAAGGACGTATTTTGAACATTCTTTCCGCCTGCGACGCAGCGACGGGTCAGGTCATTCTCTGCCACTGCAAATCGAAGTGACCGATGACGGCCCCGGTCTGCCGGAGAAGATTCGGGGCGAGATATTCGACCCGTTTGTGTCGGGCAAGGAAAACGGCACCGGCCTGGGGCTGGCGCTGGTCAGCAAGATCATTTCGGACCACGACGGCTGGATTTCGGCCGAGTCGGTTCCGGGACGAACGGAATTTCGCATCTCTCTGAGGCGCGCGCCGCGTGACGCGAAATAGTCAATAAATCGCCGGAAAGAGCAAGAATAAGGAAAGCACCTGATGGATGGAACAGTACTGGTTGCAGATGACGACCGCACAATTCGGACCGTTCTGACACAGGCCCTGACACGCGCTGGGTGTAAGGTGCATGCAACCTCGTCGTTGACCACTTTGATGCGTTGGGTGGCCGAGGGCAAAGGCGACGTGGTCATATCCGATGTAGTTATGCCGGATGGCAATGGGCTCGAGATGTTGCCAAAAATCGCACAGGACCGACCGGGATTACCGGTCATCGTGATTTCGGCGCAAAACACGATCATGACGGCGATCCAGGCAGCCGAGGCGGAAGCTTATGACTATCTGCCGAAACCCTTCGACCTGCCGGATTTGATGAAGCGTACCGCGCGCGCGCTGGAACAGAAACAGCGCACGCCGTCAGATGCCGGTAACACGTCCCAAGAGCGTCCGGAAGAGCTGCCTCTGGTGGGGCGGACACCAGTGATGCAGGCGCTGTATCGCTTGGTGGCGCGGGTGATGAATACCGATCTGTCGGTCATGATTTCGGGCGAGAGTGGAACGGGCAAGTCGTTGATCGCCAAAGCGATACATGATTTTTCCGATCGCAGGACGCTGCCATTTGTAACGGCCACTGCCGCCGACCTGCTGGATCTTGAAGGCCCGGCGCGCGTCATGGCACGGGTGCGGGGCGGTACGCTGCTTATCGACGAGATCGCGGATATTGATGACGAATTACAGGCGCGTCTCGTTCGGATGATGGACACTCCAGGCGATCATGTTCCTCGGTTCATGGCTACGAGCCAATCGGACTTGACCGAAGCCATGGAGAACGGGCGCGTCCGGCAAGACCTGTATTATCGCCTTTGCGGTGCGACAGTGCATGTCCCGGCCCTTCGCGAAAGGGTTGATGATATCACCTTGCTTGCGGATCATTTCCTGGCGCGTGAAGAACGCGAACATGGCGCGAAACGCTGGTTCAGTCCGGATGCGGTCGAGCTGGTACGGCGCTATTCCTGGCCCGGAAATGTACGGCAGCTTGAAAATGCGGTCCGTCGTTTGAGCCTGACCAGCCGCTCCGATGAAATCTCCAAAACCGAGGTCGAGTCGGTGCTGGGCAGCCAACCCGAAGCCGAGCCGGTGCTGGGCAATGGAGAACGCGAAAAGCTCTCGGCTTCGGTCGAACGCCACCTGCGCCGCTATTTCGATCTACATGGGAATATGTTGCCACCTCCGGGTCTGTATCAGCGTATTTTGCGTGAGGTTGAGGCGCCTTTGATTGAACTGGCCCTGGATGCGACCGGGGGAAATCAGGCAAAATGTGCTGATCTTCTAGGGATTAACCGGAATACGCTGCGCAAAAAGATAACAGAGCTCGATATTCAGGTGACACGGCGGCGCAAACTGATGTAATATCGCCACACAAAGCGTGGCATCCGGGTTTCGACCGGGCAACGACCACGACATATGGCGGTAAGTCGCGCAAGCGGCACATCAGGATGAGGGCAGACGGTGGCAACCCGAGCACAGAGCGGGCTGATTTTATCAGTCAATCGGTGGCGAAAATCCCGAAGGCTGCGCAATTTTGGAACTTTGGGTCTGGTTTTGCTGGGCCCGGTGCTGGCTTTGACCACTTATCTGGTCATTGGTCCATTCGATCTGGGGGCAACCGCGCCCTCATTGCGCCTGATCCTGCTTGCGGATCTGGTCTATGTTCTCGTGGTTGCGGCGCTGGTTCTGGGTCAGGTAGGCAACCTGATCGCAGCACGCCGGGCCAAATCCGCGGGGTCCCGTTTGCACCTGCGACTGATCGGAGCCTTCACACTGTTGGCTCTGGTGCCGACTGTCACGGTTGCAATCTTTGCCGGTCTGACGGTGAATATTGGTCTTGAGGGCTGGTTTTCCGACCGCGTAAGGCAGGTTGTCGGATCCTCGCTTACTGCTGCGGAAGCTTATGAACAGGAACACCGAGAGGGCCTGACGCAGGACGCCGTCGTATTAGCGCTTTTTCTGGACAATGCCCGGACGCGTGATTTCTATATTTCCGATGCTGAACTGCGAGAGGTTCTGGCGCAAGGGCAGGCGCAAATCCAGCGCGGTCTGCGTGAGGCCTATGTCATTGATGGAAATGGTGAAATCCGATCCCGGGGGGATCGCTCTTATCTGTTCAACTTCGAAAAGCCGACCTCTGAACAGATGGCCCAAGCGACTGAGAATGAATTGCTGATCATTGCCGATTGGCAAAACAGTGAATTCAGGGCGCTTGTGCCTTTGAAGGCTTATCTTGATCGGTATCTCTATGTCAGCCGGGAAGTGGACGGGCAGTTGCTGACGCTGCTGGACGATACCAAGGAAACAGTTCAGTTCTATCAACAGCTTGAAAGTGAACGCGGACGGGTATTGTTTGAATTCGGCCTGCTTTATCTGGGTTTTGCCGTGATCCTGATCCTGGCCGCAGTGTCGCTGGGAATGTGGTTCGCCGAGCGTCTCTCGCGCCCGGTTGGACGCCTGACCACCGCTGCGCAGCGTGTCGGGGCAGGCGATCTGGGCGTTCAGGTTATCGAAGAAGCCACCGATGACGAAATTGCGATGCTGGGCCGTTATTTCAATCAGATGACCCGACAGTTGAAAGGGCAGCGCGATACTCTTTTGGAGAACACACGGCAGATCGAACGCCGGCGTCGGCTGTTCGACTCGGTTCTGACCTCGGTCACATCCGGTGTTGTTGGTGTCGACCCCGATGGTTGCGTGACGTTTGTGAATCGATCCGCCGAACGCCTGTTGGATTGGTCCCGTGGAGAGGAACATCTTGCCATTGGCATTGCGGTGCCCGAATTCATGCCTTTGTTCGAAAGCCTCAAGGACAGCGGGCAAGAGGCTGTGCAGGGTGAAATCAAGGTCACGCGAAAAGGCCATTTGGAAAACCTGTTGGTTCGCATGGCGATCCGCCGCGGCGAAGATGGCGGGCTTGAAGGATATGTGGTTGCCTTTGACGACGTGACCGATCTGGTCAGTGCACAGCGAATGGCAGCCTGGGGTGATGTGGCGCGCCGCATCGCACATGAGATCAAGAACCCCTTGACCCCGATCCAGCTGAGCGCCGAGCGGATCAAACGAAAGTTTTCGTCCAAACTGGATGAGGATGATTGCGATATCCTTGTATCCATGACTGATGTGATCGTTCGCCAGACGAATGATCTGCGGCGGATCGTGGATGAATTTTCAAAGTTTGCGCGCATGCCGGAACCGGATCGGCACGAAGAAAATCTGGTGGGGTTGGTGCGCGAGGCTGTTCTGTTGCAGCAAGCCGGTCAGCCGGATGTCGAAATCGAAGCGATGCTTCCAGATCAGCCGATTTCAGGTGATGTAGACGCAACAATGCTGAATCAGGCGCTGACCAACCTGATCAAGAATGCAGGCGAAGCGATTGAAACGCTGAAACAAAAAGGGGCACCTGAGAACCTCAAGCCTCAGATCAAGGTTACTGTGATCGGCGACGATGCGGGCACAGTAATTACCATTGCCGACAACGGTATCGGCTTGCCGGAAGATCGTGCGCGGCTGTTTGAGCCTTACGTGACCACACGCGACGAGGGCACCGGGTTGGGGCTGCCGATCGTCAAAAAGATTATCGAAGAACATGGCGGGGTGCTGACACTTGAGGACGCCCCCGTATTTGACGGACAGGACCATTTTGGCGCAATGGCCGTGATCCGTTTGCCCGGGAGCAATATTTCCTCAAATTCAGCGCCGAAAAAGCAGGCAATTGATACAAACAAACTGAAAGCAGGCCAAAGATGAGCGACATTCTGATTGTAGATGACGAGCGTGATATTCGCGAGCTTGTGTCCGATATTCTCGAGGACGAAGGCTATTCCACCCGGCTGGCTGGCAACTCGGACGAGTGTATGGCAGCCATCAATTCCGAACCTCCGGGGCTTTTGATCCTGGATATCTGGCTGAAAGACAGCCGGATGGACGGGATTGATATTCTGAAGACTGTAAAGCGCGACAACCCAGACATTCCGGTGGTGATCATTTCGGGCCACGGGAATATCGAAATCGCTGTCGCTGCGATCAAGCAGGGGGCGTATGACTTTATCGAAAAGCCCTTTAACATCGACCAGCTGATGGTTGTGATCCGCCGCGCGATGGAAACCTCGCGCCTGCGCCGCGAAAACGCCTCGCTAAAGCGGAAAGAGGTCACAAGCTCGGATATGATCGGCAAATCGGCCTCGTTCCGGGCAATGCAGAGCCAACTGGACAAGGTAACCAAGTCCAACGGGCGTGTGATGCTGACAGGCCCTGCCGGTTCAGGCAAGGAAATCGCCGCGCGCTATATCCATGCAGAATCGAACCGGGCAAATGCGCCCTTCGTGACCGTGAACTGTGCCGGGATCGAGCCGGAGCGCGTTGAAGAGGTTCTGTTCGGCCGTGAAACCACCGAACGCGGGGTTGAGGCAGGCCTGTTGGAAGAGGCCCATGGTGGCGTCGTCTACTTTGATGAAGTGGCAGATATGCCCATGGGAACCCAGTCAAAAATCCTGCGGGTTCTGGTTGATCAACAGTTTCAACGGGTTGGAGGTACCGACAAGGTCCGGGTCGACCTGCGGGTGATCTCTTCGACCAATCGTGACCTTGATGCAGAAATCGCCGCTGATCGTTTTCGGGAAGAACTCTATCATCGTCTGAATGTTGTGCCTATTTCGGTGCCTTCGCTAGAAGATCGGCGCGAGGATATTCCGGTTCTTGCCGAGTTTTTTATTGAAATGTGCAATGAATCCCAGGGCCTGCCGGTGCGCGAGATTTCAGACGAAGCTGTCGCGTTGCTGCAGACCATGACCTGGCCGGGCAATGTGCGTCAGCTTAAGAACCTGATCGAACGGGTGCTCATTCTGGGTGACGGTACGGGCCCGATCGAAGCGCGTGAGCTGCCAAACGAAGAAGAAAAAGCCGATGAATCAGGTCGCGTCGTGCTGTCCGGGGCATTGGCGACCTTGCCGTTGCGCGAAGCTCGCGAGGCGTTCGAGCGTGAATATCTGCTGACCCAGATCAACCGGTTCGGGGGCAATATCAGCCGCACCGCCAGCTTTGTCGGCATGGAACGCAGCGCGCTTCATCGTAAGTTGAAATCTCTGGGCGTAGTGACCTCGAACAAATCGGGCGCGCGGGTCGCGCAACTGGACGAGGCTGAACCGGCGGAGTGATCCGCCGGCCTTTACCCTGCCTGACCTGGGGTAATGATCTGAAACGTTCCGTTGTCGAATTTGACGAAACATGAATCGGTGCTGAGCGGTGGCAGCTGTGTTGTTGGGAGCGCAGCAACACGCGACTTTACGCCCTGCTTGCAAGGCGGAAGGCTGACCGGGCGATAGCCTTTCTGCGCCATGCATTGTGCTTCCAGCTTGTTGCGCAGCCCTTTGTTCACATCGACCGTATAGATCTGACCGGGCTGCCACCAGCCTCCGGTGCGATGACACCTTCCCCGACCATCGCAGTAGGTGCGACCTGGCCAATAGGTTGGTGCCCCTTGTCGCACCTGATTGGCAACGGGGGCGTCTTTGAGGGACTGAACCTGACATCCAGTCGTTTCAGACTGCATTTGCGAAACTGTCTCGCCCTCTTGATAATACAGGGAAAGCGGCCCACACGCAGTTAGCAACAGAGTCAAAGAAATCGTGAGAGCTATTGTTTTCATACGCTTACCTTGCCTCAGCTTTGCTTGTGTTACAAACTAATTGACCGTCTGGGGGGCATCTGTCATTCAAAGATTTCAGGCAGAAGGGCCAATAGCATGAAGGTCATCATTTGCGGTGCCGGTCAGGTTGGCTGGCAGATTGCACGGCATCTTTCGGGCGAGTTGAACGACGTTACTGTGGTTGACAACAATCCTGATCTGGTGCGACGGGCGACCGAAACCTTGGATGTTCAGGGGATTGCGGGATTTGCAAGCTATCCGGATGTTCTGAACCGAGCGGGCGCGCGCGATGCGGATATGATTATTGCTGCCACCCATTCGGACGAGGTGAACATGGTCACCTGTCAGATGGCACATTCGGTTTTCTCCATTCAGCGCAAAATCGCCCGGCTTCGGTCGAAATCCTATCTCGAGGCGATTCATTCGGATCTGTATCGCCGCGATCACCTGCCGATTGATGTGGTGATCAGCCCCGAGCGCGAGGTTGCCGCAGCGGCGATGCGCCGGTTGTCTGCCCCATCCGCATTTGACACCGAGATGTTCATGGACGGCAAAGCGCAGTTGCTTGGCATTCGCATCGCCGAGGATTGCCCAATCGTGAACACGCCATTGCGGCAACTGACCGATCTGTTTTCGACGCTCAGCTCTATCGTGGTGGGTGTCCGGCGCGAGGGTACGCTGTTTGCACCGGAATCCGAGGACCAGCTGTTTGTCGGTGACGAATGCTATGTCTTTAGCAATGTCAAAGACGTGGACCGCACGATGGAGGTTTTCGGCAAGGCGCAAAAACGGCAGGACCGGGTGGTGATTGTCGGCGGCGGCAATGTTGGTCTTGAAGTTGCTCGGACATTGGAAGAACGTGAAAGCCGCGTGCGTGCCAAGATAATTGAACGAGACCGCCACTGTGCGGAAGTGGCAGCCGAAGCGCTTGAGCGAACGATTGTCCTTCACGGTGATGGTCTGGACGCGGCGCTGCTGCGCGAAGCTGGCATCGAACGCGCGGATGCAATGTTGGCCGTCACGGATGATGACCGTGTAAATATGCTGGTTGCCGTGCGTGCCAAGGCCGAAGGCTGTGCTCTGGCGATTGCACTGATCAATGATCCCAGCATGGTTGCCCTGATGGGGCCGCTGGGTATCGACGCCTATATCAACCCCCGCGCCACCACCGTCAGTTCGATTCTGCGCCATATTCGGCACGGACGCGTGCGGCAGGTTTATTCCATCGGCGATGCCGAGGCCGAAGTGATCGAGGCCGAAGTACTTTCAACCTCGCCCATGGCCGGGCAGAGGCTGCGCGACATTGATTTCCCCGAAGGTGTGCTGGTTGGCGCAGTGCGTAAGGGCGATGAGATGTTGCGCCCCACCGGTAGTCTCAGGATTGAAGAAAAGGATGTGGTGGCGATTTTTGCCTTAGCCAAAGACGTGCCCGAGGTGGAACGGCTGATGCAGGTCTCGATCGATTTCTTCTGATGGCGCATGCACGGAAAAAACAGGTTAGCCTCATTCGGCGATTGCCGCTGTTTCTTCTGCTCTGGGGTATTTTTGCCGCCGCTATGTGGATGCCTGCCATATTTGCGCTGGTGCTGGATGATCACGACACGTCCCGGTCGTTCTTCTATTCTGGATTGCTGGGGTTGTTCGTGGTCGGGATCATTTCGCTGGCAACATCCAACAGAATGCCGCGCCGAGGGACATTGGGCCAGTTGGCGGTCTTGTTAGGCTGTTTCACCGTATTGCCCTTGTTTCTTGCGATCCCTCTGCATGATGCGTTGGGCAATACGAGCTTTCTGAACGCCTATTTCGACATGGTCAGCGCATTGACCACTACCGGGGCTGATTTGTTTCCTGATCCAGACCGGTTGTCGGCGCCGTTACACCTTTGGCGGGCTCAGGTCGGATGGATGGGCGGGCTTTTGATGTGGATTTCAGCGGCCGCGATCCTCGCGCCGTTGTCGCTGGGCGGGTTCGAGGTGACAGCCCGCGGTCAACCCGGTCGCCCGGTTTCAGGCGTGGCGCAAAGCGAGATGGTAGACCCGCGCGGGCGTCTAATCCGTGTCACGCTGACTTTGACGCCGGTTTATGTCGGGCTGACCGCTGTTATTTGGCTGTTGCTCGTGATCGCAGGAGAGCAGGGCCTGACCGCCATCTGTCATGCGATGTCGACCATGGCCACATCGGGTATCTCACCGGTTGGTGGGCTTGAGGGAGCGCAGGCCGGCGTAACCGGTGAGGCCATCCTGTTTCTGTTCCTGTTCTTCGCTTTGTCGCGGCTTACCTTTTCCTCGGACACAGCTACCTCAGGATATTCGCGGCTGGATAAGGACCCCGAGTTCCGGATCGGGCTCATGATCGTTGCAGGCGTAGCGGCGCTGCTTTTCTTCAGGGTTCTTGCCGGCGTCAGCGAAATTGGCGGCCAGATGGAACCTCTTCAGGCGTTGAGCGTAATTTGGGGCATGATTTTTACGGTCTTGTCATTTCTGACAACCGCGGGGTTCGAAAGTGCAAACTGGGATGATGCCCAGCAAATTTCCGGTCTGGGCACCCCGGGATTGATCCTGATGGGGCTTGCGCTGATCGGTGGTGGAGTTGCAACAACGGCGGGCGGGGTAAAGCTGTTGCGGGTTTTTGCTCTGTACCTTAACGGCGCGCGCGAAATTGACCGTTTGATTTATCCGTCTTCGGTCAGCGGAGTAGGTGGTGGAAACCGCCGCATCCAAAGCGATGGGGCCTTTATAGCTTGGATATTTTTCATGATGTTTGCCCTGACAGCTGCTGTGTTCAATGTGTTGCTTGCTGCCATGGGTACGGGGTTCGAACACGCTATGGTGCTTAGCGTTGCAGCGCTGAGCACGACAGGGCCGTTGATCGAATTGGCAACCGATGTTCCTATCCGATTGATCGACCTTTCGGGCGGTGCCAAGCTGACCATGTGTGCCGCTATGGTGATCGGCAGATTGGAAACGCTGGCGATTATTGCCTTGATCACACCCGCTCTATTGAGGGGTTAAGAAACAATAACCATGCTAGTGACTGATTTTTCATCTGGAATATCGGTTAACGACACTCCATACTCCGCCGGAGGGAGCGCGTTGGTCCGCAGCGCGTAGCAAGAACAATGGCGAGATTATAAGAATATGGCTTCGGACAGACAGAATCTGCAGGACGCGTTCCTGAATAATGTACGGAAAGCAAAAGTCCCGGTCACAATTTTCCTGATCAACGGTGTGAAATTGCAGGGTGTGATCACCTGGTTCGACAACTTCTGCGTATTGTTGCGCCGCGACGGACAGTCGCAGCTGGTCTACAAACACGCGATTTCGACCATCATGCCATCGCAGCCGATCAGCCTGTATGAGGGCGAAGACGCCTCTTGATGGAACATGAAAGGGTGCGCACCCGAGCGTGGGTGCTGCATCCGGAAATCAAATCAGATGAACAGCGCCGCGTTCCAGGACCGGCGCTGGCAGAAGCGGTGGCGCTGGCCGCTGCATTGCCCGACCTTGATGTGATCGGATCCGAAGTTGTGCGCTTACCTCGAGCGCAGGCCGGTTTTCTGTTCGGTAGCGGCAAGATCGAGGAACTGGCCGAACGGTTGCACGAGAACGAAGTCGAGCTGGTTTTGATCGACGGATCGGTTACGCCCGTTCAGCAACGCAATCTTGAAAAGGCGTGGAAGGTCAAGATCCTCGACCGGACCGGGCTGATCCTCGAAATCTTCAGCGACCGTGCGCGCACCCGTGAGGGCGTATTGCAGGTGGAAATGGCCGCGCTGAGTTACCAGCGGACCCGGCTGGTGCGTGCCTGGACCCACCTGGAACGGCAGCGGGGCGGATTGGGCTTTGTGGGTGGACCGGGTGAGACCCAGATCGAAGCGGACCGCCGGGCCATTGATGAACAACTGGTGCGGCTGCGGCGTCAGTTGCAGAAGGTGGTCAAGACCCGCACGCTGCATCGCGCGGCGCGGGCCAAGGTGCCATATCCGATTGTGGCGTTGGTAGGCTATACCAACGCGGGCAAATCAACCCTGTTCAACCGCCTGACCGGGGCTGATGTCATGGCCAAGGATATGTTGTTCGCCACGCTTGACCCTACCATGCGTCGGGTCGAACTGCCCGATGGTCCCGAAGTGATCCTGTCGGACACGGTGGGGTTCATTTCGAACTTGCCCACCGAGTTGGTCGCCTCCTTCCGTGCGACGCTGGAAGAAGTTCTGGGTGCGGATATCGTGGTTCATGTGCGCGATATCAGCCACGATGAATCTGAGGCGCAGGCGAAGGATGTCGAAACTATCCTGACTTCACTGGGTATTGACGATACGCGGCCCCGGATTGAGGTCTGGAACAAGATCGACCTGCTGTCCCCGGATGAGCGCGAAGCCGCGATGGCGCGGGCAGAGCGGGATCAGGGGATTTTCGCGATTTCAGCCGTCACCGGAGAAGGGATCGCCCCGCTTTTGGCGGAAATTGCCGTCACGCTACAGGGCGTACGTTCTGAGGCAACGCTGGAACTGGGATTTGCCGAAGGCAACAAGCGCGCGTGGTTGTTCCGCCAGGAGGTCGTGCAGTCCGAAAAGCAGACCGAAGATGGCTTTGTGATCGACGTGCTGTGGACAGAGAAACAAGCTTCGCAATACGCAGCGCTTTGAACCCTGACTGGGGAAGAACTTTCCTATACCCATCGAACAAAGTGGTCCGTGATCAGCCGTCAATCTGGCGCTGAAAATCCTCGGCATCGAACCAACCCAAAGAGTTCTGGACCTGGTTGGTGTCGGTCATTTCCCATTCTTCCCAGCCCCGCGTCACGACGTGATTGCCGGTTTTGGAATGGTGCCCTTCAAGTGTCCAGACAAATATTGCGTGGCTTCCCGCCCAGCGAAACATGTCGCAGCGGACCTCAAGATCGGGGAAATCAGTGTAAAACCCGCGAGCCATTTCCGCCACCGCGGCGCGGCCTATGATCGGTTCTCCACGGTTGATCGTGATCTGTCCGTCGGGCGCATAGAAACTGGCAACGGCCTCGGGGTCGCCCGAGCTCCAGGCGATCGCATAATCCCGCGCGAGATTGTTCAGCTTATCCCGGATACTGGCCATTTGGTCCCCCGCACACAAATCCTAGGCCTTTGGATCGTATGCCAAACGCCATTCAGCGTCCACGCGATGGAAAATAAACGGGCGAGGTCTTGCCGAAGCGGGGGCCTTAGCGGGGGATAAGAGTGGTCACGCCGACGGCGGCCGCATGGGCCAGGTCAAGGTCCAGCGACATCGGGATATATTCACCCCGACGCCAAAGTTGGGCCTGATCGTCATAGTAGCGTGACAGGAAGTGACCCGACTGGCCCGTAGCCGTGATAAAGACCGAGCTGTCGGGGTCTGCAAAATCATAGACGCCGCGATAACCGGCTCCGTGCACGTTCTGGAACGGCTCAGGGCCTTCACCCGAGGTTCTGCCGCGCAGCAGGGTATTATCACCACCGCTGGTGGACTGCCGGATATTCACAAAGAATCGCAACACCGGAACCGATCCCAGAACCGGGTGGTCATGCGTCGCCTGATGCGCGTCACCCCAGCGTAGAGATTCCAGTGATCCTCCGTATTTTTCGGAAATCCAGATCAGCGCATCGTCCAGTGCCATGCGTGCCATATCGGTGCAGGTCTCTATCGGCGCGCTCTGACGCACATTACACCAGGCCGAAGCTCCGTCGATGTCGCGATAGACACGTTCGATGAACAGTGGTTCGACATGTTTGTATTCAGCCGCCAGGGGGCCAAGCTCATCCGCGATCAGCCGGATTTGCAGTGCCCGCAGCCATGCCGCATAGATCAGCGGCTCGGGCAGGTGCTCATTCATCTCGCCATTCCATTCGGCCAGAAGGTTCAGCGCGATCTGGCGTTGGCGTTCCTGGGTGCCTTCGGGGGCAGAGGCGCCGGTGTACCACAGATCAGCCCCGATCAGCGGCAGCAGAGAGCGGGCGGTAAAGCTGACAGTGTCCAGCTGTGCCTCGATAAAGCTGTCGCGGGTGTGTACCTCGCGCGATTGCATCAGCCGTTCCCAGCGATGGATGCGCTGCGTATCCCCCCATTCATATGAGACATGTTCGGGAAATGGCCGGTCGATGATCTTGTTGTTTGTGTTGCCCAGAATGCCGCCCGCAGGTGCGACGAATTCGGGGTTGTCAGCATAGGGCAGGCGGCCTTGCCACCGGTTTTCGGCCAGCCAGCCAGGCGTCGGAATACGCCCCCGGCTTTGGTTCTTTGCGGCACGGTGCGGCATTGCGCCGATCAGCTTCATGCCGATGGTGTCCTTGTCGACCAATGACAGGTTCTGAGATGGCGCCATGAACAGCTCGGCTGCGGTGATGGCTTGTCGGACAGTGTCCGCATTCATCAGCGCCATTGAGGCTGACATGGATGTGTCCTGTGCGCTCAGGGCTGTCCAGGACAGCGAGGCGACATGACCCGGCGGCGTGATCGTCCCAAGATCGTAATGGGTGCCCGGCAGAACCGGTCCGTTCTCGGTCCAACGCAGGGTCAGAGTGATTGGGGCTTCGTCTTTGATCTCGATGATCGAAGGGCGGCTGCGAAAGGTCTTGTATCCTTCGGGGGTCAGGTATTCCTCGGGGTTTTCTGGGTTCAACTGCTCGATATGGATGTCCTGATCATCCAGATAGGATGAGGTCAAACCCCAGCCCAGTCGATCACTGCGTCCAGTCATCACCGCCGGGATGCCGGGGATCGTGGCACCGATCACGCCGCCCTTGGCCAGTTCCAGACGGGCCAGATACCAGATGCCCGGCGCTGTGAAACCCAAATGCGGGTCATTGGCCAGAAGCGTCCCTCCGCTGGCAGATCTTGTGGGCGCGGCAGACCATGCGTTCGATGCTCCGGCCAATCCGCGCTTTGGAAAGGGCGAGATGGGCATGTCCGGCATCGACGATCCGGCCGCATATCTGGGCAGGTTGGGAAACAGGGCGGCGTATTCGGGCAGAGCGGCGATTCCCGGCCCGGGGACATCAGGCAGAATATCCGCCAGTCGGGTCTGGTCATCCAGCATAAGCGATGTGCGCGCGCGCAGCACTTCATCCTCAAGATGGCCAGAAAGTTGCAGGCTCATGAGTTTGATGACGGCCAGGCTGTCGCCCGGTTGCCAGGGCGATACAGGCGCATTGAACAAAAACATCTCTGGCGCACCACGGCCCAATGCGTTTTCGTTAATCTCGGCCAATCGTGCATTCACCCCGGCAGCATAAGCGCGCAGGGCCTCTTTGGTATAGTCGTCCTGGGCTTGTACCGACCGGTGTGCAAGCCCGTACAGATCAAACCGCCGCAACAGCTTGTCGATATGAACAGTGCGAGCGCCAAAGACTTCGGACAATCGGCCCTGCGCTGTCCGGCGCAGAACGGTCATCTGCCAGAGGCGATCCTGTGCATGGGCATAGCCAAGCCCAAAGAAGACATCCGGGTCTGATGCGCCCAGAATATGGGGAACATTCGCAGTATCCCTGACAACCTCAACCGGCGCAGTCAGGCCATCAACTTTAACGGTCTGATCGTAATCCGGCAGGGATTGACTGGCCAGAAAATACACCAGCATTACAGCCGCCAATGTCAGCAGAACAAGACCCGAGGCGATACGCACAAGCCAGCGAAAGACAATTCCCATCAGCGGTCACATTTCCGTTCACTCTATGATTGCGCAGACACTAGAGGATGGCCGCACGGATCGAAAGAGGAACCGCATGAGAACATGCGTGTTTACCGCGGTTTGAATGAAAAACCCCGCCTCGGGCCAAAGGCCGAAAGCGGGGTTTCTTGAAGGGGGAGGGTAGTCCGGTATCAGGGAATGATGCGGGTGTATTTCGTGCCTTCGACCGTCGCGCCGAACTTTAGCCCTGCCTGTCCGAAGACCGCCGCCAGAACCGGCGAACGCAGGGTGGTGGTGTCGGTCGACAGAGAGTCGCCCGTCGCATCGACCACGTAGCCGACCTCGGCCCCGGCGGTCCATCCGCTGGAACGGCGGAAATCGTTCAACGCGTCCTGTGTCATGAAGAACAGGACATGCGCATATTGCTGGGCACCGATTTGCAGGCCGGCGGTTCCCGAAATTGCGGAATAGTAATCAACTGTCGCGCCCTGAATGCGTAGCGCGCCTGTGCCGTAGGCACCGCCAAAGACGATTAGTCCGGCATCGGTTATCAGAGGCATGACCAGCATGCCGTTGGCCTTGTTCGCGATTTCGAGCGTGTTGGGGTAGGTGGCGTACATCTGGTTCAATGTCGCATCCACACGGGCGTCAATCGTCGCTGCGTTGGAACTGCCGACGCCATTGCCGCAAGCGGCGGTCACTGACAGACCGGCCATGCCAAAAGCAAAGCCACGACGGCTTAATCGAGTAGGTTTGGAACTGCTCATGTTTTTTATCTCTGTATAAATGCCTGATTGTCGGGTGCTCCCGATCTTGTCCGCAAGAATACGCCGATTGTCGCCTCGTGTCACGGGAAAGCTGCCGGGTGACCAAAGATAGTCGGCGAAAAATCGCGGAAACGCGGGGGATTAGCCCTGCAGGATCCGGGCGGCCTGAGGCGCGAAATAGGTCAGGATCCCGTCGCATCCCGCGCGTTTGAACGCCAGCAGACTTTCGAGCATGACCTTCTCTCCGTCGATCCAGCCGTTCTGAGCCGCGGCTTGTATCATCGCGTATTCGCCCGAGACTTGATAGGCATAGGTTGGCGCACCGAACGTGTCCTTCACCCGGCGGCAAATATCCAGATAGGGCATGCCGGGTTTTATCATGACCATGTCCGCGCCTTCGGTCAGGTCACGCTCGATCATGCGCAGCGCCTCGTCCGAGTTTCCGGGGTCCATCTGATAGGTCTTCTTGTCCCCGGTCAGCGCGCCCGAGGCGCCCACTGCATCTCGGAACGGTCCGTAGAACGCACTCGCATATTTGGCCGCATAGCTGAGGATCATCACGTTGTGATGGTCTGCGCCTTCCAAGGCGCGCCGCATTTCACCGATCCGGCCATCCATCATATCTGACGGTCCGATGATGTCGGCGCCCGCATCTGCTTGCGCCAGCGTCATCTTTACCAGCGCCTCGATCGTTTGATCGTTTATGATCTCACCATCGACCACATAACCGTCGTGGCCGTTGATATTGTATGGGTCCAGCGCCACGTCCGTCATCACCGCGATATTGGGTGCGGCTTTCTTGATGGCGCGAATGGCTCGGTTGGACAGGTTATCGGGGTTCCACGCTTCGGCGCAATCTTCGGTCTTTAGGGATGCGTCGGTGTAGGGAAAGATGCAGATTGCCGGGATACCCAGGGCCTGCGCCTCGACCGCAGCCTGTGCGATCAGATCGACCGAGCGGCGCATGACACCAGGCATCGAGGGGACAGGCTCTTCAATACCTTCGCCGTCTCGGGCGAAAACCGGCCAGATCAGATCATCGGTGGTCAGTGTATTCTCGCGGACCAGCGCCCGCACCGCCTGTGATTGGCGTGTTCGACGAAAACGGGCCAGAGGATAGGGGGCAATGGTCGGTTTCATGACGCGCTCTCCTTGTAAATTCCAGCATTGGGTGGCATGAATTCCGTGTAGTCTCAAGGGTAACGATGGACGCGTCTTTGCGAAGAAGGTCCCTGAAGACGGAAATTAAGGGCTGACGCGTGGACTTATACTCTTCGATTTTTGAACTCATCGACATGCGCAGCTTTTCGAATCTCTGGTATTGGATCGGGCTTGCGGTGTTGTGGTCATCGGCCAGCCACTGGGCCATGGGCGTGCCGTTTGACCTTGTTGTGCGCGCAAGACGGGTAGGCGGGCAATCGGAACAGGATTTGATGGATATTGTCCGCATTAACGGAAACCGATTGCTTTATATCCTGGAGGTATCCGGCCTCGCGATTTTAGCGTTCAGTTGTTTTCTGTTCACGGGTCTCGCGACTTTGGGGTTCTACTACGGGCTTGAATTTGCGCAGGCCGTGTTTTTGTTGCTGTTTCCGGTTTGTCTTGTCGTGCTGATCAATGTATCAGCCGCACGGAAACTGCGCCGGGAAACACCCAGTCTGGAGTATATTTCCAAGATTCTCACGCGCTGCCGGATCTATACCCAGATAGTTGGTATGATTTCGATCTTGATCACTTCGCTTTGGGGCATGTACCAGAATTTTTCCATCGGCGTCCCGGGTTGGTAAAATCAGAAAGGCTTGGCGATGTCGGGTCCGAACCAAGTAATCGTTGGCGGCGCCCCCGAAGGGTTTGACGCGCAGCTTGTCCTGAATGAGCTGGCGCGCTCGGGCGGGCCGGTGTGCCATGTCGCGCGTGATGACAAACGGCTTGAGGCGATGCGCGCGGCGCTTGCCTTTTTTGCGCCTGACATGCCGGTATTTGTGTTCCCGGGTTGGGATTGTCTGCCATATGATCGGGTATCGCCCAATGCCGATATCTCGGCAGCGCGTGTGGCCACCCTTGCCGCACTTGTGCACCAGATGCCGCAGCAATATGTGCTGCTGACAACTCTGAACGCCGCAACCCAACGCGTGCCCGCCCGTGCGGTGCTGCGAGAGGCGGCGTTTACCGCCCGTGTCGATCACCGCATTGATGAAACCGCGCTGCGGAATTTCCTTGTGCGCATGGGGTTCACGCAAAGCCCGACCGTGTTGGAGCCTGGCGATTATGCCGTTCGAGGGGGTATCATCGACATTTTCCCGCCCGGCGAATCCGGGCCGGTGCGGCTGGACCTGTTCGGGGATGTTCTGGATGGAGCACGTCGGTTTGATCCGGTGTCGCAACGTACGACCGAAAAGCTGGCTGTTGTGGAGCTGGCACCAGTGTCCGAGGTCATTCTAGATGACGCCGCCATCACCCGGTTTCGGCAAAATTATCGCATCGAGTTTGGGGCGGCGGGCACCGATGATCCCCTGTACGAGGCCGTCAGCGCAGGCCGCAAGCATCAAGGCATCGAGCATTGGTTGCCGTTCTTTCACGAAAAGCTCGAAACGCTGTTTGATTATCTGCCTGGTGCCACAATCTCGCTGGATGATCAGGTCACGCCTGCTCGTTTGGCACGTTGGGAAACCATTGCGGATCAGTACGAAACGCGGCGGCTCGCACTGGAGAACCGGTCGCGCATGGACACGGTGTATAAACCGACACCACCGGGCCTATTGTATCTGGATGACACTGCTTGGGAACAAGCTGTCGGCGATAGGCGCGTTCTGCAATTCAATGCATTGCCTCAGGCCCTTGGGCCCGGGGTGATTGACGCAGGTGGACGGATTGGACGGAATTTCGCGCCCGAACGGCAGCAGGAAAGCATCAGCTTGTTCGGAGCGCTGGCCAGCCATATCACGGACAGAATGGCTAAGGGGCCGGTTCTGATTGCGTCTTACTCCGAGGGTGCCCGCGAACGTCTGACTGGGCTGATCGAGGATGAAGGCCTTGCCGAAGCGATCCCTGTGCCCGACGGTACGCGCATCGGCAAACGCGGGCTGCATCTGGCCGTCTGGGCGCTGGAGCACGGGTTCGAAACGCCCGACCTGACCGTGATCGCCGAACAGGATGTGTTGGGCGACCGGCTGATCCGGCAGCCCAAAAAGCGCCGCAAGGCCGAGAATTTCCTGACCGAAACCCAATCCCTCAGCCCGGGTGATTTGGTGGTCCATGTGGATCATGGCATCGGGCGTTATCTGGGGATGGAGGTCGTAACGGCGGCCGGTGCCGCCCATGAATGTCTGCTGCTGGAATACGCAGAACAATCCAAACTGTACCTGCCGGTCGAAAACATCGAACTGCTGTCGCGATACGGTCATGATGAGGGTCTGCTGGACCGATTGGGCGGCGGCGCGTGGCAGGCCAAGAAGGCCAAGCTGAAAGAGCGCATCCGCGAGATGGCGGATAAACTGATCCGCATCGCTGCCGAACGGGCTTTGCGCAAGGCCCCGATCATGGACCCGCCTCCGCACGCGTGGGAGGAGTTCAGTGCGCGCTTTCCCTATCAGGAAACTGACGATCAGCTGCGCGCAATCGGTGAGGTCATGGAAGACATGCATTCCGGCGCGCCGATGGATCGTCTGATTTGTGGCGACGTGGGCTTTGGCAAGACCGAGGTCGCAATGCGTGCCGCTTTCGTTGCCGCAATGTCGGGCGTGCAAGTGGCGGTGATCGCACCGACAACGCTGTTGGCGCGTCAGCACGCGGCCAGCTTCAAGGATCGCTTCCGGGGCTTCCCGCTTGAGGTGCGGCAGCTGTCCCGCTTCATCTCGGCCAAAGAGGCGCAACAGACCCGTGATGGGTTGGCGCGCGGCACGGTGGATATTGTAATCGGCACCCATGCCTTGCTGGCAAAAGGGATTCGGTTCAACAATCTGGGTCTGCTGATCATCGACGAGGAACAGCATTTCGGTGTTGGCCACAAGGAGCGTCTGAAACAGCTGCGTAGCGATATCCATGTCCTGACCCTGACCGCGACGCCGATTCCACGAACGCTGCAACTGTCCCTGACCGGCGTGCGTGACCTGTCGATCATCGGCACACCTCCCATCGACCGGCTGGCGATCCGCACCTATGTCAGTGAGTTCGACGCGGTCACGATCCGCGAAGCCCTGCTGCGTGAACATTACCGTGGCGGGCAGAGTTTCTATGTCGTCCCGCGCATCTCGGACCTACCCGAGATTGAAGAATTCCTGAAAGAGCAACTGCCCGAGCTGACTTATATGGTGGCGCATGGGCAGATGGCGGCGGGGGAACTCGACGATCGGATGAATGCGTTCTACGACGGCAAATACGATGTCTTGCTGGCCACCACGATTGTGGAAAGCGGGCTGGATATCCCGACTGCAAATACGATGGTTGTGCACCGGGCGGATATGTTCGGGCTGGCGCAGCTCTATCAGATCCGCGGCAGGGTCGGGCGGTCGAAAACCCGCGCCTATGCCTATCTGACCACAAAGCCGCGTGCCCGCCTGACCGCCACGGCCGAAAAACGCCTGCGCGTTCTGGGCTCGCTCGACACGTTGGGCGCGGGGTTCACGTTGGCGTCTCAGGACCTTGATATTCGAGGGGCGGGTAACCTGTTGGGCGAGGAACAGTCGGGCCAAATGCGCGATGTAGGCTATGAACTCTACCAGTCGATGCTGGAAGAGGCGATTGCCAAGATCAAGGCCGGTGAGATGGAAGGCCTGTCGGATGCAGATGACCAGTGGGCACCGCAGATTAATCTTGGCGTCCCGGTCCTGATCCCCGAGGATTATGTGCCCGATCTGGATGTCCGCCTGGGCCTGTATCGCCGTTTGTCGTCGCTGTCGACTAAGGTGGAATTGGAAGGCTTCGCCGCTGAATTGATCGACCGCTTTGGCACGCTGCCGAAAGAGGTCAACACCCTGATGCTGGTCGTGCGCATCAAGGCGATGTGCAAACGGGCAGGGATTGCCAAGCTAGATGGCGGGCCCAAAGGCGCGACGATCCAGTTTCACAACGACAAATTCGCCTCGCCTCAGGGGCTGGTCGAGTTCATCCAGAACCAGCGCGGGTTGGCCAAGGTCAAGGATAACAAAATCGTCGTGCGCCGCGATTGGAAGAAGGACAGCGACAAGATCAAGGGGGCCTTTGCCATCGCCCGCGATCTGGCGGAAAAACTTGTGGCCGAAAAGAAAAAGGCCAAAGCCTAGTCACCGCTGACAAAGGTGCACAACTGCCATTCACCAGTTTCGGATTTTGCCAATGCTGCCCGGTAACCAGTCATAGGCCACAGGAAATCGCTGTGCATATAGCCCTGACCCCCATCAGTCAGCAGAACCCTCTGGTATTGCGCGATGGGAGAGACGTCGCGGATGATGACGACCTCATAGCTGATGAGGTCGAGTATGGCCGCGCCTCGATTTGGTGCGTTGCGCAGAGTTACATCCTGAGCGGTCACAAAATAGGCCAACGCCGGATCCAGCGAAGCGGGTAGGGTGAGCTGCCATTGGTGGGGCATCCAGAACTCGCCGTCTTCGTTGAAATAGCCAGGCTGTGTCAGGGTGTTTTCCAGATCGGACCAAAAGGTTTCAACGACCTTTTCCCTGTCATCATCATCTTGCTCTGACGTTGCCGGTCCGGGAGTAAGATACTCGCGCAGCTCGTCCGGGCCGCCATTGCCGCCGTGGCTAAGGTAAATATCCGGGCAGGCAACAGACAGCACGCCTTCGATGTCGCGCTCGGCTACCATGTTCAGCAGGTTTGCCCGGAACGAGACGAGGGTGACATCCCGCTCGGCCTCGTTGACCGGCGGAAAGGATTGTCGATCCGCCAGCGCCGGGTTGCAGAGCAAAGCGAGCAGAAAGGCGTATCTCATTCGGCGGCCCTCATGGCGGCTTGAGCACAGAAACAGGACGCGCCAACAGCCCGGTCCGCACGAGCCAGAGCCAAATCCAGCCGTTGTCTGATCTGCACAATCTCAACCGTCTCACCGCGCGCCTTCAGGCAGTCATGCAGGCCCTTGAGGCTCCAGACATTGTCAGGATGGACAGAGGCGCGGCTGAGCGTACCGCCCAACCCCAAATCCTCGCGGTATATGGCCTCGGCTTCGGCGGTATGCCCTTGTTCGAACAGCAATGCACCCAACGCGTGTCGAGTGGGCTGCATCCATCCCCATGGCTCGTCATAGGGCAAGGTGTCGTCCAGTTCGACCGAGCGGTGCAGATGGGCGTAGGCCGCATCGTAGTTTTCCATGCGATACTCGATTTCGCCACGCAGCATTTCGCGGGCAATGTCCAGCAGGTCGATCACGCGGTTATTGTGCAGCAATCGCGTTTCTGGCACGCGGGCCTTGGCAGCGAGGAACAACTGCTCTTCGGCTTCGGCTTCGCTGACCTGCCCAGTGGCGGCAAAAGCAATGGCCCGGGCATAATGCGTGGTTGCCGTGAGAGTGCAGTACAGTTCGGGGTCCGAGGGCAGCTCAAGCGCCATTGCCTCTTCCCAACGGCCAAACCGGATCAGGATATGCGGGCCCATTGACATGTAACTTTCGAAGAAATCCGCCATAGGCGGGCTTTCTATGCGCAGCATGTCTTCGGGTGTGGTGTCCCACAATCCCTGATTGGCCCGCAGAGCCGGTTCCATCTGTCCCAGAAATAGGGCGCCATATATGACAAAATGATAATTGTGCTGGCGGTAGCCGGTGTAGATGTTGAACGCGCCTTCGCGTTCGTAAAATTTCAGGTCGGCCTCAACGGCTTTTTGGTTCCAGTGGACGACGTTCTGGTAATGGCCGCACAGCACATCGATATGGGTGGGCATATGCACCAAATGGCCCGCATCGGGAACCAGCGTCCGCAGAACATCCCCCGCTTTCAGCGCTTTTTCCGGGGTCGGAGACATCTCCATCAGGTGGACATAAAGATGCAGTAACCCGGGATGAGACATCGCTGCTGGATCATCAGCCATCGCCTCCTCCAGCGCTTTTTGCGCCTCGACCGTGGCGGCCCCTTCGGCGGGCTGGCCGGTCGTCAAATCCCACATTTGCCAGGGAGTGAGGTTCAAAAGCGCTTCGACATAGATCGTGCGCAGGTCCAGATGAGCGGGCTGCGATGCAAACGCTGCGCGCATAGCATCGGCAAAATCGTTATCCCAGTTGTGCATGTCGTCAATGGCTTCGCGCTGGGGATAGCGGGCGGGAAGCGCGCGGATCAACGCTCGTTCAACCGGCGTACATTCGCCCACAAGAGACATGGCCAGCTGCGTCGCATCATAGGCCAGCGTCAGCGCCTTTTGCCTGCCTGCGTCATCGTGCAGGTCCCAGGGCATGTTGTAATTCGGCCCCGCCGCATAGGCGACGCCCCAATGGGCCATGGCGCAGTTCGGGTCATGCTCTAGCGCGCGCTGAAAACAGACGACGGCCTCTTCGTGGTTATAGCCATAGGTCCAGACCAGCCCCCGGTCGAACCACAGTTGCGCATCGGGCGAAGAGGTGCTTACCGGACAGGAATGCGTGCCCAGATCGTAGTAGTCGCTCATTGAAAATCTCCCCTCGAAACAAGGGGAGGATAACGTGTTTCACGCGCTCTGCACAGATCAGGCGGGCAATCTGTCTTCTATCCGGCCCATATACAGCATCAGGCCGAACCCCATCGTGCACATAGTCAGGACACCTATTGCCAAGGGCAGGATCGATCCGTCAAACAACTGTCCCAAGGGGGCTGCTACTGCAGCGGCCAGAACGGTTGATACCGCGCCTATGACTGACGCTGCCATGCCCGCAATATGGCCCATCGGCTCCATCGCGATGGCATTCAGGTTGCCCATCGTCATACCGGCCATGAAGAACACGGCAGTCTGCCAACTGACAAAAAGCGCAAATGAGGCGCCATCAGAAAGGTCCAGACCATTCATTACCATGACAAAACACGTAAAGATGATCTGTGCGCCCAAAGTCCAGGTTACAATCCGGCGCATCCCCAATCGGATGACCAAAGTCGCGTTCAACAAACTGGCCGAGCCAGCCATCAGAGCAACGAAACCAAACCAGAAGGGGAAACTGTCGGCTCTGTCGTAGATGATGTCATAAACAGGTTGTACCATCGTCAGCATGGTGAACAGCATCCCAAGGCAAAGCGTTTGCACCATGATCGAAACCCGCACAGTCGGGTGTGCAAACATCTGCCGCGCGGCATCAATCATAAGCGGCAGGCGCAGGGGGCGGCGATTTTCGGGTGTCAGAGGTTCGCTCAGACGCAGGCCCATCCACGTGATGGTGATCAAAGAGAACAACATGAACGAAGCGAAGATGCCACGCCACCCGGCCAGAGCGATCACCCCGGCACCCATCATGGGCGCGATGGCGGGAACCAGCGTAAAGATCATCATGGCAATCGAGACGATGCGGGCCATCTCACGGCCGGAATAGAGGTCACGGATAATGGCCATGGCCACCACGCGTGGGGCCGCGCTGCCGATGCCTTGAAAGATGCGCGCAATCAACAGCATCTCAAGCGAGGAGGTGGCCCAGGCGACTGCGGCAGACAGGATATACAGCGCAGAGCCGACGTAAATTACCGGCTTGCGCCCGAATGCATCCGACAGAGGGCCGGTGAAAAAGGTGCCGATCCCCATGCCCAGCACAAATGAGGTCAGGATCAACTGCGCCTTGTTTGCATCACCTGGGCTGAGTTGCGCGCTGATCTGCGGCAGGGCGGGCAGCATCGAGTCGATAGAAAACGCGATTGTCGCAAACATCATTGCGATCAAAGCGACAAATTCTCCGCGCGGCATGCGATTACTCATGGGGCTCTCCTGACCCGTTCGCGCTATCACAGCGGATTGGGCACGGCCAGTGATCAGAATGCACAGGAGGCTGTGCTATTTTGCAGGGGAAGTCTCGATTTGAGACATGATTTCACCGAACACGCGTTCCCACATTTCCGGTGGTTGCGCGCCGGGGACAGCATGTTGGTTGGCAACGATAAAAGTCGGTACCGACGTCACACCCATCTGCCGGGAATGCGCGTCACGGTTGCTGATGTCTGTGCGGTCGGCGTCGGATTTCAGCAGCTTCATGACGACGGCGGCGTCCATCCCCTGACTGTCGGCAATATCCGCCAGAACCTCGTGGTCGCCGATATCGCGACCCTGTACAAAATAGGCCTGAAACAGGGCATCAACTATAGCGTTCTGCTTGTTTTCGATCCCGGCCCAGTGGATCAGCCGATGAGCATCCAGCGTGTTCGGGGTGCGCTTCATCCCCTCAAAGTCGATGCCCAACCCTGCATTTTCGGCATGCTCGACCACCGGGGCATACGCACGGATGGCTCCGTCTTTGCCGCCGAATTTGCGCTCCAAGTATTCGCGCCGATCCATGCCTTCGACCGGCATATCGGGGTTCAGCTGAAAGGGGTGCCATTCAATGATGAATGGATGGTCCGGAGTTGCGGCCAACGCCTTGTCCAGATGAGTCTTGCCAATATAGCACCAGGGGCAGATCGGGTCAGACATGATGTCGAGCTTGACGGTCTGGGTCATGTATTGGTCGCCTTGAAATAGGCCGGCAGCGCCCGGCGCAAAAGTTTGCCATTGCCGCCTGTTGGCAGCTGAGGCAGATGGATAAAGGCGCGCGGTTGCTTATAGCGCGCCAGATTTGTCTCGACATAGGCGCGCAGGGCGTCCTCGTCCAGCTTTTCCGGCCCGGTATAGAAGGCCACTATGACAAAACTGTCCTGCTTGACCTCAACGGCGGCCGCGCCGACCTGCGAGATGCCGGGATATCGGGACAATGTGGCCTCGACCTCGATCGGTGAGACCCGGTAGCCGCCTGCATTCATCATATCATCGTCTCGGCCAAGATAGGTGATCTGTCCATCAACTGCCATTGCACCCTGATCGCCGGTCAGAAACCACTCGCCCTGCATCCTGGCCTGCGCTTCGTCCGGCGCGTTGAGATAGGTCAGCATTAGGCCGGGGTCTGATCGGTGGATGGCGATGGTCCCTTCTTTCCCCTGTGGAACCGGCCCGTCTGGACCCAGAATTGCCACACGCCGCCCCGGTTGTGGTTGCCCCAGTGCATCGCCACGTGCCGGATAGGCTGGGCTTGAAGAGATGAAGGTCGAGCATTCGGACATTCCAAAAGCTTCATACAACTCGCGCCCGGTGATCCGTGTCCATTTCTGGTGCAGATGCCGTGAGAGTTTTTCGCCAGCGCAAAGACCGTGCCTCAGATCGGGAAGGTGTAGATCGTTTGCTTCGTTCAAAATTTTCCGAAACACGCCCGGAGCTGCAGCAAAAATCGTGGCACGGTGATTGCGCAGCATATCGGGTAGGGTCGACAGATCGGTGCCGGGCTCCGGTATCAACGCTGTCGCGCCAATGGTCCAGGGATCCATCAGTCCTGTCCCCAACGTATAGGTCCAGTTGAACGCACCTGCATGGCACAATCGATCCGTTTCCTGCAGGCCGTACCACCCATCCACCATCATCTGCCGCGCCCAAATTGCACGATGGGCATGTGCAACGGCCCGTGGCTTGCCCGAGGTGCCAGACGTATAGACCACATAAGCCATGTCTTCGGGGTCGCCCATCCGAAACTCGGCCAGAGGTAGATCGCGCATCTCGCGCAGTTGGCTCAAAGATATTTGGTTCGGGTGATCCGCGCTGGCGATATCGGGATCACGCAATATGGCGGCGGGCTTCAGATCTTGGATGATCTTTGCCGTTTCTGGCTGCGTCAGCTGTGACGATGTCGGCACGGGTACAATGCCGACCGCGATTGCACCCAGATAGGTTATTGGAAAATCAACCGTGTTCCCCAAACGCATCAAGACCAGATCGCCCGGCTTCAAACCGGCCCGCAGCAGACCTGTACCGGTTGCAAGGATCGCGCGTTTCAACGCAGCAAAGCCCCAGTTCTGTGCCGACGTTGCGCCAAGTACCGACAAGGCAATCTTGTCGCCATTGCGATCTGCTTGACGCAACACATGCGCGGCCAGATTGAAAGGGGTAGGGCAGGCCTTGGGCGGGCCTTGATCGAACAGGGAAAGCATGGCGTCTGGCTAACGCGGCAACTGCTGCGTTGCAAGCGGGACAGGCTGGCCCTATAGAGTGGCGCATGAGAACCAAAGAGCAGACATCTCTGATCCGAATTGCCCGAAACTCGGGCGAGCATACAGAGGTCGAACCGCTGGACCTTGGCGTCCGTGTGCGTGAATTGCGCAAGGCGCGAAACTGGACTTTGGAACAAGCGGCCAATCAGGCGGGATTGGCGCGTTCAACGCTCAGCAAAATCGAAAACGGGCAGATGTCGCCTACATACGATGCGCTGAAGAAACTGGCGATCGGGCTGGAAATCTCTGTTCCGCAGCTGTTCACGCCGCCACAGCGCGAGCAGGTGATCGGGCGTATGGCCGTGACCCGGATGGGGCAAGGCACCAGCCACGCAACCACAACATACGAGCACGAACTGCTGGCTGAGACGCTTACGAAAAAGCAGATGCTGCCCTATCGCGCCCGTGTACGTGCCCGGTCGATGGATGAGTTTGACGGGTGGGTCCGCCACGATGGCGAAGAATTCCTGTACGTGCTGACGGGTGTCGTTCGCCTGTATACCGAGTTCTACGAACCCGTCGAAATGCGCCGCGGTGACAGCGCCTATTACGACGGCAGCATGGGGCATAATGTCGTTTCGGTCAGTGAAGAAGACGCGATGATCCTGTGGGTGACGTCACTTACCTAGATGTTTGGTGACTTCACGGGTTAGCGCTTCGGTGAACAGGAAATCCTCAAGCTCTTCATGTGCCTCGTTCACCGTCAGATGATGACGTTCGGCCAGATAAGCCTCGAATTGCGCACGGTCGCGCCCTACCGCATCCATGTCTCGGTCGCGCAAATTGGGAAACCGCCGTTTTGCACGGGCGTACATTTCATTCCAATCTTGCGTCAGATCGTTCCACTTAAACATCTATTGGGCTTTCTGTTTGTCTGGCTACAGATCTGCTCGGCCCTGAATTCAGGGTACGAATGGTGTTTGCAGGTAGGGCTATGGCAAAATGTCGCACCTTGAGCGTGCGAAGTTTAAATCAGTTAGGCCCGCCACAGGAAATCTGAGACGGGCCTACGGACCAAATAGTTTTGAGTGAGTGGAGGCTGGTCCGAAAATACTGTTCCTGATGTTGTAACACAGCTATGTGTCGGTAATGTTTGGCGTAATTCAAATTGGATACATTTGTACTAGTCGCAGGCTATATCTTTCGAACCCGTTACGTAAAGCCCCTTGTTGAAATTTTTCAAATTTGTCTGAAACTAGGGATCGCATCAATTTATAGCGGAATGCCCACAGCATTTACCTGCATGTCGTGGTACTGCGGGTCTGTGCCAGAATCCGCCGAAGGGTATGAGACCCACACAGCAAACGCCGAACGGGTCTTATTGCATCACATCTGCAGCGGTTGCGATCCTCTGGAACGAGATTGGCACGGACAGTTAGCAATTAGGAAAGGACGGGGCCGCCTCTTTTGAGGCGCTATTCCTCGTACCACCAGACCTGCGGCATGTATTCCGGCCCGTCACCGTATATGGGCAGGGTTTCCGGCTGTTTCAGCTCACGCGCATGTGCAATCCGGCCGACGTCAAAGCTCCAGATCGGGATGACATACCGGCCAGCGGTTAGAACGCGATCCAGCGCGCGGGTCGCAGACACGAAATCTTCGTGGCTTTCAGAGGCCAGCATCGTATCGATTAAACCGTCCACTGCTAGTGACTGAACCCCCATCAGGTTACGTGTTCCTGCCGTGTCGGCATTTTCACTGCCCCAATACAGGCGTTGTTCGTTGCCCGGCGACAGGGAAAGAGCCCGGCGAAATGGGGTCATGTCAAAATCATGGGCATCCATCCGAGAGGTGTATTGTGCGTCGTCGATTTTTTCGACTGTAAGCTCGATGCCAAGCCGTTCAAGCGTACGCGCATAGATTTCTGCGATGGTTCCGACATTCTGGACAACGTTGAGGCTGCCCTGGCTGATGACCATGTCAACGATGAACGCTTCGCCATCTGCGTTTCGCAACACGCCATCCTGAACTGTCCAGCCAGCCTCTTGCAGCAGCTTGGTTGCCTTGCGCAGATTGGCCCTGTTGCGTTCCGAACCGTCACCTTTCGGAAGCTCGTAACCTTCCAGTGTACCGGGCAACAGTGTATCGGCGTATGGCTGCAGCAGCTCAGCCACCTGACCGGTGGCAGTACCGGGCTGCATCGCCAGATCCGAGCCCGAGAAATACGAGGTTATCCGCGGTTGCGCGCTTCCAGTGACGGTGTCGTTGATGAATTCGAAATTGAAAGCCAGAGTCAGAGCCTCGCGCACGCGCCAATCATCGAAGGGTGGCTTGCGCGTATTCATGACAAATCCGGTCATGCCCGAAGGCTTGCGATGCGGGATTTCGGTTTTCACCACATCGCCGCGCTGTACCGCGGGGAAGTCATACTGGTTGTTCCACTTATCGGCGTTAAACTCGCGCACGGCTGAGAGCTCGCCTGCTTTGAAGGCCTCGAATGCGACTGTGCCATCCCCGTAGAACTCGATCCGCATCTCATCCAGATTCATGGTGCCGCGCCGAAACGGAATGTCAGCGCCCCAGTAATCCGGATTGCGACGCAGGTTCACATACCGTCCAGCTTCGTACCCGTCGATGACATACGGTCCAGACCCCAGAGGGATGTCTTGCAGCGGCGCGTCGGCAAAGTCTTTACCCTCCCACTGTGCCTTCTGAAGGATCGGGCGCATCCCGGCGATCAGCGCAAGCTCGCGGTCGGGGTCGTTAAACGTGATGCGAACGGAACGCGGTCCGGTTTGTTCGATACTGTCGATCTTTCCCCAAAGGCCGCGATATCTCAGGTGCCCTTCGGTTCCCAAAGTCTCATATGACCAGATGACATCCTCGACAGTGACCGGTGATCCATCCGAGAATCGGGCATTCTCTCGCAGGGTAAATTCGACCCAGGATCGGTCTGGAGCCGTCTCAACTGATTCGGCTAACAACCCGTAAAGAGTGAAAGGTTCGTCCCAGGAACGCCCCATCAGGCTTTCATGGGTCCAAAATCGCAACTGCCAGGGTGACGTGCCTTTTTGCACAAACGGGTTAAGACTGTTATAGCCGCCGGTATTTCCAAATACGACTTTGCCGCCTTTGGGTGCATCAGCATTGACATAGGGTAGCGACACAAAATCCGGTGGAAGGGCAGGGTCACCATACATAGCTATGCCATGGGTCGATTCTGCATGGGCTGCTGCAACGGCAAAAACACTAACGATTCCCGCGATCATAGGGCGAACGGGGCGAAGAAAATCGGGGCTCATTTTGGAAACAATCCTGCTCTGGCCTTATTTTGTTGGGATTCACCGTACCGATGATTTTTCATATTATCAAACTTTTAGCTTGGACGAAGGCGTGGAATTGCTTATAAAGGGCGTACTGCTCGATAGGTTTCTTGCCTGTATGAAACCTGCCTCAATAACTTAACGCCCGCTTCGTGCGGGCGTTTTTTTTGTGCGATTTTCGCTGATACAGCGCGCCCAATCTTTCCCCGTTTTCTTTGCAGGTGCAGCATGGCACTGTGCCGTCAACACGGAATCTGACGGAGAGCACCCATGAGTCTTTCGGGCAAAACAGCAATCATCACAGGATCGAATTCGGGCATCGGGCTAGGCATCGCCCGCGAGCTGGCCAAGGCCGGGGCAGATGTGGTGCTGAATTCGTTTACTGACCGCGACGAAGATCATGCTCTGGCCGCAGAGATCGGGCAGGAAACCGGAACCAACGCGCGCTATATCAAAGCGGACATGTCCAAGGGTGACGAGTGTCGGGCGCTGATCGAAAAGGCTGGAGCCTGCGATATCCTGGTCAACAATGCCGGCATTCAGCATGTGGCGCCGATTGATCAGTTTCCAACCGACAAATGGGACGCGATCATTGCGATCAACATGAACTCGGCCTTTCACACCACTGCCGCCGCGTTGCCGATGATGCGCAAGGCGGGCTGGGGACGGGTGGTGAATATTGCATCGGCCCATGGGTTGACGGCATCGCCTTTCAAAGCCGCCTATATCGCGGCCAAGCACGGTGTTGTCGGGATGACCAAAACCGTAGCCCTCGAGACCGCACAAGAGCCGATTACCTGTAATGCGATTTGCCCGGGATATGTGCTGACGCCGCTGGTCGAAGAGCAGATACCCAATACGATGAAAGAATACGATATGAGCCGTGAGGATGTCGTGAAGAATGTCCTGCTAAAGCGGCAACCTTCGAAAGAATTCGCTACGGTCGAACAACTGGGCGGTACGACGATCTTTCTGTGCTCGGATGCGGCGGCGCAGATCACCGGCACGACGATTTCAGTTGATGGCGGGTGGACCGCGCTCTGAGCCTTGGGGAGTAGGGCAGTGAAACGTATCAATCTGGCTTTGCAGGGCGGCGGCGCGCACGGAGCGTTCACTTGGGGTGTGCTGGATCGTCTGCTGGAGGAAGATGATATCGAAGTCGCGGCGATCACGGGAACATCGGCAGGCGCACTGAACGGTGCGGCCTATAAGTCTGGCATGGTACGGGGCGGCCGGGAGGGTGCGCGCGCCAATCTGGATGCGCTCTGGGCCCGTATGGGGGCCGTCGTCGATACGAACCTGACCAACTGGATGCGTGCGTTTGAGCCCTCACATATCGCACAGTCTATCGAAAATTCGCTGCCGTTTGCTGTAGGCGACACCTGGTCGCGGTTGGTATCGCCTTATGCCTATGGGCCGTTCTACTGTAACCCCTTGCAGCCCGTGGTTGAGCGCTTTGATTTCGATGAAATATGCGCTGCCGAAGGTCCGCGTCTGTATGTCTGCGCGACATGCGTGCGCAGCGGAAAGATACGGGTGTTCACAGGGAATGAGCTGTCGACTGAGGCCATCCTTGCTTCCGCCTGTTTGCCAACCCTGTTTCAGGCGGTCGAGATATTCGATCCAAAATCGGGCCGGACTGAGGCTTACTGGGATGGCGGATATACCGGTAATCCAGCTCTGTATCCCTTGTTCAATTCCGATCTGCCCGAGGACGTGGTGATCGTGAACATCAACCCTCTGGAACGGGAAGAAATCCCCAAGACGCCGCAGCAGATCCAGAACCGGATCAATGAGATCGGCTTTAACTCATCGCTGTTTCGGGAACTGAGGGCCATAAGCTTCGTTCAGCGCTTGCTGGAGGATGGCAAGCTGAAAACGGGCGAAATGAGCCGTGTTCTGGTTCACATGATTGCCGATGACGCGTTGATGAATGACCTCTCGGTCGCGACCAAGACAGTGCCCAACCCTGTGGTCCTGCATAAGCTCAAAGAAGCTGGCCGCAATGCAGCTGATCAGTTTTTGACAGATCACAAGGCCGATCTGGGTGCACGCAGCACGGTCAATCTGCCGGAAATGTTTGGATAGTCACTCTGGTGGCTGGGTCGGGTCTTTGTCGTTCGGGTAAACAAGACCGGCCGAAATCACTAGTTTGGCGGCATCTTCGATCGACATGTCCAAAAGGATGACGTCCTCGATCGGAAAGAACAGCAGGAACCCCGATGTCGGGTTGGGTGTCGTCGGAATGAACACGCTGTACAGATCGCCACCCGCTTCTGCGCGTTCGTTGACTTCTCCCTTAGCGGTGGTCGAGACGAACCCGATGGCCCAGATGCCACGGCGCGGATATTGAACCAGACAGGCTTTTTCAAATGACCGTTCAGTCTGGGCAAAGACGGTCTCGGAAATCTGCTTGATGCCTGAATAGATGGACCGGATGACCGGCATCCTGTTCACCAGGCTTTCGGTGAACGAGATAAAGGATCGGCCCAGGATGCCCTTGGCAACCCAGCCAACCACGACGGTGAACACCAGAAAAAAGATGACACCTACACCGCGCAGGTTGATGCCAACATATTGTTCAGGCTGGAATTGGTGGGGAACCAGCGGCAGAACCGCACTGTCGATCCAGCCGACAACAGACCAGATCAGCCAGATCGTCAACCACACCGGCGCAATAACGACGATGCCCGTCAGAAAGGACGCGCGCAGCCGTGAGAACAGGCCGGGCTGTCGGTTGGGTTCTTCGTCAAAAGGAGTGTTCATTACGGTCCTGAGTGGCTTGCGAATTTAGTTAAGCAGTCCTTGGCCTTGGTACAATAGCAATATGTCAATCCGCCTTGGCGGACAGGGCGCGGGCGATCCCGGCTGCCAGACGGGCATTGTTGCGGACCAATGCGATATTGGCGGTCAGAGAACGACCTTCGGTCTGCTCATAAATCCGTTGCAACAGGTAGGGTGTGACCCCTTTACCGCTGATCCGATGCACATCTGCATCCGCCTGTGCCGAGGCGATAATCGGGGCCAGTTCCTCGGATGGGATCTGATCGGCCCCCGGGATCGGATTGGCGACAAGTTGGCCGCCGGGCAGGCCAAGCGCACGTCTGGTCGCATGTGCGTGCGCGATGTCTTCCGCACTGTCCATGCGCAGAGGGGCTGCCAGCGGGGATTTTGCCGACCAGAAGGCCGGAAATTCGTCCTGGCCATAGGCAATGACCGGAACGCCCAGTGTTTCCAGAACCTCAAGCGTCTTGGCCAGATCGAGGATGGCTTTGGCGCCTGCGGCAACAACCGTGACCGGGGTATGGGCCAATTCGTGCAGGTCAGCAGAGATATCGAATGAGGTTTCAGCCCCTTGGTGGACGCCTCCAATACCGCCGGTGGCAAAAACGTCGATCCCGGCGTGATGGGCGGCGATCATGGTTGCGGCGACCGTTGTTGCACCGGTCCCACCGGTTGCCATGCAGGCGGCCATATCGGCACGGGACAGTTTGGCGACCCCATGCGCTTGGCCCAGCGCTTTCAACTCTTCGGCTTCCAGACCGACGTGAAGCGTACCATTGATCACCGCCATGGTGGCTGGCACCGCGCCCGCCTCTCGGATGTCTTGTTCAACCTGTGCCGCGACCTCGATGTTCTGCGGGTAGGGCATACCATGGGTGATAATCGTGCTTTCCAGCGCAACGATAGGTTGGCCTGCGTCTTTGGCGGCGCGGACCTCGGCAGAATATTGAATGTTGATCACAGTGGGGTTTCTCCGGAAACGTAAGTTGCGGCGGCATGCAGGGCACGTGACAGGGCCTCATCGCTTGGGGCACCGGTGGCCTCGGATGCGATATGCGCCGCCATGAATGTATCACCCGCGCCGGTCACACGGGTGACCAGAACGGATGGGGGTTTTTGGGTCAAGATTTCCTCAGCGCTGGCAACGGTTGCCGAGCTGCCGCCATCAGTCACCAGCACGCGCAGCGCGCCGCGATCCAGCAGCCCCTTGGCGGCGCTTGCCGAATCCGCGAATTCGCGCTGGCACAGGATGCCAGCCTCTTCGAGGTTCACATAAAGCGTCGCGCGGGCATGCTTGAGGAAAGGCAGCAGGCGATCGGCCTTGCCGGGAGAGGCCGGTGCCACGCGCAGGTCGGCCCCGGCGAAGGCTGGGCTTTGCGCGATTTCTTCCAAAAGCGACAGCGTCAGGTTGCCATCCAAAGCAACAGGACCATCGAATGGCATGGTCTCTGTGCCTAATGGGCCTTGCATCAGGGGTTTCAGAATTTTTGCCCCTGCAGCCTCAAGTGAATGGGCGTCCGCAATCGCGGCAATCAACCCATTGGCGCCCTCGACAGCCATATATCGGTCGGTCGGCAGGTCCTGCGAGCGATAGATGTGATCCGTTACCATCCCTAGCCGGGCGCAGGCATTGACCAGCTCATCCCCTTCGGGATCGCGGCCAATGGCGGTCAACAGGGTGGGCGTCATGCCAAACCGCACCAGCGTCATGGCAATGTTCATTGCCACGCCTCCGGGCAGGCGGGTGATCCTGCCGGGAACATCCGACCCCTGCCGCATGGCGCTAGCAGAACGTCCGATCACGTCCCACAGGACAGAACCGATACAAAGAATTTCGCTGTTCTGAGTCATGTCGACGTCATGCCGCAGCCCCGGCGTGGGTGCAAGGGTTAACGCTCACATCCTGCTCAGCCCATGGCGGTGATCAGGTCGTTCAGTCCAGCGGCCGGGTCATCCTGTGACCAGATCTCATCCCCGATGCCGAAGAAATCGGTGCAGGGGCTGAGGTCACGGATCAATTCGGGGGTCAGGCCGCCTTCTGCCACAACCGGCACTTCGATCATCTCGGACCACCACTGGAACAGATCGTGCTCGGCCACGGTTCCGTCACCCAAGGAGGACGTGCCAACCGGGCCAAAGGCCACATAATCCGTCCCGGCCTCACCAGCTGACATGCCGTCATGGCTGGAGGTGCCGCAGAAGCAGCCGACAATGGCATCGGCACCCAATTCCTTACGCACATACCGGACCGAGCGCGCGCCATCATCCAGATGCACCCCATCCAGACCCAGACGCTGCGCCAACAGGACGTGGTTGGAAATCACCAGCGCCACGTCCCGCGTATGCGCAACCTCGCGGCAGGCATCAGCGGCACGGGCAATCGTATCCTCGTCATTTCCCGCAAGAGCCAGTCGGATACAGGCGATTTCGGTGCTGTCCAGAACGCGGGCCAGTTGGTCGGGGAACGTGCTCAACGTGATGGTCGGCGGGGTAATCAGGTAAATCTGCGGCTGCTCGGGGGTGTCCATCGGCGCGTCCTTAGCTTTAAGTCTTTTGCGCGGTTTAGCGGATTGCGGGGCGGAAGCAAACTTTTATGCCTGTTTCAGGCAGAATTGGCGCCGCCAATGGCTTGCCCTGCGTTTGCGCGACGATTACAGCAGGCGCAGTTTTCGGAGACAACCATGCCAAGCGACAAATCCCAGCCCTCATTTGTGCTCGTGCGCCCGCAGATGGGTGAAAACATCGGTGCCGCCGCGCGGGCGATGTGGAATTTCGGGCTGGACCGGATGCGGATCGTGGCCCCACGTGATGGCTGGCCAAACCCCAAGGCAGTGGCGATGTCCAGCGGTGCGGGCCGTCTACTAGATGAGGCGCAGCTGTTTGACGATCTGGCTGGCGCGCTGTCTGACAGTACCTATGTCTTTGCTACTACGGCCCGCCAGCGCGGGTTGACCAAGCCGGTCTTCAGCCCCGAACGCGCTATGCAGATCGCGGCCGAAAAGGTCGCTGCGGGCGAAAAAGTCGCCGTGCTGTTTGGCCCGGAACGGGCAGGGCTTGAGAATGAGGATATCGCCAAGGCCAATGCCATCATCTCGGTCCCGGTCAATCCGGAATATGCCTCATTGAACCTTGGGCAATGCGTGTTGCTGACCGCCTATGAGTGGATGCGCCAGACAGGCGACGTCGTGCATGAGGCAACCGATCTGGGCAAAGGCGACTGGGCCACAGGCATCGAGGTCGAAAAACTGGTCGAACATTATGAAGACCGGCTGGAAGAGGCGGGGTTCTTTTACCCGCCTGAAAAAGCCGAAAGCATGAAGACCAATCTGCGCAATCTGTGGTCACGGATGCGGATGACGCGGGCGGATGTGCAGATGTTGCACGGGGTCATGCGTCAGATGGTCCGTTGGAAAGACAAAGGGTAAGGCTGGACCTCGTCCCATGGTGGTCCTAGCTTGCAACGAAATTCAAGACACATGAGGAACGCATGAGCGGCAAGCGCAGCATCTTCGAAGAGGTCTCAGACTCTGAAAAACAACAAGCGGTTCAACCTGGTATGATTGACCGGGGCCGCGGTGGTGCGCGTAAGGCTATCCGGGCCTGGCTGATGATCCTGTTTGCGCTTGTGGTTGTGATGATTGCGGTGGGTGGGCTGACCCGCCTGACCGATAGCGGGCTGTCGATCACCGAATGGCGCCCGCTCACCGGGGCTGTCCCGCCGATGACCGAAACCGACTGGCAGGCCGAGTTCGACAAGTACAAGCAAATCGACCAGTGGCGCATCCAAAACCAGTGGATGGAGCTTGCGGACTTCAAATCCATCTATTGGTGGGAATGGGGCCACCGGCAGTTGGGCCGTGTGATCGGGCTGGTATGGGCACTTGGCTTTTTCGGGTTCCTTATTGCCCGCAAGATACCAACAGGCTGGACCGGCAAGCTGATGATCCCCGGTGCTTTGGGTGGGATTCAGGGAGCGGTTGGCTGGTGGATGGTTGCGTCAGGCGTGACGCAGGGCGAGGGGATGATCGCCGTTGCCAGCTATCGCCTGGCGATCCATCTGGGTCTGGCCTTTGTGATCTTGGGTTTCCTCGCCTGGTATATGTTCGAACTTGGCCGGGATGAGCGTGACCTGATGCAAGCCCGCCGCGCGAAAGAGGCCAAACTGTTTTCCCTGTCTACCGGCCTGATGCATTTCGCATTCCTGCAGATCCTCATCGGTGCACTTGTCGCAGGTATCGACGCTGGGCGGTCTTATACCGACTGGCCATTGATCGGCGGGCAGATTTTCCCGCCGGACGCGGCGATACTGGAACCGATGTGGCGGAACTTTTTCGAAAGCCCCGGGCTTGTGCAGTTCATCCATCGTTGCGCGGGTTATCTGCTGTTCATCTTTGCCATCGTTGTCTGGCGTCGTGGCAATTCCAGTGCGCATCCGCAAACGCGCTTTGCCTTCAACACGATGTTCGCAGCCTTGTCGCTGCAGGTGGTTGTTGGGATCATGACCGTGATCTACGCGGCCCCCTGGCAGATCGCCATTTTCCACCAGTTCATGGCCGTGATCGTGTGGACTCTGACCCTGCGTGCGCGCTTCCTGACAGCCTATCCCATCGCAACTTCGATCCGCGGAGCCTGACCCAGATGACTGCCTATGATGAACTGATGGCCTTCCAACGTGAAACCTCGGCACTTGGTCAGATTGCCGGGCGTCTGGGATGGGATCAGGAAACAGTGATGCCGCGCGGCGCAGCACCGCAGCGCGCAGAAGAAATGGCCGCGATCGAAGCTGTTTTGCATGCCCGACGGTCTGATCCGCGTGTGCCAGAGTGGCTGGAGCAGGCCGAGCCGCAGGACGATGTCGCCCGCGCGCAACTGCGCGAGATCCGCCGGTCCTATGAGCGGACCGTGAAAGTGCCCGCCGATTTGGCCAAGACCATCGCACGCGTTACCTCAGCCGCGCAGGGCACATGGGCACAGGCACGCGCCGATGAGGATGTGGCGGCCTTTTTGCCCGTACTGGAAGAGGTTGTGGCGCTCAAACGTCAGGAAGGTCAGGCCCTGGCACAGGGCGGTGATGTCTATGACGCCATGGTCGAAGATTACGAGCCCTATACGACCGGCACTCAGATCGCTGCGATCTTTGACCAGATGCGTCCGCGTCTGGTGGCATTGCGAGCAGCCGTACTGGATCAGCCCGGACCGGCCGCCCTGACTGGGACGTTTGACTCAGCGACCCAGATGCGCCTGTCACAGAAGCTGGCCACCGGATTCGGTTACGACCTGAACACTGGCCGGGTCGACAAGGCCGTTCACCCGTTCAGCTCGGGCAGCGGGTTGGACGTGCGGATCACCACGCGCACCAGCGAGACCGATCCGTTCAACTGTTTCTATTCAACCATTCACGAGGTCGGCCACGCCGCCTATGAACAGGGCATCGACCCAGCCTACCTTTTGACCCCGTTGGGGCAGGGCGTGTCGATGGGCGTGCATGAAAGCCAGAGCCGGATTTACGAAAACCAACTGGGTCGATCACGCGCCTATACTGGCTGGCTGTTTGGCCAGATGGTCGAGGCTTTTGGCAATTTCGGCGTCGCCGATGCCGATGCGTTCTATGCCACAGTCAACCGGGTCCATAATGGATATATCCGCACCGAGGCAGATGAGGTGCAGTACAACCTGCACATCATGCTGCGCTTTGATCTTGAGCGTGCGTTGATGAGCTGCGATCTGCAGGTCAGAGACCTTGAGGGTGCATGGAACGACCGGTTCAAGGCGGATTTCGGCTATGCGGTCGATAGGCCGTCGAACGGATGCTTGCAGGATGTCCATTGGTCCGTCGGTCTGTTCGGGTATTTCCCGACTTACTCGTTGGGCAATGTCTATGCAGGGTGCTTGAATCAGGCCCTGCGGTCCGCACTGCCTGATCTGGACGCCCAACTGGCCATAGGCGATACGTCGGGTGCCACTGGTTGGCTGCGCGACAACGTGCAGCGCCATGGTGGCCTGTTCGCCCCCCGCGACATCATCCAACGCGCCAGTGGCATGGAACCTGGGCCGGAGCCTCTGCTGGACTATCTCGAGGCGAAGTTCAGGGCCTTGTACAAATTTTGATCGCAAAGAAACCTGCATTGGTCGTCAGGCTGGTTACAATCTGCATCGCAGCACTCGCTGGTTATTTGGCGTTGCGTGGCAATAGGCCAAACGCGTCCTTTTCCGAATTGTATCAGGTGACCGACTGCGGTGGTGCCGACATGCCTTGTCAGGTTTCAGACCGACACTATAACGCCCTGATCCCAATCGGGGATGGACCTTTTCCAGCCATCGTGTTCTTGCATGGCTCAAACGGAAGTGGACAAAAAACGGTAGAAAACATTGATTTGGTTCAACCTTTTCTGAATCGTGGTTATGCGGTGATCGCACCAACAGCATTGGAGATCGAATATCGAAACGGCCCTGGTACTGGGTGGGTGTGGGATTCTACCCGATACAGCCGGGATGATTTCCGGTTTGTCGCGGTCGTCGTCGAAGATGCAATTCAAAGGTTTTCCATCCAACCGGATGGCATTCTAGTCGCGGGACATTCTCGTGGCGGTTCATTCGCCTGGTATTTGGCTTGCTCTGAGGTTGATCCGCGCCTTAAGACCTTCGCGCCAATAGGTGGGACGCCGATGCGCCGTCAGCCTGGCCCTTGTGCCACGGCCAGTTTCGACTTTGATTTGCTTTATATGCATGGCTACGCAGACTCTGTCATTCCATTTGCCGGGACAGACTCATCCCTTCGGGCGCATAACTATATGGGTGCTGTCGAAGCTGCAGACGGAATGGCCTATAAATTGGGGTGCGATACGGTCGATCTAACCCAAGGAAACGGCTTTGATCAAAGAACTTATCACGGATGCCGTTCGGTTGCAGAAAAGGAAAGGTCCTTGTCAGTGATCGGTTTTCAAGGCGGACACAGTGTTCCAACCGGGTGGGCGGATCTTATCCTGAACTGGTTTGAGGGCCTAGCTGACCACGGCCAATAGCCCCAAACATAAAACGGATCGCGGAAACAGGTTCCACGATCCGCAATTCTCGACGGCCGCGTTACTCTTCGGTTTCCTCGTCACCCTGATCGGCGATCCAGGCGACGCTGACAACCTCTTCGCCTTTGCCGGTGTTGAATACCTTCACACCACCTGCCGACCTCGAACGGAATGAGATGCCTTCGATCGGGACCCGGATCGACTGACCTTTGGACGTGGCCAGCATGATCTGATCTTCGATATCGACCGGGAACGAGGCCACAAGTGCCCCGCCGCGCATTGCCTTGTCCATCGCCGCAACACCCATGCCGCCGCGTCCGCGGACCGGGTAGTCGTGGCTGGAGCTCAGCTTGCCTGCACCGCCCGTGGTAATCGTCAGGATCATGTTTTCGGCCGCAGACATCTCGGCATAGCGTTCTTGCGTGATGGTGCCGGGGGTTACTTCATCCTCATCCGTCTCACCGTCATCGGCGATGCCTGCCACTGCGCGGCGCATCTTGAGATAGGCGGCGCGTTCATCCGGATCAGCTTCAAAGTGGCGGATCACCGACATCGAGACGACACGGTCGCCATTGGTCAGCCTGATCCCCCGAACACCGGTGGATTCGCGTGAATTGAACACGCGCACATCAGTGGTGCGGAACCGGATTGCGCGGCCCGAATTGGTGACCAGCATCACATCTTCGTCTTCTGAGCAGATGCGTGCATTCACCAGTTCGATGCCCTCGGGCAATTTCATCGCAATCTTGCCGTTGCGGCGGACATTGGTGAAATCCGACAGTCGGTTCCGTCGCACATCACCTGCGCTGGTGGCAAAGATGATCTGCAGGTTTTCCCATTCTTCGTCCGGCACATCCACGGGCATGATCGCCGCGATGGAAACCCCGGTCGGAATCGGCAGGATGTTGACGATTGCCTTGCCCTTACCAGTGCGCCCCGACTGCGGCAGACGCCAGGTTTTGAGTTTGTAGACCATCCCGTCAGTGGTGAAGAACAACAACTGTGTATGCGTGTTCGCCACGAAGAGGTTGGTAACGACGTCCTCTTCCTTGGTCTGCATTCCCGACAGGCCCTTGCCACCACGTTTTTGCGCCCGGAAATCGGCCAGCGGAGTACGCTTGATGTAGCCGCCCGACGTGACGGTCACGACCATATCCTCACGCTCGATCAAGTCCTCGTCTTCCATGTCGCCGGACCAATCGACGATCTCGGTGCGACGGGGCACGGCAAACTGTTCACGCACGCTGCGCAGCTCATCCCCGATAATCGACATGATGCGCTCTCGCGAGGACAGAATATCCAGGTATTCCTGGATCTTACCCGCCAGTTCTTCCAGTTCGTCTGTAACCTCTTTGACACCGATCTGGGTCAATCTCTGCAGACGCAGGTCGAGGATCGCGCGGGCCTGAACTTCGGTCAGGTTATAGGTGCCGTCGTCGTTCATCTTGGACAGAGGGTCGTCGATCAGGCGCAGATAGCTTTCGATCTCAGCCGCGGGCCAGCGACGGGTCATCAGCTTTTCTCGCGCTTGCGCCGCGTCAGCGGATGACCGGATTGTGGCGACAACCTCATCCACGTTCGACACAGCCACGGCCAGACCGCACAGGATGTGACTGCGTTCGCGGGCCTTGCGCAGGTCGTAGGCGGTGCGACGGGCGACGACGTCCTCGCGGAAGTCAATGAAGGAGGTCAGGAACCGGCGCAGGGTCAACTGCTCGGGCCGGCCACCATTCAGCGCCAGCATGTTGCAGCCAAACGAGGTCTGCATCGGCGAGAAACGGAAAAGCTGGTTCAAAACAACTTCGGGCGTGGCATCACGTTTGAGTTCGACCACCACGCGTACGCCGTTACGGTCGGATTCGTCCTGAACGTGGCTGACGCCTTCAATCCTCTTCTCACGCACGGCCTCGGCGATCTTTTCGATCATCGAAGCCTTGTTCACCTGATAGGGAATCTCATCAACCACGATGGCATAGCGGTCTTTACGGATCTCTTCGACGCGGGTCTTCGAGCGGATTATGACGCTGCCGCGACCTTCCAGATAGGCTTTACGCGCGCCGGACCGGCCCAGCATTACGCCGCCGGTCGGGAAGTCGGGGCCTGGAACATACTCGATCAGCTGCTCGGACGTCAGATCGGGATCGTCGATCAGGGCGAGGGTGGCGTCGACCACCTCACCAAGATTGTGCGGCGGGATATTGGTCGCCATGCCCACGGCAATGCCGCCAGCGCCGTTGACCAGCATGTTCGGGAACCGTGCGGGCAGGACTGTCGGCTCTCTGTCTTTGCCGTCATAGTTGTCCTGAAAATCGACGGTGTCTTTCTCGATATCCGCGAGCAGAGAGGCGGCGGGCTTGTCCATCCGCACTTCGGTATAGCGCATGGCCGCCGGGTTGTCGCCGTCCATCGAGCCAAAGTTGCCCTGACCGTCCAGCAGCGGCAGCGACATCGAGAAATCCTGAGCCATCCGCACCAACGCGTCATAGATCGCGCTGTCGCCATGTGGGTGGTATTTACCCATTACGTCGCCGACCGGACGGGCCGATTTGCGATAGGATTTGTCATGGGTGTTTCCGGTCTCGTGCATCGCGTAAAGGATGCGCCGATGTACCGGTTTCAACCCATCGCGCAGATCAGGAATCGCACGGCTAACAATGACCGACATCGCATAGTCCAGATAGGACGTGCGCATTTCGGATTCGATGGAGACCGTCGGGCCACCGTAAACGGGGCGTTCTGGTGGGTTTTCATCCATATTTTCAGGAACTTCTGGCGTATCGCTCACGTAAACTGCCCGTTCTGTATGCAGACTCTATATCTTGTGGATACACCTTATCAGACCCGGCACATAAGGTGCAAGCAAGCAACCATTTTGCAAGTGAGAAACTCCGGTAACATCACGGTAACATATTGTTAACTAAGGATTAGGGTGTTTTCGTGATACAATAGGGGGACCTTGCAATTAATATTGAGGTCGAAATGGAGCGCAGCGAAACGGAATTGATGCTTAAAGGTTATGGGCTGACAACGGCGGAATTATTCTACCACATGCCCGACTATATCCATGTTCTGAACACCTTCATCTGGCAGGAATACGATCTGGCGCCGGATCATCCGAAACTGTTCGAGTTCATTGATTTCTGGCAGCGAGAGATCGAAGGCCCCTTACATTCCGTAAAATTCACCCACCGTAAGATGATCGCGCCCGGCGAGTGGCGCAATCAAGTTGGCGAGTTTCGGGTGAATTAGCCGCCCTGACAGATTATCGGCTGTGTAACGAAAGGGCGTGTTCGATTTGATTTTCTTAGGCTAGGGTCGTGTCCAAACCATTGATCAGCTAAGGAAATGCCGCATGCCCAGAATGTTGCTGTTTGTCGCCGCCGTTTTGCTTGGTGGGCCAGTCGCCGCTGAGGGAGTTTTGGACAAGATCAAAAAAGGTGCGGCAAACGCGGCTGACGTTGTCGGGCAAGGGGCCGAAACCGTTGGCGAGACAATCGATAAAGGCGCGAAAGCTGTTGAGGGTACGGTCGACTCGACCACCGAATTGCTAAGCAATGAGGCCACTCCGGAAGAGACGCGCGCCAAGCTGGACACATTGGCCACGCAGATTCTGGATCAGTTGCTGGCCGAAAATCACGAAGCGCATGCGCTGTACGAGGTCTGTGCCGGCTATGCCGTGTTCGACTCGCGCAAGGTTACGGTGTTTCCAGTCTCGGCTGGGTATGGGCGGGGTGTGGCGGTGTCAAAGGACACCGGCCAGCACACATATATGAACATGGGAACAGGCGGCGTGGGTGGCGCGATCGGCATCGGCGGTTTTGAATCCAAATTTGTGATCATGTTCGAAACATCTGCTGATCTGGATAAGTTCATCACTCAAGGCTATGACGCGACCGCCGAAACCGGTGCCATGTACGGCGACGAAAACACGACGGAAACCGTGCGATTCACCGACGGTCGGTCCTTTTTTGCACTGTCCAAGACAGGGTGGCGCGTGGCAGCGGGCGCGTCGGGTACAAAATTCTGGAAATCGCCGGAACTGAACTGATCAACCCGAGCAGCTGGCCCCGCCCAGAACGCAGAATTTGGCACAATGCGGATGGTTAAGGTGCACGTCCGCTTCCGCCTCGGCCAGCGTATGCCCCATCTCGAACTCCGGCTCATAAGGCAGCAACGTGCAGGCCAGAACGGCCGGTTTTTCAGCGCCCTTGCGTTTGACCACCATCCGGGCACTGGCGCACATCACAGTCGCGGGTGATTTGTCCAGGATACCCCAGCAGGCGGTGGTAATTTCCGGCACTTCGACGGTTTCGTCCATTTCAGGGAAAAGGACCGTTCGCGCAGGATCATGCGCGTCGATGTCAAACCCGTAGTGGTTGAATAACGTAGCATATCCCTGACGGCTTTTTTCATCGTCCTCGCCCCATACGGTTCTGCCGGCAACAGCCATCCGGAATCCGCCATCGAGTAGCCACTTCATACCTTCCACGGTTTTGTCAAAACTGCCTTTGCCACGTTCCTTATCGTGCAGGTCGGCACGATAATGGTCGAGCGATACCCGCAGCGTCAGTTTCCCAGCGTAGTCGCGCTGAAGTTCAGTCAATCCCTCGCGCATCTTCTGGCGCATCATTGGCCGCATCGCGTTGGTCAGGATCAACACCTCATAGCCGCGTTCCAGCGCCGCGCGTGCCATCTCGATCATGTCGGGGTTCATGAACGGCTCACCACCGGTAAAGCCAATCTCACGCACGGGCCAGTTTCTGTCTTCGATCTGGTCCAGATAGTCCCGCACTTCACCCGCCGAGATATAGACCAACGCATCATTGGTCGGGCTGCTTTCGATATAGCAGTTCACACATTCGATGTTGCACAGAGTCCCGGTATTGAACCAGAGCGTCTCGGGGTTGGTCAACGCCACCGAGGCACGAGTCTGGCCATCCGCTGTCACCAATTTGTTTTGAAACTTGCCGATATTGACGATCTGAGGGGCGTTGTCTTTCATTCCGGTTTCCGGTTCTTTTCTGTTGTCACCTTGAATTAGAGGTTTCAGACCGTTTCGCAAAGTGAGACATGGGTGAACTGACAGAGAATTGATGTCGCGGAAATCCGCAAAAATGGTTGCGCTAACATTGGACATTGAGCATAGGGCAAGGTAAGGAAAACACATGGTTTCTCGCGTCATACCTGTAGACCCCTTTGATCTGGTCATTTTTGGCGGAACCGGCGATCTGGCGCAGGGTAAAATCCTGCCCGCTCTGTTTCGCCGGTTTTGTGCTGGCCAGTGGGCTGAAGGCGCGCAAGTAATCGGGGCGGCCCGAACGGATTACGATCGTGACAAGTTCCGCAATTTGGTCCGCAACTCGCTTGAGTCACATGCCGGACGAAACAGTCAGGACACCGCTGCACAGAACGCGTTTTTGCAGCGGGTTGATTATGTGACATTGGATGCTGTTGCGGATCATGGCTGGGCCGAGCTTGCGCAGAAACTTCAGCCGGATCGGGTTCGGGCGTTCTATTTTTCGGTGGGGCCGCGGTTGTTTGGCCCTCTGGCGGAACGGATCGAGGCTTATGATCTGACTACGCCGCAGACGAGGATCGTGGTTGAAAAACCCTTTGGCCATGATCTGGAAAGTGCGCGGGCTTTGAATGCCACGCTGGCCGCGCATTTCAGGGAAAGTCAAATCTATCGAATCGACCACTATCTGGGCAAGGAAACCGTCCAAAACCTGATGGCTGTTCGGTTCGGCAACATGTTGTTCGAACCACTTTGGAACAGCCAGTATGTCGACCATATCCAGATCACCGTAGCCGAATCCGTCGGAATTAACGGCCGTGAAGAGTATTACGAGCGCGCAGGCGCGATGCGCGACATGATGCAGAACCACCTGATGCAGCTTTTGTGCCTGATCGCCATGGAACCTCCGGCCAAGTTCGACCCGGATGCGGTGCGTGATGAAAAGCTCAAGGTCATTCGCGCTCTGGACCCGGTAAAGCCGCATCATATCGTGCGGGGGCAGTTTGAGGGCGAAAGTTCAAGTTACCGCAAAGCCGTTGGAAATCCGCGCTCGACCACGGAAAGCTATGTGGCGCTGCGGGCGCATATCAGCAACTGGCGATGGGCGGGAACACCGTTCTACTTGCGCACGGGCAAGCGCCTTGTGGCCCGGTCTTCGGTGATCAATGTGATGTTCAAAGACGCGCCGCACTCGATCTTTGGAGCGGATGCCGGGCGTCATGCGAATGCGCTGTCGATCCGCCTGCAGCCAAATGAGGGCATCACGCTGAAAGTAACGATCAAAGAGCCCGGGCAAGGCGGCATGCGTTTGGTCGACGTGCCCTTGGACATGAGCTTTGCCGAGGCCCTGGGCGCCGAGAACCAGGACCCGCCAGACGCCTATGAACGTCTGGTGATGGATGTGATCCGAGGCAATCAGACGCTGTTCATGCGCGGTGATGAGGTCGAGGCCGCCTGGGCCTGGACAGACCCGATCATCGCAGGATGGCAGTCGCGTGGCGACGTGCCGAAACCTTATGAGAGCGGCAGCACTGGGCCGGGCGACGCCGAGCTGCTGATGAAACGGGACGGTCGCCGTTGGCAAGGGATAAACCCATGAAAATTCAGGAATACGCCGACCGGGATATGCTAGCCATCGACGTGGCCAATGCTATCGCCGGAGATCTTGAGGCGGCGCTGCTGCATCACGATCTGGTCTCTTTTGCTGTGCCGGGCGGTACCACACCCGGGCCGGTCTTTGACGGATTGTGTGCCGCTGATTTGGATTGGGATCGGGTCCGAATTCTGCCAACAGATGAACGGTGCGTATCCAGCGACAGCGATCGCGCAAATGCGCAGCTGATCCAAGAGCGTTTGCTGACCAATCGCGCCTCGGTCGCGCAATATGTGCCGCTGTATCTGGATGGCAAAGATCCGGAATCGGTGCTGCCCGAAATTGAAAGCTTGATTGCGCCTGTGCTGCCTCTTTCGGTTCTCATGCTGGGTATGGGCGAAGATATGCACACCGCCTCGCTGTTTCCGGGGATGGACGGGTTGGCCGCCGCATTGGACGGGCATGCGCCACCTTTGGCCGTGGCCCGACCCGAAGTTCAGCCCGAGGCGCGGATTACATTAACGGCTCCGGTCTTGGACGGCGCATTGTCTAAGCATCTGGTGATTTTTGGGGAAACCAAACGCAAGGCGCTGGACCGGGCCATGTCCCTGCATCCCAAAGAGGCGCCGATTGCTGCTGTGTTGGGCGGCATGACGGTCCATTGGGCGGAGTAGAGTTATGAACCTGGATACTCTCAAGGCATTTGCGTCAGATGGCGGTCATTCCATTTTGGACTTGTTTGAACAAGACGTGGATCGGGCACAGGTTTTCTCGACCTCAACGGGCGATATGCTGTTTGACTATTCAAAGACGCAGATTGACGCAGACATTCGCGCAGCCCTGATCCGCCTATGCGACGAGGCGGGGCTTGCCGACAGGCGCGACGCGATGTTTGCGGGTGCCAAGATCAATGAAACCGAAGAACGCTCGGTTCTGCATACGGCATTGCGGAATCTGGATGGCGGTCCGGTCGACGTGGATGGTCTGGATGTCATGCCTGGCGTTCTGGATACGCTGCAGCGGATGCGTGTCTTTGCCGAAGAGGTCCGAGGGGGTGCCGTGTCCGGGGCAGGGGGCAGCTTTACCGATGTGGTGAATATCGGAATTGGTGGGTCTGATCTGGGACCGGTTATGGCTACGCATGCGCTGGCTCCGTATCACGACGGGCCGCGGCTGCACTATGTCTCGAATGTAGACGGGGCACATATTGCCGATGTTCTACGGCAGCTGGATCCGACGCGGACACTTGTGATTGTCGCGTCCAAGACGTTCACGACCATTGAAACCATGACCAATGCCCGCACCGCGCGCGCCTGGATGGTCGATGGCGGCGGGGAGCCGGCCCGACAGTTTGCTGCGGTTTCCAGCGCTTTGGACAAGACTCAGGCCTTTGGCATTCCCGAACAGCGCGTGTTTGGTTTCGCCGATTGGGTCGGCGGGCGTTATTCGGTTTGGGGGCCTGTGGGCCTGCCGGTGATGATTGCCGTAGGCTCGACGGCCTTTGACGCGTTTTTGCGTGGTGGACAGGCAATGGACGTGCATTTTTGCGCCGCCGATTGGTCCGAGAATATGCCGGTGATGTTGGCTTTGACCGGTGTCTGGCATCGGCAGGTTCTGGGATATGCCAGCCGGGCCGTGCTGCCATACGATCAGCGTCTCCTGCGCTTGCCCGCATATTTTCAGCAGCTCGAGATGGAGTCGAATGGCAAATCCGTTGCCGTGGACGGCAGTGCGCTGACCATTCCTTCGGGTCCGGTGGTCTGGGGTGAGCCTGGTACCAATGGTCAGCATGCGTTTTATCAGCTGATCCATCAGGGCACAGACGTTATCCCTTGCGAATTCATGGTCGCTGCCGAGGGACATGAACCCGAGCTGACCCACCATCACCGTCTGCTGCTGGCCAACTGTCTGGCCCAGTCCGAGGCGCTGATGCGCGGCCGATCGCTGGACGAGGCGCGGCAGCGCATGGCCGACAAAGGGTTGACGGGTGAAGAATGCGAACGTCAGGCCCGACATCGGGTGTTTGCTGGCAATCGTCCCTCGACCACGCTGATGTACCCCAAGCTAACGCCTTTTGTTCTGGGGCAGATCATCGCCCTGTACGAGCATCGCGTATTCGTCGAAGGGGTCCTGTTGGGGATCAACTCTTTTGACCAGTGGGGCGTTGAACTGGGCAAGGAACTGGCGACTTCACTGGGGCCAATCGTGGACGGTGCAGAAGGTACCGAGACCAAAGACGGGTCAACGGCCGCCCTTGTTGCCTATGCCATGTTGCACCGGGAAACCGAATAAAAGCCAGCTTTGCAGCCCTTGCATGACGCATTCTTCTATTGTCAGACAATTAAATGCTTGGCAGGATTTCTTTTGACCGCGCCAACAGTCAAAGATGCGTGGCAAACAAGAAGGTGCTGCAAAAAGCGGCCCCGACACAGGGAGGATGTCCATGCTGGGACAAATGATGACGCAACCGTTGCTGATCTCGTCACTGATCGAGCATGCCGATCGCTATCATGGCCAAACCGAGATTTATTCTGTCGAAACTGACGGCAGTTTAACTGAAACAAACTGGTCGCAAGTCGCCGAAAACGCGCGAAAATTGGGTTCTGCACTGTTAGGTCTTGGGCTGGAACCGCACGCTCGGATAGCGACATTGGCATGGAACAACCGCCGCCATCTGGAAATTTACTATGGCACTTCGGGTGCTGGATTCGTGTGCCACACCGTAAACCCCAGGCTGTTTCCAGAGCAGCTGACCTATATCATCAATCATGCGCAGGACCGGGTTCTGTTTTTCGACGCCACATTCATCCCGCTTGTCGCCGCTTTGAAGGACTACCTGACAGAGGTGCAGCATTTCGTGTTAATGGGTCCGCGGAATGATGACGCAATCGCGCAGGTTCCAGGGGTGCAGTTCTATGATGAGCTGATCGAAACCGGTGATTCCGGCTTTCAATGGCCCAGACTGGACGAAAACACAGCCTCAAGCCTTTGTTACACCTCGGGCACAACTGGCAACCCCAAAGGGGTGCTCTATTCCCATCGCTCGACAGTTTTGCACAGTTTTGGGTCCAACACGCGTGACGTGATCGGGTTTTCGGCGATGGATGTGGTACTGCCAGTTGTACCGATGTTCCATGTGAACGCTTGGGGATCGCCGTACGCTTGCGCGATGTCGGGGTCTCGGATGGTATTACCGGGACCAGATTTGCATGGCGAGGCATTGGTCAATTTGATTGACAACTATGGGGTGACACTGGCCATGGGTGTGCCGACGATCTGGCAGGGTCTGCTGGCCTCTGCCAAGAAGTCGGGCAGTCAACTGTCCAGTCTTGAGCGCACAGTTATTGGTGGGGCCGCATGTCCGCCGTCGATGATCGAGACGTTCCGCGAAACCTACGGTGTTGATACAGTCCACGCCTGGGGGATGAGCGAGATGAGCCCGCTGGGAACCGCGAACCAGCCCTTGGCGAAACATGGAAAACTGCCCAAAGAAGAGCAGTATGGGCTTCGGGAAAGTCAGGGCCGTCCTTGTTATGGGGTCGAATTGAAAATCGTTGATGATCTCGGCAATGAGCTTCCGCGCGACGGTGAAACACAGGGAGACCTGATGGTGCGCGGATACTGGGTATTGGACAGCTATTTCATGATGCAGGATCAGGGTCTGCTGCAAGACGGTTGGTTTGCCACTGGCGACGTGGCGACATTGGACCCAGACGGGTATATGACGATCCGAGATCGCTCAAAGGACATCATCAAATCCGGCGGTGAATGGATCAGTTCGGTCGAGCTCGAAAATATCGCGGTGGCACATCCAAAGCTGGCAGGCGCAGCCGTTGTAGGTGTGCCGCATCCGAAATGGGACGAACGGCCCGTTCTTGTGGCGGTGAAAGCCGAGGGGGCAAACCCAAGCGAAGAAGAATTGCTGGCGTTTTTTGGTGGTAAGATCGCCAAGTGGCAGATCCCGGACAGGGTAGTCTTTGTGGACGCGCTGCCACTGAACGCGACTGGCAAGATCCTGAAACGCAACCTGCGGGAAGACTTCAAAGGTCTGCTGAGTACCTAGCGCAAGATCACTGGTCTGGCAGACACAAGCGAGATGGTTTGCCGGGTTTTCTGACTTCGCGGCGAACGTAGATCTATAGCCCCTCAGCCTTCTGAAGTTCCACGCCTGAAATCTGCCAGTTTGGGTTTCCTCGTGCGCCTGAAATACTCGAACGAACTGCCTGGCCAGTTGGTGGTTATCCGCTCGCCATCTTTGTAATAGCTGCGCTTGATCCGCGCCCACTGACTTTTGGCAAGACGCTGTTGCATCTCGTCATCGAAACGCAATGCCGCCTCAGGTTTTACTTCGATCGTGCCGTGATCGGCCGCCTTGATAAGTTGGATGACAAAACCGATTTGCGCTTCGATCATGGCCAGTACCGTCGTGTGGCCAAGGTTTGTGTTTGGTCCGTAAATAATGTGCAGATTGGGGAATTTGGGAACCGAAATACCAAGATAGGCCCGCGCACCACCCTTATCCCAAACATCGCGCAACAAGATACCATCACGTCCCTTGATATCAATAGCTTGCAGGAAGGGGTTGGATTGGAACCCGGTGCCAAGAATGACCACATCATGGTTGCGTTCGGTACCGTCTGTGGTCTTGATCCCATCTTTGGTGAAACAGTCGATTCCGTCCGTCACCAACTCAACCTTGTCCTGGTTCAGGGTCTGATAGTAGCTGTCCGAGACCAAAAGGCGACGCGCGCCGGGCGGGTATTTGGGCCGAAGCGCCTCGCGCAGTTTTGGGTCCGATATCGTCTTTTCCAGATGCCGGTTCAGTATGTTCTGCATCAGCATCTCGTGCAGTTTCGATCCTTTCATGACTGGAAAGATCTTGAATTCATTCTCGGCCCAAAGGCGGAAGCGATAAAGTTTTTGAAGGAAGGGCATCGAACGCATCAGCGACTTGAAGCTCTCGCCATAGGTCTTGTTGCCTTTGGGCATGACCCAATTTGCCGTGCGTTGATAAACTGTCAGAATGTCTGCCTGTTTGGCGATCTCTGGGATGAACTGCAGCGCGCTGGCTGCATTTCCAATCACAGCAACCGATTTGTCCTTCAGGTCGATATCATGGCGCCATTCGGCAGAATGGAATATGGTTCCCCCGAAGAGCTTCATCCCCGGTATCCCAATACGGTTGGGAAAGTGCAACTGACCAACCGAGCAAACCACGTGGCGGCAGAGATAGGTTTCATCTCCATTGCCCTTGGTCGTTACAGTCCACATTTCACTTGTCGGATCGAAGCTTGCTGAAGTGACGGCGCAGCCAAGGCGTAAATGCGCGATCACTCCGAATGTTTCCGCACAATCCCGGATGTAATCCAGAATCTCTTTCTGTCCCGACCATTTTCGGCTCCAGTCCGGCGTTTTGCTGAAAGAGTAAGAATACAAATGCGAGGGCACATCGCATTCCGCACCGGGATAGGTGTTATGCTGCCAAGTGCCCCCAAAATCAGTGGCCTTGTCGAGTATTGCGAAACTGTCGATTCCCGCTTGTCTGAGCTGGTAGCCCATACCAATGCCGCCAAAGCCAGCACCTATGATCAAACAGTTCACCTGCTTCATGATACTTCCTTATGCTCGTATGTCCGTTTCGCGACTTGCCAGTGGCGTTTCTGATCTGCCTGGTTTGGCTTTGGGACAAGCGTGACCGGCATAAAATCTTCTTTCAATTTATCTCAAGTTCACCTGAGCCTGCTAATAACTTGGGCCCAGACTAAGTCCTTCAATGCAAATGTAATTGGGAACTTATCCCTCAACTTTGGGTTGAAGGGAATGGAAAAATTAGAAGATGAACCTTTGAAACCGTTTATCATCTGCCCTGAGTTATGGCGAACGGCCTGAAGCAGGGTGTTTCTATAGTCGTAAAGATTTTGGAAGATTGGCTCCGGCGGTAGGGATCGAACCTACGACCAATTGATTAACAGTCAACTGCTCTACCGCTGAGCTACGCCGGAACGGTTCGCGCCGTATAGCAACCCGACTCTTCGGCGTCCAGAGGGGGGTGTGAGTTTTTTCGTCGAAAAAACATGCACACAGCGAAGGCGGGCATCCATGATAATTTGCGGTGTGTTTTGGGGAAATTGGCTCCGGCGGTAGGGATCGAACCTACGACCAATTGATTAACAGTCAACTGCTCTACCGCTGAGCTACGCCGGAACGGTTCGCGCCATATAGCAACCCGAAATTTCGCCGTCCAGAGGGGAAGCGCGGTTTTGGAAAAAAAATTACCTCGGCATCTATGGGGTTCTGGCGAAGATCGCGCCGACGGATAATTTTGACTGCGGTGCAATCAGAAATCGGCATGTAAGATCAACGAGATGGGCGAATACATTCCGTTCGGCAGCGGGCAACAGGGCAGCGGGGGTTTCGGTATAGATTCGCTCGGCCAATTCCCGGGCGGTTCCTGGCCTGGTTTCCAATGCGGACAGAATCTGTTTTTCCCGGGCGCGCCGGTGGGTGATCAACCAATCGAGCCTTTTGGCAGGGTCGTTAATCGGTGCGCCATGCCCTGCGTGGAATACGGACCAGTTATGTTGTCCTAGCTTTTCGCAAGCCGCCATGAAATCGGTCAGATCACCATCAGGTGGTGACACCAATGAACTGGCCCAACCCATCACATGATCGGCGGTAAAGCAGACATCCCCCCAACCCAGCGCAATATGGTTACCAAGATGACCAGGCGTATGGATCACATTCAACTGCCACCCTTCGGCGGCGATTACATCACCATCTTCGACTTCGATATGCGGGCGGAACGCCGTGTCGATCCCTTCACCTCCGCCTGCGAGCCCCTGATTGGCCAATTCGGACATCACCTCACTGCGGCCTGCTTCAGGGCCTCCGAAAGCAATGATCTTTGCTTGCGTTCGTTCGGCCAGCGGTGCAGCCAGCGGAGAGTGGTCCAGATGAGAATGTGTGACAATGATGTGGCTGATCCGTTGTCCGGGTTTAACCGCGTTCAGGATTGCATCCAGATGGTCCGCATTGGCAGGGCCGGGGTCAATCACCGCAAGATCGGTTTGGCCAAGCAAGTATGTATTGGTGCCGCGATATGTCATCGGAGACGGGTTGGGGGCGAGAATCCGCCTTAGGCCCGGTTGTAACTCGTCATCTCGACCTGGCATTGGATTGAAATCGTCCGGTGCTTGCATTCTGCACTCTTTCTCTCGTCTGAACAGCCCGTTAGGTTTAACCCATGACGACGCAATGGCTCAAACTTTATATGCCGCGCAGCCTGTACGCACGGGCGGCTTTGATTCTCATTTTGCCGGTGGTGGTGATGCTGCTGGTGATCAGTGTCGCCTTTTTGCAAAAGCACCTGGAAGATGTCACCGCGCAAATGACTCGTGCCGCATCGCGTGAGGTTACGCTGGTTACGGATGTGATAGAACATTCTGAAACGCAGCATCAGGCGGTGGCCGAACTTCGGCCCGATCTGGCCGCGCTTGATATGAAACTGCGGTTTCTCGGGATAAACGAAACGCCAGTCATCGGGAATCGCCGCTGGTATGATTTCATTGCACCTCAAGTCGAATCCGAGTTGCGCGCTTTGCTTCCCGATCTTGTAGCGGTCGCCTTGCCAAGCGGGCAGGAGGCTCGATTGTATCTGCAGACGGATTTGGGTGTATTGCAGCTAACTTTCGACCGTCGGCGATTGTCCCCAACCGCGCCGCATCAGTTGATTGTGACCGTCTTGTTCTTTGCGATCATCATGACAACCATTTCGTTTTTGTACATGCGCAACCAGCTACGACCGATCACCCGTCTGGCCGAGGCTGCACAGGCGTTCGGACGCGGGCGGGTTGTTCCTTATTCGCCAGGCGGCGCGATCGAGGTGCGGGCCGCTGGCAGTGCATTTCTGGATATGCGCGCCCGGATTGAGCGTCAGATGGAGCAGCGCACCATGATGCTGTCCGGTGTCAGCCACGATTTGCGAACGCCTTTGACGCGTCTCAAGCTTGGGCTGTCTTTGTTGCCCGAAGGTGAGGCAGCGCCATTGCAACAGGACGTGGATGAAATGCAGCTATTGCTGGACGCGTTTTTGGACTTTTCCAAAGGAGCGGCAGAGGTGGCGCCGGAATCCGTAGACCCTGAGAGGTTCCTTCGGCAGATCGTCAAGGATGCGTGCAGGGCAGGGCATAAGGTCGAATTGGTAAAGGTTGATGGCGCAGGAACCGCGATGTTGCGCCCGACGGCTATTCGTCGCGCGGTAGAGAACTTGATCGGGAATGCGGTCAGGTACGGAAATCGCGCTGAGATCAGCCTGTCGGTCTCCTCCAAATCGCTGCGTATCCGCGTCGAAGATGATGGTCCGGGTATTCCGCCCGAGCAGCGCACCGAAGCGGTCAAACCTTTCTCGCGATTGGATCCTGCGCGCAACCAGAATCGGGGCAGCGGTGTTGGTCTGGGGTTGGCCATTGTGGCAGATGTCGCCCGAGCCCATGGCGGCGTGCTTCGATTGGGCAAAAGCGAACATCTGGGCGGTCTGTGTGCCGATATTATCATCGGTCGCTAGAGCATCGTGCACCGGACCTCTGCTCTGCCAAATCTGGTGTGAGTTCATCTTGGATTGTCGGATGTTCAGTGACCGATAAACTGATTCAAGCGCCTGAAAAGTTACCGGGATATCCCGGGCGGGAATCGAAGATATGTCCTGAAACCGTGGGGCACTTGCCTCGCAACCTATTGTTAGGTCGTGGAGCATCTCTCTCTATTTTCGGGCTGATCGATCGTTGTTTCTAAAGGAAAATTTGCGGATTTTGGTAGGCCCGGAGGGACTCGAACCCCCAACCAAAGCGTTATGAGCGCTCTGCTCTAACCAATTGAGCTACAGGCCCGCCTAGGCGCTTTGCCTATCATGGTGAACGCCCGCGTCAAGCCTGACCGTTGCAACATCTCCAACAATCGACTAACCCGCGCGGGAACCATTCAAAAGAGGTTGGCCATGACAGCAGGCAAAAACGGAATCACCTACGCGGATGCGGGCGTTGATATTGATGCGGGGAATGCTCTGGTCGACCGGATAAAACCTGCTGCCAAGCGGACCAACAGATCCGGTGTGATGAGCGGGCTGGGCGGGTTCGGCGCATTGTTCGACCTGAAGGATGCAGGTTATCGGGATCCGATTCTTGTCGGCGCCACCGACGGTGTAGGCACCAAGTTGCGGATCGCGATTGATACAGGCCTGGTCGATGGCGTCGGTATCGATCTTGTGGCCATGTGCGTCAACGATCTGATCTGTCAGGGTGCCGAGCCACTTTTCTTCCTCGACTATTTCGCAACAGGCAAACTGGATACCGAGACCGCCGCACGGATTATTGAGGGCATTGCCGAAGGCTGCGTTCAATCGGATTGCGCATTGATCGGTGGCGAAACTGCCGAGATGCCGGGCATGTATCCCGATGGTGATTTCGATTTGGCCGGGTTTTCGGTCGGTGCGATGGAGCGCGGCGCACACCTTCCTGCAGATGTTCAACAGGGTGACGTGTTGCTTGGGCTGGCCTCAAACGGGGTGCATTCCAATGGCTATTCGCTAGTGCGCAAGCTGGTCGAGATCTCGGGCCTGGGTTGGGATGCGGCATCGCCCTTTGGGGATGGATCGCTGGGCGAGGCACTGCTGACCCCGACGCGCCTTTACGTGAAACCTGCGCTACAGGCGATCCGGATAGGCGGGGTGCATGCGCTCGCCCATATCACCGGCGGTGGCCTGACCGAAAACCTGCCACGGGTGCTGCCCGAGGGGCTGGGTGCCCAGATCGACTTGAACTCCTGGGATTTGCCACCCGTATTCCGCTGGATGGCAGAAACCGGCGGTATTGCTGAATCCGAGATGCTCAAGACTTTCAACTGCGGCATCGGCATGATCGTGGTTTGCGGCGCAGAGCAGGCCGACGACCTGTCGGCACTGCTGGCCCAAGCTGGTGAGACGGTTTCGCGGATTGGCACCGTGACCGACACCGCAGGAGTGGCCTATTCGGGCAAATTGCTGTGAGCCATAAGCGCGTCGCCATTCTGCTCTCGGGCGGGGGGTCGAACATGGTCTCTCTGGTCGACAGCATGACCGGCGACCATCCGGCGCGGCCCTGTCTGGTGTTGTCGAACGATGCCGGGGCAGGCGGGCTGAAAAAGGCCGCTGATCGGGGAATCGCGACCGCTGCCGTAGATCACCGTCCCTTTAAAGGCGACCGCGCGGCTTTCGAAGCCGAGCTGCTGAAACCGCTAGAGGAGGCACAGCCCGATATCGTCTGCCTGGCCGGTTTCATGCGGGTGCTGACCGGTGATTTCGTCTTGCGTTTTCAGGGTCGGATGCTGAACATCCACCCGTCACTGTTGCCAAAATACAAGGGTCTGAACACCCATGCCCGTGCGATTGCAGCAGGTGATATCGAGCATGGATGCTCGGTTCACGAGGTGACCGCAGCGCTGGACGATGGCCCAATCTTGGGGCAAGCCCGCCTGAATATTGAGGCTGGAGACACTCCTGAGACTTTGGCGGCGCGCGTTCTGACCTACGAACACAGGCTTTATCCGGCCGTATTGCGCCGCTTTGCCGGAAATGACCGCACGCCGGTGCTTTTGCCGTGAATCCCGCGGGGTGATTTACACGCGGTTGCCATTCGGCCTATGGTTCGCCCGACGGCCCGGAAACGTGTAGGACTGACGGGTGATTAAAAACAAAAGCAAGAATAGCACCACGAATGAAAACCCTCACGACGACGCAAGAGCTGGCCGATTTCTGCAAAGCGGCTGCGGCCTTTGATTACGTAACCGTAGATACCGAGTTCCTGCGCGAACGGACCTACTATTCAAAACTTTGCCTGCTTCAACTGGCGGTCCCGTCGCCCGACGAAGACAGCGCCGTTTTGGTCGACCCGTTGGCCGAAGGGATGACTCTGGAGCCTTTGTACGAGCTCTTCGCCGATGAAAGCGTGGTCAAAGTTTTTCACGCAGCCCGTCAGGATCTTGAGATTTTCTGGGTTGAGGCGGGTGTGTTCCCCAATCCTCTGTTCGACACTCAGGTCGCCGCCATGGTCTGCGGATTCGGCGAGCAGGTTGGTTATGAAACCCTGGTGCGCAAGATTTGTAAGGAAGGCGTGGACAAGACCTCTCGATTCACCGACTGGTCACGCCGCCCGCTGTCCGAGGCGCAAAAGACCTATGCGCTGGCGGATGTAACGCATCTGCGGAAAATCTATGAATATCTGGCGGCCGAGCTGACGAAAACCAAGCGCAGCCATTGGGTCGCGGAAGAGCTGCGCACGCTGACGCAATCCGGCACCTATGAGATCCAGCCCGAAAACGCGTGGAAGCGTATCAAAACCCGGACGAACTCGGCCAAGTTTCTGGCCGTTGTTCGCGAGTTGGCCGAGTTCCGCGAAGCCTATGCGCAGGAAAACAACGTACCGCGCAGCCGTGTGTTCAAAGATGACGCGCTGATCGAACTGGCATCGACCAAGCCGAAATCTTTCTCAGATTTGGGTGGATCGCGCCTGCTGCTGCGCGAGGCCCGCAAAGGGGTCATTGCGGATGGGATTCTGGCCGCCGTCAAAAAGGGTGTTAATTGCCCACCAGAAAAATTGCCCAAGATTGATACCAGCCGTGACAAGTTGAAGGTAAATCCTGCGCTTGCCGACCTATTGCGGGTGCTGCTGAAATCAAAAACGGAAAGCTCGGGCGTGGCCGCCAAACTGATTGCTACCAGTTCCGAACTGGATCAGATCGCAGCCGGTGAACGGGAATTACCTGCAATGTCCGGTTGGCGGTTCGAGGTATTCGGCGAAGATGCCCTGAAACTGTGCGATGGCAAAATCGCCCTGGCAGCTAAAGGGCAGACCGTCACGGTCGTAGAGCTTTAGCAGGAATTATCTGCGGCGGGATTCCAGGGCATTTTGTTCCCCTTTGACACGGACCAGCCGAATGTTTGCAAGCTCGTCTCGGCTGATATTGATTGCATTGGATACCCTTCGGGACCGTTCGGTCCCCTGGCTTGTCGCATATGACGGGTAGTCGACACGGAACGTGAATTCGAGAATGCCGTTTTTTGCATTCTCTTCGCTTTCAACACGAACAAGCCGCGCATTATATGCACCCTGCCTTGCAGCAATCCCAGTCGTGTAAACGATAGCTCCATTCGGAATTGGATCGATCCGCAATTCTTCGATCTTGGCGATCGGGAAGCTCTTATCCTCGGGTGGCTTCTTGGAAAACAGGCCAACACCATCGTCTGTCTGGGGAACCAGTGCATTTGCATCGTTCACCGAGACTTCAGAGGGTGCCGGAGTACTGGACCCAAACCAGTTTGTCGGGTTGACCCGAGAATCACGCCAAGCGCTGCAAGCCGACAGGGTCAAGGCAGCAGCCAAAAGAACAGACAGTGATTTCTTCATCGTCACAACACCCAGAGCAGTCTATATGGCAATGAGTTATCGCACTTTTCCGGGTTTGAAAAGCCACGTGGGGGGCTGGACAGATGCTGGTCAGGATCATAGTTCAAAAATGTGAACCCAATGAGAGGACAGCCCCGAGATGGCGACACCTGCTTTTGAAGAAATCGTCGAAGATTTCGAATTCCTGGAGGACTGGGAAGACCGGTACCGCCATGTCATCGAGCAGGGGAAAGCGATGGCGCCATTGGATGATGCGTTGAAGGTGCAGGCAACCAAAGTCCATGGTTGCGCCAGCCAGGTCTGGCTGCATCCCAGTGTCGAGGGAGGGATCTTTCATTTTGACGGCGACAGTGATGCTCTGATCGTGAGGGGGCTGATTGCGGTTCTGCGATCCCTATATAACGGCCTGCCGGTTCAAGAAGTCCCGCAGGTTGACGCAGGAGGCGAACTGGCGCGGCTGGGGTTAAACGATCATCTTTCCGCGCAACGATCTAACGGTTTGAGGGCGATGATCGACCGTATCCGCGAGGTCGCGATAGAGGCCGCCTAAAGCGGGCGGCTGGCCCAGTCGCTCAGCGTGGATTGCAGATCACCATAGCCGGTAAATCGGCGCTCGAAAGCCAGGCCCATTCGGTCTGCGCACTCCTTGGCGCGTTCGGTCAGAACCGCATCATCAGTCTGTGCCTGATAAACCAGTTTCGTGTAGTTGCCGAAATACATTTCCCTAAGCTCGGGGTGGCGATCCAGCCCCAGCGGCTTCCAGACGAAGGCATCGAATTGACGTGCCAGAAAATCTGTTAGGTAGAACGCTGTAGTTTCATCCTCGCCGCGATTTTCAAAGACCTGGTTCCCCTCGAAGAAAGAATAGCAGTGGGGCCCTTTAATCATCTCCACGCCCATCTCCCCGCAGGCTTTCTGCAACAGGCCACCGGTGCCGCAATCTGCGTAGACGACATAAACTTTATCGTATTGGTCGCGGTGTTTGGCAACGGCCTCTTCCACCGCCTGCGTGATCCGTTCCGGGTGGACGTGCAAGATGGCGGGCAGGCAGGTCAGTTCCATATGATCCCAGCCATTACGACGCTTTAGGTCCAGGATTTCCCGCGCCAGCGCACCGCAGGCCAATAACAGAATTCGCCCTGCGCCGTGATGGTCTGAATAGCCCTGCGTTGTCAGGCTGGCATCGTCGGGAAGTTGGTCCTGAGTCATTTCGCGCCTCTTTCTCGTTATCTAGAAAATCGGCTTATTCGGTGGCTGGCAAGCCCGTATTCGACACATAATGTCGGCTTCGGATCAGGGTAGGGTGAATAAATGAAAAAGGCCGCCCGAAAACCGGACGGCCCTGAAATGGTTTAGATGTCGATCAACCCGCCAGCTGATTGTGCTTGCGCGAAACAAAATCCTTTGCCGTCTCAACAGCTACGGCCGCGTCACGGCAATAGGCATCAGCACCGATCGCCTTGCCGAACTCTTCGTTCAGGGGCGCGCCGCCAACCAGAACGATATAGTCATCGCGCCGACCCTGTTCGATCAGTGTGTCGATCACGACTTTCATATATGGCATGGTCGTCGTCAGCAGGGCCGACATGCCCAGAATATCGGGCTGTTCGGTATCAAGCGCTTCCAGATAGTTTTCGACGGGGTTGTTGATGCCGATATCAACAACCTCGAATCCGGCTCCTTCCATCATCATTGACACCAGGTTTTTGCCAATGTCGTGAATGTCGCCTTTAACAGTGCCGATCACCATTTTACCAACGCGCGGTGCGCCGGTTTCGGCCAGCAGCGGCTTGAGGATAAACATGCCGCCCTTCATTGCGTTTGCGGCCAGCAAGACCTCGGGTACGAACAGAATGCCGTCACGGAAGTCGTGGCCCACAACCGTCATGCCGCCGACCAGTGCCTTGGTCAGGATGTCATAAGGTGTCCATCCGCGCTCCAGCAGGATGTTCACACCTTCTTCGATTTCTTCTTTCAGACCGTCGTAAAGGTCATCGAACATCTGTTCGACCAGTTCGTCGTCGTTCAGTTCGGACAGGACGATGTCTTCTTCATCGGACATGGGGCGTTTCCCTGAGCTGTTCGGGCCTTGCGCCCGTGGTGGCATTTTTTCCGTTTTGGCCATTTCGCCGTAATACTACTGTGACGATTGCGACCTTGGCAGTTCCGAGACCGACCTATAGGCCAAATTTGTCGTTATCTCGACGTCATTTTACACATGAACATCCTGCAATTCGTTCAAATGCACCAAATGTCCAGGGGCTGATTGGGGCTCTGATGATGCCTCAGAAAGGTAAATGTGCCGCTTGCCGGACCGGTCGATATTCCATATACCAAATGGCATGAACAAAAGTAGAACAAACCTTCCTTCGGCCATTGCCAAGGGGCGAGCAGCCACGGAAAATACGGCAGGCAGATTCGAACGGTTTGACACAATCCCCTGCGATGACGGCTGGGGGTATGATGACGATCTTCCTCCGTTGCGGACTGAAGTCAGGCACGAGACGGCACGCAGCATAATCACTTATAACCGCTCCCCCGACTTGCCATTTGATCGTTCGATCAACCCCTACCGGGGGTGCGAGCACGGCTGCATCTATTGCTTTGCACGGCCCAGCCACGCCTATCTGGGTCTGTCGCCGGGGCTGGATTTTGAGACGCGCTTGATTGCCCGACCCAATGCGGCCGAGCTTCTTCGCAAAGAGCTTTCTGCGAAAGGTTACAGTGTTGCGCCGATTGCGATTGGACCCAATACCGACCCTTATCAGCCAGTTGAAAAAAACCATGGAATCACAAGGTCTTGTTTGTCGGTGCTTACAGAGTTTCGCCATCCGGTTGCGATTGTGACCAAGGGGGCATTGATCGAACGTGATCTCGATCTGCTCGCACAGATGGCGGAACAGGGTTTGGTTCGGGTCGGGATATCTCTGACCACGTTAGATGCGGATTTATCGCGCCGAATGGAGCCACGGGCACCCGCGCCAAATCGGCGCCTGAAAATCATTCGCAGGCTGACCGAAGCGGGGGTTCCGGTGCGGGTCATGACCTCTCCTTCAATTCCCGGTTTGACAGATCATGAGATGGAAAGCCTGTTAGAGGCGGGCAGGGATGCCGGGGCGGATGCAGCAAGCTGGATTATGCTGCGGTTGCCGCGCGAAGTTTCGGAACTTTGGCAAACCTGGCTGCAAGAGCAAGAGCCAACGCGCGCCGAAAAAGTCATGTCCAAGCTTCGGCAAATGCACGGGGGCCGGGACTATGATCCGCGTTGGGGCCACCGAATGCGCGGTGAGGGCGAATATGCCGAGATGGTGGCTAAACGGTTTTCACTGGCTGTAAAGCGGCTAGGCCTTGCAACGCGCACCCCGAAGCTGCGGTGCGATTTGTTCGATATCCCGCCCCAAGCCGGGGACCAGTTGACGCTGTTCTAACAAATCAGCCCCGGATTCTGGTCCGGGGCTGTTTGGTTTGTTGGGAATCGAAATCAGCGTTTTTCGATGTCCACGTAATCGCGACTGGTTTCGCCCAGATAGAGCTGGCGCGGGCGGCCGATTTTGTTCTGTGGATCTGCGATCATCTCTTTCCACTGACTGACCCAGCCAACGGTGCGCGACAGTGCGAAAATCGGGGTGAACATCGACGTCGGGAAACCCATCGCCTCGAGGATGATCCCTGAATAGAAGTCCACGTTCGGGAACAGTTTCTTTTCGGAGAAATACGGATCTTCCAACGCCTGTTTTTCCAACGCCTTGGCGACCTGCAGCTTGGGATTGTCCTCAATCCCCAGCAGATCCAACACTTCGTCGGCGGATTGCTTCATAACCTTGGCGCGCGGGTCAAAGTTCTTATAGACGCGGTGACCAAAGCCCATCAGGCGGAACGGATCAGCCTTGTCTTTGGCGCGGGCGATATATTCCGGGATACGGTCAACCGTGCCAATTTCTTCCAGCATTTCAAGGCAGGCCTGGTTTGCGCCGCCATGGGCAGGGCCCCAAAGACACGCGATACCAGCGGCAATACACGCAAACGGGTTCGCCCCCGAGGAGGAGGCCAAACGCACAGTCGAAGTCGAGGCATTCTGTTCGTGATCCGCGTGTAGAGTAAAGATGCGGTCCATCGCGCGGCTGAGGATTGGGTTCACCTCATATTCTTCGGCAGGGACGCTGAAGCACATGCGCAGGAAGTTTGAAGCATAATCCAGATCGTTGCGCGGGTACACGAAGGGCTGACCGGTGTGATACTTGTAAGCCCAGGCAGCGATGGTCGGCATCTTGGCGATCAGACGATGGGATGCGACCTCACGCTGATGCGGGTCCGAAACATCGGTCGAATCGTGATAGAACGCAGACATCGCGCCCACGACACCAACCATGATCGCCATCGGATGTGCATCACGGCGGAAGCCACGATAGAAATACTGCATCTGTTCGTGCAGCATGGTGTGGCGGGTGATCGTGGTTTCAAACTTTTCCAGTTCCTTGGCCGCCGGCAGCTCTCCATAAAGCAACAGGTAGCACACTTCGAGGAAATGCGATTTCTCGGCCAACTGGTCGATCGGATAGCCACGGTGCAGCAGTTCACCTTTTTCGCCGTCGATATAGGTGATGGTGCTGTCGCAGCTGGCTGTCGAGGTGAAGCCGGGGTCATAGGTGAACACATCCGCTTCGCTGTACAGCTTGCGGATGTCGATGACATCAGGTCCCACGGTAGGCGAATGAACCGGCAACTCGTATGTTTTACCATGTACGGTCAAAGTGGCTGATTTATTGCTGTCGGTCATAATGTCCCTTCCTCATTCATACGTGAAACGGATCGTCGTCCGTTTCGGCGGGCAACGGTTGCGCACAGGGGCGCAGCCCGGGTGTTAGCGGAGCAGCGTTACCCAAATGTGAAACCTTTGGTTATGTCGCTGCGTCGGAGAGCCGTGCCAGGGTTTCATCCCGCCCAAGCACAAGCATCATATCAAAAACCGAAGGCGTTACAGCCCGACCAGCCAATGCAGCGCGCAATGGCCCTGCTAGCTTGCCAAACTTTAGCCCTTTCGCTTCTGCAAACGAGTTCAGGGCACTCTCCAGTTCGTTCCGGGTCCAGCTAGCATTTTGCACGTGCGGCGTCAATTCACTCAGTATACCGTCGGATACAGAGGACAGCGCCTTTGCAGCCTTCTCATCAGGTTTAATCGGGCGTGACGTCAGCACAAAATGCGCTTTTTCAAGGAGTTCCGGGAAAGTGCGTGCCCGATCCTTGAGGCAATACATCGCACGTTCCAGATCACCTGATTGTGCATTGGTGAGAGCGGGCAGTCCCGCCGCCGCCAGGTATCCCTGAATTTCCTGCCGCAATGCGGCATCGCCAGTGATTGGAATATGCTGACCACATAGATTCTCGAGCTTTTTCAGATCGAACCGTGCAGGGCTTTTACCGATTCCAGTCAGATCGAACCACTCTTTCGCCTGCTCATCTGTAAAGAATTCGTCATCCCCATGGCTCCAGCCGAGACGGGCTAGATAGTTGCGCATACCCGCGGCCGGGTACCCCATCGCCTGATATTCTTGGGCACCCAAAGCTCCGTGACGTTTGGATAGTTTCTTGCCGTCCGGACCATGAATCAGCGGAATATGTGCCCAGACCGGAACATCCCAACCCATGGCTTCATAGATCATCATCTGGCGTGCGGCATTGTTCAGGTGATCGTCGCCCCGGATAACATGGGTCACACCCATGTCGTGATCATCCACAACAACCGCCAGCATATAAACCGGTGTTCCGTCCGAGCGCAGCAGGATCATGTCGTCCAACTGATCGTTGCGGATTGTCACGTCGCCCTGAACCTGATCGCGGATCACGGTGACCCCGTCCCGCGGTGCCTTTATGCGGATCGCATATGGGGCGTCAGGTTGGGTCGAAGGGTCAGCGTCGCGCCAGGGGCTCTGGAACAGTGTCGATTTTCCCTCTGCACGCGCCTGTTCGCGAAAGGCTGTGATCTCGTCCTGGGTCGAAAAACATTTGTAGGCTTTGCCGTCCGCCAGCAGCTGATGTGCCACTTCAGCATGACGCGGGGCGCCTTCGAATTGGCTGATCACGTCGCCATCATGGTCCAGGCCCAGCCAGGACATTCCTTGAAGAATTGCAGCCGTCGCCTCGGGTGTCGAACGCTCGCGGTCGGTGTCTTCGATCCGCAGCAGGAATTTGCCACCACGTCCCCGCGCAAAGAGCCAGTTGAACAGCGCAGTACGCGCGCCGCCGATGTGAAGGAAACCGGTGGGTGAGGGGGCAAAACGGGTGACGACCTGATCGGACATTGTGTGGATTAACCTTTTGGTAACCGTGTCGAGCTTAACTTGGCGCCTGTCTAACGAGCCCGAAGGACGGGGGCAACCATGCGTGTTCTGGCACGGGTCGAGACCGCATTGCTGAGCCAGACAGGCTATTTGTTTCAATGGTCACCAGTGTGCTTGGCCATTGGCATCGGCCTTTATTTCGCGCTCCGGTTTGAGCCGGGGTGGCAGATTTACGTCTGTTTCGGCGCGGTGATTGTTGTGGCTATGGGGATGGCCCGCAAGTCACGGTCTGGCTGGGCTTCGTTGGCAATCGGGGGGGCGCTGATCGCTGCCGGGTTTATCCTGGCTGGTACACGTGCCCATACGGTGGCAGAGCCGGTTCTGTCTTGGCGGTACTATGGCCCGGTCGAGGGACGTGTTGTCGCCATAGACCGCTCTGCGTCGGATGCGCTGCGGGTAACGCTCGATCGGGTGCGATTAGGGGACGTGCCTTTGGATCGACGCCCGCAGCGCGTCCGACTTTCCTTACACGGTGGTGATGCCCAGCTTGTGCCGGGGCAACGGATCATGACGACCGGCTACCTGTCGCCACCCCAGGGTCCTGTTGAGCCCGGCGGTTTCGATTTCCGTCGCCACGCATGGTTTCAACGTTTAGGGGCGGTCGGGTACACGCGCGTACCGGTGTTGTCGGTTGCCCCGCCGGACAGGACCAATCTCCGCATCACGGCGTGGAGGACGGCGATCTCTGAACATGTGCGCGCATTGCTGCCTGGAGAGGTCGGAGGTTTCGCCGCGGCTGTCACGACGGGTGATCGCAGCGGAATGAGACAGGAAACGCTGAACAATCTACGGGCATCTAATCTGGCTCATCTGTTGGCGATATCCGGATTGCATATGGGGTTGTTGACAGGTTTTGTTTACCTAATTTGCAGGGTCACGCTGTCTGCTGTCCCGGTGCTCGCTCTTAGACTTCCGGTCCGCAAGATTGCAGCGGTTTGCGCCTTGGTCGCAGCGGTTGTTTATCTATTGCTGTCTGGCGGGAATGTCGCAACAGAGCGGGCCTTTATCATGGTCAGCGTAATGCTGGGGGCCATTTTGATCGACAGAAGGTCAATTTCGCTACGCGCGGTGGCCGTCGCTGCCCTTATCGTGCTGTCGTTGCGACCAGAATCTCTGTTAAGTCCCGGTTTTCAGATGTCCTTTGCTGCAACAACGGCACTGGTGGCCGTTTTCGGAGCCTTACGCGGTTTCGGTTCTGCTTTCGGGCCAAAATGGCTACGGCCCATTATCGGGGTGTTGATGTCATCTGCCATAGCGGGGCTTGCCACCGCACCGATTGGGGCGGCGCATTTCAATTCACTGTCTCACTATGGGCTGGTTGCGAATATGCTGTCGGTCCCGGTGATGGGAACCGTCGTGGTTCCTGCGGCCGTTATTGCCGCAATCCTGGCGCCATTCGGGCTTGAGTGGTTTGGGCTGGCGGTCATGGGGGCAGGGTTGGAATGGATTCTGGCGGTTTCAGACTGGATCTCGGGACTGGAAGGTGCGCAAGGTTATGTGGTCAGTCCACCGTCCTACGTCTTGCCCATATTTGCATTGGGCGCGCTGTGGATCGCCTTGTGGCGCGGTGGGGCAAGATGGGTCGGCGTCGCACCTTGCATGGTGGCGATTGCGCTTTGGGGGCACGGTAACCGTCCGGAAGTTTTGGTCGCAGACTCCGGTGGGTTGGTTGGTGTGATGACTGATCAGGGGCGCGCGCTGAGCAAGGAAAAGGGCAGCAAATTTATTGCAACTGTATGGCTTGAAAACGACGGAGACGGCGCGAGCCAGAAAACTGCCGCAAATCGCTGGCCCGATGGGAAAGATCTGTCGCAAAGATATTTCTGGCAGGGCAAAGAGCTGATTCACCTCACTGGCAAACGATCTGCGCGCGAATTCAGCGAATGTGGAGATGACCAAATCGTCATCTCTGCTGTTCCGGTCCAGCTGTCCGGCACCTGTATGGTGATTGATCCCGAGTTGTTGAACAAGACAGGAAGTATTGCACTGTCCAGCGGAAACGTAATGACCAGTGCCGAAGTCATAGGCAAAAGGCTGTGGTCGCCAGACAGCTAAAGATCAATAGCTTCGGATCAGCCCAACCAAACGGCCCTGAACCTTGACCTTATCTTCGGGCAGTACACGCGTTTCATAGGCCGGGTTGGCAGCCTCAAGCGCTATCGCCTGACCTCTCCGAAAGAACCGTTTGAGCGTTGCTTCCTGATCTTCGACCAGCGCGACAACGATATCGCCATTATCAGCCGCAGAGGTCTCGCGGATGACGACCACATCGCCGTCGTTGATGCCAGCGTCAATCATCGAATCGCCGCGTACTTCAAGCGCGTAATGCTCGCCTCTGCCGGAAACCATGCTTCCGGGGACGGCAACGCGGTGCGAGACATGGCTGATCGCCTCGATCGGAACACCTGCTGCAATGCGTCCCATGACCGGCAATTCCATTGCGTCAACGGTCACTGGTTCGAAATTCGCGGGGCGTCTGCCTTCGGGCTTGTCACCTTCGATAACACGGGGTTTGAAAGCGACTGTTGGCTCTCCTCCCAGGCTTTCAGGAAGTTTGACGATTTCGATGGCACGGGCACGATGGGCCAGACGACGGATAAAGCCGCGTTCTTCAAGCGCTGTGATCAACCGATGGATGCCGGATTTGGACCGCAGGTCCAGCGCAGCTTTCATTTCATCGAAACTTGGGGGGACGCCATCCGCCTGAACGCGTTTATGGATGAACTCCAACAAATCCAACTGCTTCTTGGTCAGCATTGCTCACACCTCGTCGCTCATACGTTTTCTTTTGTTCTACGCATGTTCACGTTTTGTGTCAATGGTTTTGCGCGGTCTCAGATCGGGAGGAACATCACTTCGTCTCCGGCCAGGCGTGCCGGGTCATTGGGTTGCCGAACCAAAAGCGCGTTTGCTTCGGCAAGCACGCTGAGCAGCGAACTGTCCTGGTTTTGGCAGGCTTTAATTCCATCACCAGTCACGATAGCGCGCATGTAATGCTCGCGCGGCCCATTCGCTGGGATAGCCTCGGTCATTTTGGCGCTTTGAAGCGGGGTCAGAACCTGTTCCAGGCCCAGCATCTTACGGATCATCGGGGCAAGAAACAGATAGCTGCAAACCATTGCGCTGACCGGATTACCCGGAAGTCCAACCATCACGCTATCGCCCAAGCGACCGGCCATCAGCGGTTTGCCGGGGCGCATGCGGATTTTGTAAAAACTCCGCTCCAACCCCAGTGCGGTGGAGACCTGAGAGACAAGATCATAATCCCCAACCGAGGCACCGCCGATCGTAACCACCAAATCAGCGTCGGCTGCTAGGGCAAAGGCGGTCTCAAGGGACGAAACCGTGTCAGAGGCGATAGGCAGAACCCGAACATGCGCTCCAACATCCTCTAGCAACGCTTTGATACCAAAGGTGTTTGAGGCGATTATCTGATCCGGTCCCGGTGTTTCGCCGGGCATGATCAATTCATCCCCGGTTGCGATCAGCGCGACCACGGGTTTACGTGCAACCGGCACCATGGGGATATTCATCGCCGCCAAAAGCGCCAGATCCTCGGGGCTCAAACGACGTGGAGCCGTAATCTTGGCGCCAATTTCGAAATCGACGCCTTTTGGACGAATGTTGGATTTAGGGCCCGGCAGATCAGAAATGGTGATTAGGTCACCTCGGCGATCAACATCCTCTTGAATGACAACAAAATCTGCACCTTCAGGAATAGGGGCGCCAGTGAAGATTCGAACCGCCTGTCCGGGTCCAACCTGACCGTCAAATCGCCGACCGGCCGCAGCCTCGCCAATGACTTTGAACATGGCGTGCAGCTCGACCTCGGTCGACTTTACCGCGTAGCCATCCATAGAAGACGAAGCGAATGGCGGCTGATCGCGTGTGGCTGCTACATTCTCGGCCAGTACTCTACCCGCCGCATCCATCAAGGGAGCCGGCTCGGAGGGGAGGGTGTTTACAAGATCGAATAGCTGCGCCCGGGCGCTTTCAACGGTTATCATTTCGCCTCGTAACGACCTGATTTACCACCATCTTTTAGCAAGACGCGAATGCCGCCAATTTCCATTGCCTTATCGACGGCTTTGGCCATGTCGTATATGGTCAGTGCGGCGGTTGAGGCCGCTGTCAGTGCCTCCATTTCCACGCCGGTTTGACCAGATGTCTTGACGGTTGCCTGTACCTGTATGCCGGGTAATTCTGGGTCCAGTGTCAGGTCTACGGTAACTTTGGTCACTGGCAGTGGGTGACATAGCGGGATCAGATCGGGTGTCTTCTTTGCCCCCATGATACCGGCCAGACGTGCAACCCCCAAGACGTCACCTTTTTTGGCGCGACCTTCTGCGATCAAGTCGAACGTATCTTGTGCCATCGTGATACGAGCCGCTGCGACGGCGACACGATCCGTGATGGGCTTGTTCGACACATCGACCATATGAGCCTGTCCCTGGGCATCGAAGTGAGTCAGCGGCATCACATCACACCCGGGCTGAGCGGACGCGACAGCAGATCGTGTGTCGCTGCTGCGACGTCTTCCTGACGCATCAGGCTCTCGCCAATTAGAAAACAACGCGCACCGTAACGGGCGATATCGGCCAAGTCTGCTGGTGTGCTCAACCCGCTTTCGCAAACGATGGTCCGGTCAGCGGGAACTAGTTTTGACAGGCGGCGTGTCGTATCAAGAGTGGTCTCGAAGGTCTTGAGATTACGGTTGTTTATCCCAATCAACGGGCTTTTGAGCTGCGTTGCACGTTCCAGCTCGGCTTCATCATGAACTTCTATCAGAACGTCCATGCCCCAGTCAAAGGCGGTCTGTTCCAATTCAGCCGCCTGGCTGTCATCAACCGATGCCATGATGATCAGAATACAATCCGCCCCAAGAGCGCGGGCTTCAGCCACCTGATAGGGATCGTACATGAAATCTTTGCGTAGAACCGGCAAAGAACAGGCTGCGCGTGCCTGAACCAGAAACTCTTTGGCACCCTGAAAGCTGGGCGTGTCGGTCAACACGGAAAGGCAGGCAGCGCCGCCTTCTTCGTAAGCCTGTGCAAGTGCTGGTGGATCAAAGTCAGCGCGGATCAGACCTTTGGAGGGGCTGGCTTTTTTGACTTCTGCAATCAGCCCGTACCCGCTACGTACAGCCATTTGCAACGCCGATGCGAATCCGCGCGGTTCAGAGGCTGATCTTGCTTCGTTTTCAACAGCTTCCAGAGACTTATTGGCCTTGTCCGAAGCGACCTCTTCGAGCTTGTAAGCTTTGATTTTGTCCAGAACCGTTTCGGTCATGCGGCCTCCTGAGTAATGCGGGCCAGGGCCGCGATCTTGTCTTTGGCTTTTCCGCTGTCGATACTTTCAGCGGCTTTTGCGACACCTTCGCGCAGATCAGCAGTGGCCTCTGCGACGACCAGGGCTGCTGCGGCATTCAACAATACCGCATCGCGATAGGCGGAGGCCTCGCCGTCTAGAAGAGCTCGGAAGGCTACTGCGTTTTCTTCGGGGGTTCCGCCGAGAATGTCCTCGAAGGGATGTACCGGCAGCCCTGCATCTTCTGGGTGAAGCTCGACCTCTTTAATTGTGCCGTCTTCGAGGGCCGCAATCCAACTGATACCCGTGATGGTCAATTCGTCTGTGCCGTCCGATCCGTGCACCAGCCATGCGCGTTCGGACCCAAGCAGGCCCAACGTTTCGGCCATCGGGCGGATCAACTCTCGGCTAAAGGCTCCGGTCAACTGCCGCTTGACGCCTGCCGGATTGGTCAGCGGACCGAGAATGTTAAAGATCGTCCGTGTCCCAAGCTCTTGCCGGGTGGGCATGACATGCGCAATCGCCGGGTGATGCATGGGGGCCATCATGAATCCGATGCCGACATCTTGCAGTGCATTTTCAACGGTTTGCGGGCCGACCATAACGTTGATACCCAGCTGGCCTAGCGCATCTGCGGCTCCGGATTTAGAACTCAGGTTCCGGTTGCCGTGTTTGGCCACGGTGACACCGGCACCCGCAACCACAAAGGCGGTCGCGGTCGAGATATTCAGCGTTCCCTTGCCGTCACCGCCAGTGCCTACGATATCCATCGCGCCAGCTGGTGCCTGAACTGCATTGCATTTTGCACGCATCACGGCAGCGGCGGCGGCATATTCATCGACGGTCTCTCCGCGTGTGCGCATAGCCATCAAAAGCCCGCCGATCTGGCTGGGTGTTGCGGCGCCGTCAAACAGGATCCCAAAGGCTTCTTCCGCTTCGGCGCGTGTCAGGGGGCGGTCGGCGGCAACTCCGATCAGCGGTTTCAGGGCGTCGCTCATGCGGGAACTTTCATCTCGGACAGGAAATTCTTGAGCAACGCGTGGCCGTGCTCGGAAGCGATGGATTCCGGGTGGAACTGTACGCCATGAATGGGCAGTTCGCGGTGCTGGAGGCCCATTATGGTGCCATCTTCCAATTCCGCCGTAATCTCCAGGCAATCGGGCAGGGTATCGCGATCCACAATCAGCGAATGATAGCGCGTCGCCTCAAACGGCGTGGGCAGGCCCGCGAACACACCTTTACCGGTGTGGTGCATTGTTCCCATTTTGCCATGCACAATCTCATGGCAACGCGTGACTTTTCCACCGAAAACCTGACCTATGGTCTGATGGCCAAGGCAGACACCCAACAAAGGCGTCCGTGTTTCGGCGGCTGCCTCGGTCAGGGCAAGGCAAATGCCTGCCCGGTCAGGGTCGCAAGGGCCAGGGCTGAGCAGGATGCCAGCGGGGTTCATGGCCATCGCTTCTTGCACGTCCAGCGCGTCATTCCTTCGAATGACCATTTCCGAGCCAAGTTCGCCTAAATAATGTACGAGGTTGTAGGTAAATGAGTCGTAGTTGTCGATCAGCAGCAGCATTTGGCTCTTGTCTCGTGTTGGGCATTTCGGGCTGGCGATGCAACCCAAGGCCACGGTATAGTGTTGGCACATACATGCTCAGGCTTGTGGGGCAGCGTCAAGGGTGCATCCCGAACTTGGCGGTCCTGCAGGCAGGTGCCACAACAGATGGTGCAAGGGCAAGGCAGCAGGACTAAGGCGAGAGGCAAATATTATGGGCGGATTTGTCGGCGGAATGATCGCAGGCGCAGTTGTCGTTGTGGTGCTGGGGGCAGTCTTTTCGCTCAACGCGCCGCTGTCGAAAAAGCCGTCCATAGCGACAGTCGCACCAGAACCTGCACCAGTGCAGACGTCGGAGAGCTCCGAGGTTGTCGCTGAGGCGGGTGCAGATGCCAATCTGCTCAAACTCCCTGCGCAGACGCCCGAGAATGAAGTCGAAGAAGAGGATTCTCTGGCCGGTTTATCCGAAGCTGAGAACGCCCCGGACAGCCAGCCGGTAGTGAATGACGTAAGCGTTCCGGTCGAAGCGCCGACGCCCAGCGAGGCGGATTCCGTAAGCATCTCGAGTGAGGCCCCGGTCGTTCCGCGAATGCCTGTCCCCGTTCAGCCTGCGCCGCTTGCCGACCTCAGCCCAGATGCCGCAGAAGATGCCCCTGAACCACCGGCTGATCAGGTTGCTCTTGCCGAGCCCTTGCCCGAAGTCTCGCCTTCGGAATCAATCGAGCTGGAGGTGAATCCGGAGGATAACCCAATCGCAGTGGAAGGGGACGAGGACGCGCTGCCCAGTCAGCCGCTACCGCGTATCGCCTCGGTTCCGCAGATCGGCGCAGAGGAAAACACGTCGGGAAATACCACTATCGGGCGTCGTGTAGTGCCTTTGACTGAACGAGATGATGAAGTAGCCCAAGATCCGCAGGAAGAGGTTCCTGTAGGTAAACCGATCGAGGCCTTCGCAGAGAAGTTTGACAATCCGGATTCCAAACCCCTCATGTCGATCATTCTGATTGACGATGAGGGTGCATATGGCGCCGAGGCGCTTCAGGATTTTCCATATCCGCTTACGTTTGCGGTGCGCCCATCAGACCCCGATGCAGCTGAGAAAATGGCTCGACATCGGGCGGCCGGGTTCGAAGTGATGGTCACTGCTGACCTGCCAAAGGCGGCCAGCGCACAGGATGCTGAGGTATCGCTTTCGGTGTGGCTTGAAGCGTTGCCCGAAACGGTAGGAATTCTTGAAGGTGATGGATCCGGCATCCAGGGTAACCGGAAACTGGCGGATCAGGTCGCCGCCATCGCCGGTGGAACGGGTCGAGGACTGATCACTCAGGATAACGGGCTCAACACGGTACAGAAGTTGGCCTCCCGTAATGGAATTCCGTCTGCGGTAATTTTCAGAGATATCGACGGCGCGCGGCAGGATGCAAAAATCATGCGACGTTTCCTGGACCAGGCTGCGTTCCGGGCCGGGCAGGAGGGCACTGTTGTCATGTTGGGCCGGTTGCGCCCGGATACCATATCCGCCTTGCTGCTTTGGGGTCTGGAAGATCGCGGAGGCCGCGTAGCAATGGCGCCTATTTCGGCGGTGATGATGCAAGGGGCACAATAAGCCCGATCACATCCTTCCCCGAAACAGGCAGCCCAGACGGGCTGCCTTTATCAATTCTTGCCGGACAGCGTAAATCGGGCCGCGTCAGCCGCAGCGCGTCTGATCGCGTTGGACTTGTGGACGGTTTCCATGAATTCAGCCTCTGGATCGCTATCATACACAACGCCACCACCGGCCTGAATATATAGCTTTTGATCCTGAACGATGGCCGTTCGCAGGGCGATACACATGTCCATGTCTCCGCCGGCACTGAAATAGCCGACGCCGCCGCCGTAGACACCGCGTTTTTCCGGCTCAAGCTCATCAATGATTTCCATGGCTCGTACCTTGGGGGCGCCCGAGACAGTCCCCGCGGGCATTCCCGCAAAAAAGGCGTCCAGCGCATCTTTACCCTCGGCCAACTCACCCACAACGTTTGAAACGATGTGCATAACATGGCTGTACCGTTCAATGATGAACTCTTCGGTCGGGCGCACCGTTCCGATCTTTGAAACCCGCCCGGTGTCATTGCGGCCTAGATCCAACAGCATCAGATGTTCGGCCAGTTCTTTCTTGTCGGCCAGCAATTCAATTTCGTAAGCCTTGTCCTCTTCCGGGGTCGCTCCACGTGGACGCGTCCCGGCGATGGGTCGTATGGTGACTTCATTGCCAAACACGCGCACCAGGATTTCCGGGCTGGCGCCGATCACCTGAAACCCGCCAAAGTTAAAATAGAACATGAAGGGCGACGGGTTTGTTCGCCGCAGCGACCGGTACAGCGCAAATGGAGGCAGCGGGAAATCCTGCGTCCAGCGCTGCGCTGGCACTACCTGAAAGATATCACCAGCGCGGATGTATTCCTTGGCCTTCTCGACCGCTTCCAGATAGCCGGATTTGGTAAAATTCGAGACGGGCGGGGCAACTTCGTACGCATCGCCAAGGTCGCGTGTTTCAGCAGGCATCGCCCGCTCCAGATCGCGCACTGCGTCCATAACGCGCTCGGCTGCCTGGGCATATGCAGCCTTGGCCGACTGGCCATCGCTGACCCAGGCGGGGGAAACGACCGTGACTTCGCCCTTCACACCATCCAGAACCGCGACGACAGAAGGGCGCAGCATGACGGCATCCGGCAGGCCCAAAGGGTCGGGGTTGATGTTCGGCAGATGCTCGACCAAGCGCACCATGTCATAACCGAGATAGCCAAATAGTCCCGCCGCAGCTTGTGGAAGGTCGTCAGGCAGCTCGATCCGGCTTTCGGCCAGAAGCGTCCGAAGGTTGTCCATCGGATCGCCATCCTGCGCCGTGAAAGCGTCCGGGTCGAACCGGGCCGAGCGGTTCAGTTCCGAGGTCTCAGCGCGACAGCGCCAGATCAGGTCGGGTTTCATACCGATGATCGAATACCGTCCGCGGACCTCGCCACCAGTCACCGACTCGAGCATAAAGGCGTCTTTTTGCGCTCCGGTCAGTTTCAGCATCAAGGAGACAGGCGTATCAAGATCGGCTGCCAGACGGGTGTAAACGACCTGGTTTTCGCCGGCCTCATAGGCGCGGGCGAAGCTGTCAAACTCTGGGGTCAGGGCCATATTCGGTCTCTTAATTAATAGCTCGCCTGAACGGCGTTCAGTGCTTGCTGATCCACCACAGGACGGGCGCGGGCCTGGGCGTCGCGAACATAGGCATCGAAAATGTTCTGTGCCAGAGCCTGATTCAGCTGAGCGGCCAGCGCCTGTTGAACCTGACGGCGTTCATCGGTCTCGGCAGGGGGCAACAATTCGTCAAGTCGAACGATCAACGCGACCCCGGCACCGGGAACGACGCGATAGCTTCCTAGTTCCATGTCGAACACTTCCGGCATGAAACCAGCGGGTACATCTTCCAGAAATGCAGTTCGTGTCAGAGCGTTTTCCACGCGGTGAAGTAGACCGGTCGTGGTGAAATCCCCGTTCTCCTGCAACTGCTCCAACACGGCATTCGCGTGGTCTTCCAACGCTTTGTCAGTTTGAACCTGTGTCCAGGCCGCCGCAACGAGATCACGCGCTGATTCCAGCGGTTCAGGCCGACGAGGCAGCGTTTCGTTCAGGCGCAGCGCAAAGATCGAACCGTCCTCAAGGAATGCAATCTCGGGAAAATCTCCGTCTTGCACGGCTTCGGCTGCACTGCGGAAACCGTCATATGCGGCCACGCCATCCTGACTGGCGCGAGTCCAGTCGATCTGCCCCAGCTCCATCCCGGTCTCGGCTGCCAACTCCTCAAGTGTTGCCCCGCCTGCAAGCAGGTCATTGATGTCTTCGGACTGAGCCTCGATCTGGCGGCGCGCACGGTCTGCGGCCAACTCTTCGCGCAGAGCTGGGGCGGCGTCTTCGAAGGGAGTGTTGTTCTCAGCCAGCGAGCCGTTGATGCGGAAAAGGGCAGGGCCGAATACCGAGGGCAGAGGTCCAACAACAGTGTCCAGTTCAGCCGCGAAAATGGCCTCGGCCGCATCGCCTAGGTCGTCGCGGGTAACGTCGCCCAGATCCACGTCGCTCAGTTCAAGCTCACGGTCACGGACAAGTTGTTCGAAGGTTGTCCCGCCAACTTCAATCTGTGCCATGGCATCTTGCGCAGCGGCGTCATCAGAAAAAGAAAGGCGTTCAACAAGGCGGCGTTCGGGTTGCTGAAACTCGTCTGCGCGCTGTTCGAAAAGCCGGAGAACTGAATCTTCGTCCACCTCGACACTATCCAGCAGCATATTGGGCGACAGAATCGTATAGGTCAGCTTTTTGGTGCGGGGCAGGGAAAACTGGTCCTGGTTCTCGTCGTAATAGGCCTGGATTTGTTCATCGGTTGGGGTTGCAACCGGCTCTGCCAAAGCTTCGGGTGAAACGGTTGCAACAGTAAAGCTGCGGCGCGCACCGACAAAGTCTGTCAGAACTTCAGTCAGGATCGAGGGCATTTCTACTCCGCTGACCACGGCATCCTGCACGATGGTCCGTGCGGATTCTTTCCTCAGATCGGTTTCAAACTCGGTGTCGGTCATACCAACCTGTTCAAGCTGAAAGCGATATGCCTCACGGTCGAAAGAACCGTCAGGCCCCTGAAACGCAGGGATCGAGACGATTTCTTCCTGCAAATTTTCATCGCCGATCGAAATACCCAGCAGACCAACTTCGTTATCCAGAGCCGCCAGCGCGGTGAGGCGTGACAGAGCCAGCTGGTCCAAGCCAAAATCGCGGGCCTGTGACATTTGCAGGGGCTGGCCGGTCTGGCTTTCGACCGCGCGGATTTCTCGCTGAAGTTCGCGGACGTAATCGTCAATCGAGATATCTTCGTTGCCCACCTGCGCCACAGTGTGCACAGTTCCAGTCAGGCTGGTCGCGCCAAATCCTGCAAGGCCCAGCATCAAAAGACCCATGAGGATCCAGACAAAGGTCTTTGATAGATTTTTCATGCCTGCGGCCATGGTGCCCTCTTGTTTTATTCGGCAAGTATTTGCCCTGTCGGTTGCGGCCCTGAATACGACGCGCACCGCCGAGGGGCAAGCTTAGAAGGAGAGAGCGTGCAGGCGGTCAAACAATTCCGTAATTCCGTTGCGATCAAGATTGGCAAATGCGATGCGGACTTGTCGTTTCCCGGCCGGGTCGTGGTCGGGCATGAACATCGTGCCTGGCAGCAACAGAATGCTGGCATCCGTGACCAGCCGATGGGCTAAATCATCCGAAGAGATGTCAAACGGGTGTTCGAAATAGGCAAAATAGGCGCCCAACCCAAGCAACCGCCATCCTTTACTGGTCAGTTTGGGAAGTTGTCTTGTAATGACAGCGCGACGGTCGAGGATTTCCCTTCGTTCATCGGCCAGCCATTGCGACAGGTTTTGCATCCCCCAAAGCGCACCAAACTGACCGATTTGGTTTGGACAGATCGCGACGGTATCCAGAAATTTCTCAATCTCAGACAGCAGCGACGGACTGGTCGCAACAGCACCTACTCGGTGACCGGTCAGACGGTAGGCCTTTGAAAACGAATATAGATGAATCAGAGTGTCATCCCAGCCCGGCTGAGCGAACAGATCATGGGGCGGGCCGCTGCGGCTGTCGAAATCGCGGTAGGTCTCATCAACCAAAAGCTTAATTCCGGTTTCGCGCGACAGTTCGAAGAATGCGCTTAGCAGTTCGGAGGGATATTCGACGCCTCCGGGATTGTTCGGGGTGACCAGGGCAATGGCCCGAGTCCTTTCGGTGATCAAGTCCCGTGCCGCGTTCGCGTCTGGCAACAGGTCATCATCAGTTCTCAGATCAATGGCGTTAACACCTGTCATATCCAACCACATTTTATGGTTGAAATACCACGGCGTGGGCAGAATGACTTCATCCCCTTGGTCTGTGATGGAGGAAATCGCAGCGGCGAAGGCCTGATTGCAGCCAGAGGTAATGGCAACCTGTTCCTGTACGACAGGTGCGCCATAATGATCCGAAATCTGGCTGGCCAGCTCAGACCTGAGGGCGCTGTTGCCCAGAACCGGGCCATAGAGATGAGCGGAATCCTCGGTCGACGCATAAGCCGCCAAAGCCTGACGCATCTCAAGTGGAGGCGGATCGACGGGGGCCGCCTGACTTACATTTATCAAGGGCTGGTCTTCAGGGAAGGTCACGCCTTCAATCCACCGGCGCGCCTCCATGACTGGGGGCGGAAAGGTGGCGGCGGTGCGTGTCCGGGTCATCTCAACGCCCCAGTCAGTTGCTGCGCTTGGGCCGGATCAATCCGTGCCCCGGTAGGGTTCGACATATTGCAAAGCCATATCCCACGGGAAGAAAATCCAGGTGTCCTGGCTGACTTCGGTGATGAAAGTGTCAACCATCGGGCGGCCTTTCGGCTTGGCATAAACCGTCGCGAAATGCGCCTTGGGATACATCGCCCGCACCAGTTCCAGAGTTTTGCCACTGTCGACCAGATCGTCGACAATCAGGATTCCGGTGCCGTCGCCCATGAGGTCAGCGTCGGGCGCTTTGAGCACTTCGGCTTCGCCTTGATCCTGATGATGGTAGGAGCGCACGCTGATCGTGTCGACTGTGCGAATGTCCAGCTCGCGGCTGACAATCATCGCCGGTGCCATGCCGCCACGGGTAATGGCAACGACGCCACGCCAGGCTCCATCATCCGGACCTTGCCCATCCAGCCGCCAAGCGAGCGCTCGGGAATCGCGGTGAATCTGATCCCAGCTGATGTGAAAGCCTTTTTCGTGGGGCAGGCGGTCCTTGGCACTCATGATTCAACCCTTCTCAACGTCTGGAGCATCAACTGCTTTCATGCCGACGATATGGTATCCCGAATCCACATGCAGGTTCTCACCAGTGACACCGCCGCTTAGATCGGAAAGCAGATACAGCGCCGAGTTGCCCACATCGTCGATGGTCACATTGCGGCGCAGGGGTGAGTTATATTCGTTCCACTTCATGATATAGCGGAAGTCCCCGATACCGCTGGCGGCCAGCGTCTTGATCGGCCCGGCCGAGATCGCATTCACACGAATGCCGTCCTTGCCTAAATCCTCGGCCAGATATTTGACCGATGCTTCCAGCGCGGCTTTGGCAACGCCCATGACATTATAATGCGGCATCACCTGTTCGGCACCGTAATAGGTCAGGGTGATGGCGCTGCCGCCTTCGGTCATCATCTTTTCGGCACGCTGCATCACGGCGGTAAAGGAATAAACCGACACGTCCATCGTGAGGTTGAAATTCGCCCGCGACGTATCAACGTAGCGCCCGCGTAGCTCATTCTTGTCTGAAAAACCGATTGCGTGGACAACAAAGTCCAGCTTTCCCCATTTCTCGGACAGCGCATCGAACAAACCGTCGATCGAGGCTTCATCGCTGACATCGCAAGGCAGGACGATCTCACTGCCCAGCTGTGCCGCCAGAGGGTCAACGCGCTTTTTCAAGGCATCCCCTTGATATGAGAATGCTAACTCGGCCCCGGCCTCGGACAAGGCGCGGGCGATTCCCCATGCGATTGATTTGTCATTGGCCAGTCCCATGATGAGGCCGCGCTTTCCGGCCATCAACTGATTTGACATGTTCGGTTCTCCGCCTGTCTTCGCGTTATGTTGCGTTGGTTTATGCCATTGGCTGGTCTGCTTCAAGGCCGTGCACTCTTGCCCGTGGCGGGAACTCGCCCTAGGGTATCCCTCAATAGTTTCCAGGGGATGGAAATGAGCGAACGTGATGGCATCTTCGCAGGAACCGACCCATTTGCAATAGCAGGGCGGTGGCTGGGTGAAGCTGTGAAGAGTGAACCCAACGATCCTAACGCGATTGCACTGGCAACCGTGGGCGAAGATGGTATGCCCAATGTACGAATGGTGCTGTTGAAAGAGATCGAATCCGACGCCTTCGTTTTCTACACAAATTACGAAAGTACCAAGGCGGGCGAGTTGGACAATGCTGGCAAGGCGGCCTTCGTGATGCATTGGAAATCTTTGCGGCGTCAAGTCCGCGTTCGTGGTACAATCACGCGCGAGGATGGACCAAAGGCTGATGAATATTATGCCTCCAGGTCATTGAAAAGTCGGCTTGGTGCATGGGCGTCCAAGCAATCTCAGCCGCTTAGCAGCCGTTCCGCGCTGATGGCGGATGTGGCGAAAGTGACCGCAAGGCTTGGCCCTAACCCTCCGCGCCCTAAATTTTGGGGTGGTTACCGGCTTGTGCCGACGGAAATCGAATTCTGGGCAGACGGCGCATTTCGTCTGCATGACAGGTTCAGGTGGTGCCGGGATGACGCTGCTTCCGAATGGCAGATTCAGAGGTTGAATCCATGACGTTCACGTGTCGCGAATTGCAATGCGCAGATAACAAAGGGATTTTTCACCTTGAATTTGCGCGTCAATCCCATACACATCGGACCCTTAATAAAGTGAAAAAAAACGCAGTGGGACCACAGTGCCAGAAGATCTGAACAACATGTACCGCGTCCGAGGACACGTTAAATGGTTCGACCCTGCCAAAGGATACGGCTTTGTCGTATCGGATGAAGGTGGGCCGGATATTCTGCTGCACGTAAACGTTTTGCGTAATTTCGGTCAAAGCTCGGTTGCAGACGGGGCGGGCATCGAAATTATGACGCATCGCACTGATCGCGGTGTGCAAGCTGTCGAAGTCATCAGCGTCGATCCGCCAGCGCGCGCCGATACGATGATGCTCGCGGATTTTGCTGAACTTGATCCAGTTGAGATTGCAGCGGCCCCTTTGGTGGCTGCGCGGGTTAAGTGGTTCGACAAGGGCAAAGGGTTTGGCTTCGCTAATGTATTCGGGCGTGGCGAGGATGTGTTCCTGCATATTGAGGTTCTACGCCGTTCGGGGCTTGCGGATCTGCAACCCGGTGAAGCATTGGCCATGCGGGTCATAGACGGACAGCGTGGTCGGATGGCGGCCCAGGTTATGGCCTGGGAAGCAGCTATGGATGACTGATCTGTCATGGCAGGGCTTTTCAAGGTTCTGACTGTTGTCTTGTTACTTTGGGCCGGTGGCGCAGACGCCGCCTGTCGTACAGATCGTGTTAGCCTGAAAAATGATAAGTCCCAAATCGGCTTTGATATTGAACTCGCCGTGTCGCCACAGGAGCGATCGCGCGGACTCATGTTTCGAGAATCGCTTCCGGTACGTTCAGGAATGCTGTTTGTATTCGACCCGCCGCAACCTGTTGCGTTCTGGATGAAGAACACGCTGATTCCTCTGGACCTGATCTTCATAGATAAGACGGGTATGGTAACGAAAGTTCATCACAACGCGATTCCCGGTGATTTGACCCCTATCGGAGGGGGCGATTCGGTATTCGCGGTGTTGGAAATCAACGCTGGTCTCGCAGATCGTTATCTGATCACGCCCGGAACACAGATCCAGCACAAAGTTTTTTCACATGGTCCGGCAATTTGGCCCTGTTAGGGCTTTTCAAATCAGAACGGCACGGTTAGGAAGGCGCACGGTTCGGGGCGTGGCGCAGTCTGGTAGCGCACCTGTTTTGGGTACAGGGGGTCGTAGGTTCGAATCCTGCCGCCCCGACCACTTCTTCAAAAATTAAAATGGCGACCCACCCATCGTTTGATAGATGGCGCTAAGGGTTTTATCCAATTCTTTGCTTTCTACAGGGACTTTTGCAGCAGGCCCTGTTTCGCGCGGCACATTAAAAAACAGATCCGCTTCAACCAGATAGCCACCTGTATTTTTTTCGGCGGTCAGCCGAGTCACACTTTTGGGTAGGTTCTGTGGATAGCCGTCATAGTTGAGAATCAGGTATGCTGTGGTCTTCGGAGGCAGAAGTTCCTGACACTCGAACTGACGATTTCCGATTTTCCTAAATTCCTCACCCGGACCGTTGCAGGATGTCTCGAACGTAGCAAACAACTTGTCGGGAAAGGCCGAGAACTGCGCGCTGCGCGATGTGGCGGGCGTTTCTTGTGGTGTGCAGGCCACGATCAGGGCAAACAGGGAAATTGTTCGAAACGCGGTCATTGATCGGTCTGCCCTTTGTTGGATGTGCTTTTACGCGCACCTCTGAATAATGTCGAAATCGGCCGGATGCTGATTCTATTTCAACTTAGACATCTTAAGGCTGGTTTATCAAATCCCGATAAGTAAGCCGGAAAGAACGGTTAATCGTATTGCGGACTTGGCCAGGTGATGGCGAACCATAGCGGATAACTCTGTGGAGGAATCGGAAACTGTCCTTCTCCAGTTTGTCTGTGCGGATCGGTCAACATAAAAGATTCCAAAAATGGCGGAAAAAGGCCGTTGACGATCTATGTGTGAATACGCCAGATTGTATAGGCCGAAAGTGCTGCCACTAAATCTGGTAGAAAATCCAGAACGTGGCACAGGGCGAGGGCTGGAGAGCACATCATACTTACGTGCGTCCGTTGGAACGGGGTAACGCTGCTTCGGGCAGCGGCCGGTTTCCTGCGCCCAAGATTTTCGGTTAGGGCAGATGGTCCGTTTATTGGGATCAAAAGCCAAGGGACAAGTTGATTGAATCTAGGGCGGCGGACATGAAGATTGACAGAAAATTTACCAAATCGGGACAGGATGCTTATGCAGAGCTTAAGTTCGCTTCTGCGACGTCAGAAATCCGAAACCCGGATGGGACCATCGTTTTCCGCCTAGACGATATCGAGGTTCCTACCAGTTGGAGCCAGGTCGCAAGCGACGTCATCGCGCAGAAGTATTTCCGCAAGGCAGGCGTTCCAACCAAGCTGAAGAAGGTCAAGGAAAAGGATGTCCCAGAATTTCTGTGGCGTTCTGTTCCGGCTGAGGACGCTGAATTTGGGGGCGAAATCTCGTCCAAGCAGGTGTTTGACCGGCTTGCCGGCGCCTGGGCCTATTGGGGCTGGAAAGGTGGCTATTTCTCGACCGAGGATGACGCGAGCGCCTATTTCGACGAGATGCGTTATATGCTGGCGACTCAGCGCGCTGCGCCGAACAGCCCGCAATGGTTCAATACCGGCCTGCACTGGGCTTACGGAATCGATGGCCCGGCACAGGGGCACCACTATGTCGATTATAAGACAGGCAAGCTGACCAAATCGAAATCCGCCTATGAGCATCCGCAGCCGCATGCGTGTTTCATCCAGTCCGTAGATGATGATCTGGTGAACGAGGGTGGCATTATGGACCTGTGGGTCCGCGAGGCGCGCCTGTTCAAATACGGGAGCGGAACCGGGACCAACTTTAGCCACCTGCGTGGCGAGGGCGAGGCACTGTCGGGTGGCGGTAAATCCTCGGGTTTGATGGGCTTTCTCAAGATCGGCGACCGCGCCGCTGGCGCGATTAAATCAGGCGGCACGACCCGTCGAGCAGCAAAGATGGTCATCGTCGATGCAGATCACCCAGACATCGAGAAATTCATCGAATGGAAGGTGATCGAAGAGCAGAAGGTGGCCTCGATCGTTGCCGGATCGAAGATGCACGAGAAGATGCTGAACGGCATTTTCGAGGCCATCCGCAGCTGGGACGGCGCGCAGGAAGACGCGTATGATCCCAAGACGAATGACAGCCTGAAAAAGGCGGTTCGCCAGGCGAAAAATGTTGCGATCCCCGAGACTTACATCAAACGCGTTCTGGATTACGCCAAGCAGGGTCACGATAGCATCGAATTCCCGACCTACGATACGGATTGGGATTCGGAAGCCTACAGCTCGGTTTCGGGCCAGAACTCGAACAACTCGATTCGCGTAACCAACGCCTTCCTGACCGCTGTCGAGAAGGACGCGGACTGGGAACTGGTCAACCGCACAAACGGGAAAGTCGCCAAGACCGTCAAGGCGCGCGACCTGTGGGAAAAGGTTGGCCACGCGGCCTGGGCCTGCGCCGATCCTGGCATCCAGTTTCACGACACAGTCAACGAGTGGCATACATGCCCCAAAGATGGGGAGATTCGCGGATCGAACCCGTGTTCGGAATATATGTTCCTTGACGACACGGCCTGTAACCTGGCGTCGATGAACTTGCTGACTTTCCTCAAGGATGATGAGTTCCAGGCAGTGGACTATATGCATGCCTCGCGCTTGTGGACCCTTACGCTGGAGATCTCGGTGACCATGGCGCAGTTCCCGTCCAAGGAAATCGCGCAGCTGTCCTATGACTTCCGCACTTTGGGTTTGGGCTATGCCAATATCGGCGGTCTGCTGATGAACATGGGCTATAGCTATGACTCGGATGAAGGCCGCGCGATCTGTGGCGCGCTGACCGCGATCATGACCGGTGTAGCCTATGCAACCTCGGCCGAGATCGCCGGCGAATTGGGTCCGTTCAATGGCTATGAGCGCAACGCCGATAACATGCTTCGGGTCATCCGCAACCACCGACGCGCATCTCAGGGTGTGACTGAAGGGTATGAGAAACTGGCAGTGAAGCCTGTACCTCTGGACCATGGCAACTGCCCGGATAAACGTTTGGTTGATTTGGCGATGTCAGCTTGGGACGAAGCGCTGAGCCTGGGTGAGCAGAACGGTTACCGCAACGCGCAGGCCACTGTGATTGCGCCAACCGGAACCATCGGTCTGGTAATGGATTGCGACACCACTGGGATCGAGCCGGATTTTGCTTTGGTGAAGTTCAAGAAACTGGCCGGTGGCGGGTATTTCAAAATCATCAACCGCTCGGTGCCTGCAGCGCTGGAAAAGCAGGGGTATTCCTCGGCTCAGATTGAAGAGATCGTCAGCTACGCGGTTGGTCATGGCACCATCGGCAACGCTCCGGGGATCAACCACACCTCGCTGACGGGTCACGGCTTTGGCCCCAATGAACTGGCCAAAGTGGATGCCGCGCTCGAAAGCGCCTTCGACATCCGGTTCGTGTTTAACCAGTGGACTCTGGGCGAGGATTTCTGCACCGGCGTTCTCGGCATTCCTGCGACCAAGCTGAATGACCCGACCTTCGATCTGCTGCGCCATCTGGGCTTTACCAAAGCGGATATCGACGCGGCCAACGACCACGTTTGCGGAACCATGACGCTGGAAGGCGCGCCGCATCTTAAGGAAGAGCATTATTCGATCTTCGACTGCGCCAATCCGTGTGGCAAGAAAGGTAAGCGTTTCCTGGGTGTTGATAGCCACATCACGATGATGGCCGCCGCTCAGAGCTTTATTTCAGGCGCGATCAGCAAGACGATCAACATGCCGAATGACGCCACCATCGAAGACTGCCAGAAGGCCTATGAGCTGTCCTGGTCGCTGGGTGTGAAGGCCAACGCGCTGTATCGCGACGGCTCGAAACTGTCGCAGCCGCTCGCCGCCGCGCTGGTCGAGGATGACGAAGAGGCAGCAGAAGTTCTGGAAACCGGGACGCCGCAGGAAAAAGCCGTCGTTCTGGCCGAGAAGGTGATCGAGAAAGTTGTGGTCAAGGAAATGATCCGCAGCCATCGCGAAAAACTGCCCCATCGCCGCAAGGGCTATACCCAAAAAGCGATTGTCGGTGGTCACAAGGTTTATCTGCGCACCGGTGAGTTCGAAGACGGACAGTTGGGCGAGATCTTCATCGACATGCACAAGGAAGGCGCGGGCTTCCGGGCGATGATGAACAACTTTGCTATCGCGGTGTCGGTTGGTCTGCAATATGGTGTGCCGCTGGAAGAGTTCGTGGATGCCTTTACCTTCACCAAGTTCGAACCCGCTGGGATGGTGCAGGGCAACGACTCGATCAAAAATGCGACGTCGATCCTGGACTACATCTTCCGCGAACTGGCCGTGTCCTATCTGGACCGCACCGATCTGGCCCATGTGAAACCCGAAGGCGCAAGCTTTGACGATCTGGGCCGGGGCGAGGAAGAAGGCGTCTCGAATGTGTCCGAGATCAGCGAAAGCGCGGCGTCCAAGTCATTGGAAGTGCTGAAACAAATCAGCTCGACGGGTTACTTGCGCAAGCGGATGCCGCAGGAACTGATGGTTCTCAATGGCGGACAGAACGTGGTGAACGGCATGGCCGAAACCGCAGCCACATTCGAAGCGCCGGTGGCCGAAACCGCCGTCGCAACCGGAATGGACGCCCGTACCAAAGCCAAAATGCAAGGCTATGAGGGCGATCCCTGCGGTGAATGTGGAAACTACACGCTGGTGCGCAACGGCACCTGCATGAAGTGCAACACCTGCGGCTCAACAAGCGGGTGTAGCTGAGTTAAGCGCCCCGGCAACCCGGGGCGCAGGGGTCGGAAGCTGCCACAGTTACCGGCCCCGACGAATACGGAGCAAGGCGCAGAGACTTACCTTCGATGCCTTGGTCCACTCGGCCGACATGCCCGTGTTGGCCGGGAACAGGGTGGGGCGGAATATTTGCTCTTTCCCACTCTTTCACGGAACGGGTGCGCTCGTTCCATGCGACGTCCAGGCCGCAGGCAAACAAAACACCGGGCGGTCAACGAATGGAGCCTGGATGGCGAAACTGACAGGGGGCTTCGGCCCCCTTTCTTTTTGTCCTAAAGCCGTTAACTCGGCAGAGCCTCGCCATATTGCCTGTTTCCCATCGGGCAAGAACCGCCGACCGTGTTTGGGGGAGTTTTACCCAGCGACAGATCGCGGATGCGACTCTGGCAAACACGCGGAGTTTGGCGCGAAATCAAAGCGATGGTACTCAGTGGCTGACAACTGGTGGTGATTGCGTGTTCTTGATGCTTGTCCGGACACAAAACACACAAACTCTATCAGGAGGCATCACAATGAAACTGAATACTCTGGTCACATTTTCCGCACTTGCTTTTGCTCTGCCGACTTTGGCTTTCGCGCAGTCTGCGGCTGATACCAATGGGGACGGCGTTCTGACAATCGAAGAAGTTCAGGCCGTCGTGCCAGACGTTGACGCAAACGGATTTGCAGCAATGGATGCAAATGGCGACGGCGCGCTGGATCAGGATGAAGTTGCAATCGCGCAGGAAGCCGGGTTGCTGCCCTCCACAAACGGGTGATCAATAGATAGGAAGGGCGGCCAGATAGGAATTCTGGCCGCTTTTATAAGTGGTTATCGTGGTAAATGAATGTTGAACGCGCTGCGAATCTGCGCATCCAATGCCGGATCGAAAGTTGCCGGCGACGGCGTCGACAGGATCTCAAGTTTTCGCGCGGTCGCTTTTTCGATCAGGTCGGGTTTACCAATCTCGACCCATTCTTTCGGAGAGGTTCGATCTCCTAGTGTTGGGTACACATAATCCGCCTGCATGCGGCCAAGCGTGGCATCGGTACCCAGATAATGACCGGGCCCACCCAGGCAAACCTCGGCCATCTGATCCAATGCCAATGTCTCGTCTGTTACTTCGATCCCGCGGACGCAGCGCAGTGCCTGTCCGATAAGATCGTCTCCTAAGATCAAGCTTTCAAAGCAAAAACCCAATAGAGACGAATGCATGCCAGCGGCTTCATAGACCATGTTCAGACCGGACAAGCCGACCATGACATTGGAACACATCTGTTCCCAACCGGCCTGCATATCCGGAAGCTTCGAATCCGAGGCACCCGCTGCAGCTCCGCCCGGGAGGTCGTAGAATTTGTGCATCTGGGCGCAGCCCGCGCTGAGCAGGGCCTGTTCACCAGAGCCGACCGACATCGCGCCGGTTCGCAGGTCCAGACCAAAGGGCCAGGTCCCGAAAACCGCCGGAGCACCTGGCTTTACCGCATTTACATAAACCAAACCGGCAAGGCATTCTGCTGTGGCCTGGGCAATGGCGCCCGCGATCGTGGACGGGGCGGTTGCCCCTGCCATTCCAGCAGACAGCAGAAGAACAGGCATTCCGGCCTTGATACATTCCTCCATCACCTGACAGCTTTCGGTGGCAAATTTCATCGGCGGCACGACAAAGCAGTTCGAGTTCGACATGAAGGGCCGCTCGCGCCATTTGTCTTCGCCGCCCGCGATCATATGGATCATTTCCATCGCTGGCGCGACATAGCTGGGATCGGTGAACGACGTTCCGATATGCTTGTAAGTACCTGAAGTACAAGCGTAAATCGTGTTCAGATCCATCTCGAGATTGTCAGAGATATCGCGGCAAACCATGGGGCGCTGCACAAAATGGATATTGTCCAGCTGTTGGCAAATCCGCGCGGCATCGTGCAGATCCTGCACGGTTGAATCGCGGTATTCGCGACCATGGGCATCAACCATGCTGACGGCGGCTCCGGCGGTTCCGTAGTGAACCTTGGCGCCTGACAATTCGAGGTCGGTTTGACCATCCCGGCTGAACAAAGTGACCGAGCGGTTGGCTTTGGCAATGGTGTCTTCAACCAGCGCGCGCGGAAACCGGATGCGTCCGTCGTCGCCAAGTGTGCAGCCCGCGCCAACCAGATAGTCGATCCCGCTTTGCGGAGCATCCGCCAGACCTATGGTTTCAAGCGCCTGCAGCGCGGCCTCGTGAATGCGTTCGACTTGTGGCTGAGTCAGTGGCTTGTAGCGTCCGCCCTCCATTCCCGGGCGGATAGGGCGCAGATGATCAGGCAGAGCAGATGCGCGGGCAGCACGACGCGCAGCACGTCCGCCACTGCGGGAAGAGTTACGGGGTTGGTCGTTCATGTTTAGGATCCAATAGTGAGAAACGTATTTTGAGAGGCCTTACAAAAAGCCTGACGGCCGCCCCCTGGCAGCACGTCCCCGATCCGCGCCGATTGTGCGGCTGATCAGGTGGATTTTCCAAAATTCGTTCTGCATTTGGTTCCTCATCCAGTGGCCGCAGTGTTCCAATTCAGAACGGCATTATCTGTTCTATTTGCGACCTTGATGCCGAAAAGCGAAGCAAATTCTCAAGTGATTGTTGCCTAAAGATATTTTTCCCCGAGGCGGTCGAAATCTGCTATAATTCCTGTGCTTACTTGAATTGGGCCTCTAGGCTAAACACTTTTTTAACGAATGCGGCCCAGTTTGTAGCAAATTGATCTGAATACTCGAAAGCATTGCTGAAAGGTTTTTGGTGAATCGTAGGAAGGCGCATATCGCATTAATTGTTGCTCTGGCGACATCCGGCTTCTCACCGGCTTTGGCCGAGGATTGGAGCGGTGCCTATGCGGGATTCAGCTTTGGCTATGCTGATGCAGACGGGCCGAATGGTTCAAGCGGCAGCGACACCAGCTTTGGTCCTCATCTCGGGTATGACTTTGATTTCGGCAAGTTCGTGTTGGGTGGTGAGCTTGAGTATAACCGGCTGTCGCTGAATCTTGGTCAGGGCGAAGGCAGTCTGGATAGCATGACCCGGCTGAAATTGCGCGGCGGATACGATTTCGGCAATGCGTTGGGATATGTAGTTATCGGTGCGGCGCGCGTGGATTCCACGGTCGAAAACGATACCGCAGCGGTTTATGGCATTGGTGTCGCTTATCCGATTGGCAATAATTTCGTCATCAGCGGTGAGGCGCTGCGCCAGAATTTCAATGACGTTACCCGATCGAATGGGGGGCTGGATTCGAATGTGTTCAACCTGCGCACGACATTCCGGTTCTAGCAAGATTTCCAGATTGAATCTGATCTGAGCTGCTGAATTCACGACCAAGAAGGTCAGGTGTTTGCGGAACATGGCGTCAATTTCCTATTCCAATTCAAGGCGTTCGCCAATCACTCCCTGGTCATGATAGAACGTAAGGCTTGGCGCGGCGGGATAGCCATGCTAGAGGATGATCCATGAACCGGATGACCTGCATCATTTTCTGCTGCATTACCTGCTGATTTATCAAGCGGGCCGGTTTCTTTCGTTTTCTTCCCTGAGACAAGTTGCTAAGCCCGCGCCAACGCGAGACGCCATGCCGTTCTTAGGAGCCGACAGATGAAGACGATCAAACTGCACAACACACGGACACGGACAAAAGAGGATTTCGTTCCGATCAGCACCGACAATGTGCGGATGTATGTCTGTGGACCTACCGTCTATGACCGCGCCCATCTGGGTAACGCGCGGCCCGTGGTCGTGTTTGATGTGCTCTATCGTTTGCTGCGGCATGTTTATGGCGCAGATCATGTGACCTATGTGCGCAATTTCACCGATGTGGATGACAAGATCAACGCGACCGCGTTGTCTCGACAGAAGGCCGGGGCCAAAGGGTCGCTGGAGGATTTGGTGCAGGAACGATCGGATGAGACCATTGGCTGGTATCTGCACGACATGGGCGCGCTGGGGGCGTTGGAGCCGACCGAGATGCCGCGCGCGACGCAATATATTACTCAGATGGTCGCGATGATCGAGGATCTGATTGCCAAGGGTCACGCCTATGCGGCCGAAGGGCATGTTCTGTTCGCGGTGGACAGTTGGAAAGAGCAGTACGGAGCCCTGTCCGGTCGGTCCGTGGATGACATGATCGCGGGTGCCCGGGTCGAAGTTGCGCCGTATAAGAAGAACCCGATGGATTTCGTTCTGTGGAAGCCGTCTACCGACGAGTTGCCCGGGTGGGAGTCTCCTTGGGGCCGAGGGCGTCCGGGTTGGCATATCGAATGCTCGGCGATGGCGGATGATTTGTTGTGGAAGCAACCATTGGCTGAGGGCGCTTTGTCTGTACAAGCGCTGCAGCATCCTCACGTCATTGATATTCATGGTGGGGGCAACGATTTGATGTTCCCACACCATGAGAACGAGATTGCCCAGAGCTGCTGTGCAAATGAACAAGACGTCTTTGCCAATTACTGGCTGCACAATGAGATGCTGCAGGTCGAAGGGAAGAAGATGTCCAAATCGCTGGGCAATTTCTTCACCGTGCGCGACCTGTTGGAGCAAGGCGTGCCGGGAGAGGTGATCCGCTTTGTGTTCCTGCAGACTCATTATCGCAAGCCGATGGATTGGACGGAAACCAAGGCGGAACAAGCTAAGGACGAACTGACGGATTGGATTTTGTCGACGCGAACTTTTGCTCCTTCAGACCTAGCTCCGGATCCCCAAATCATTGCCGCGCTGTCAGATGACTTGAATACGCCCTTGGCCATCACGCTCCTAAGAAAGCTATTCAAACAGGGAAAGCGCGCCGAGTTGGCTGCAGGTATGGCGTTGCTTGGAATTCACGTCACACAATTTCCAAATTGGATTATTGAGAATATCGGAGAAGACCCTAGAGAACTGCTTGGAGTGTCGGTTCCCATGATCGGTCGGCCTTCCAATTCCGATCCACAAACAACTAGCGAGATATCGCACTTGGTAGCGCTAAGGCATGTTGCAAAAGTTAGAAAAAACTATGCTTTGGCGGATGAAATTCGCGGCTTTCTTAGTGATCACTTCATTGAAGTGATGGATGGAAAAGATGCTGTCACGTGGAAAGCGCGTAAGATGTCTTTGGATATGACACGAGAGAAGTTGCTGGAGGAAATTCGTAGAAAAACCAATTTACTAAAGCAGATTGAATAGCTTTTGCCTAATCCGCCAATTTCGCAGCGCCTTTAGCTGGGCACGGCCCGAACTAGCCAGTGAGTCAGAAGAATGACCAAAACCCGCCTCTACCTCTACGACACCACGCTGCGCGATGGGCAGCAGACGCAGGGCGTGCAGTTCTCGACCGCTGAGAAGGTGCAGATCGCGCAGGCTCTGGACGAGTTGGGTGTGGATTACATCGAAGGTGGTTGGCCCGGTGCGAACCCGACTGACAGTGCATTTTTTAATGCTGCGCCGAAAACTGCGGCGCGGTTGACTGCTTTTGGGATGACCAAACGCGCGGGCCGGTCGGCTGAGAATGACGATGTTCTAGCGGCGGTGATGAACGCAGGCACGAAGGCAGTGTGTCTTGTGGGCAAGTCGCATGATTACCACGTGACCCAGGCGCTGGGGATCACTCTGGACGAGAATGTCGAGAACGTGCGCGCCTCGGTTGCGCATATCGTGGCGCAGGGGCGTGAGGCGTTGTTTGACGCCGAGCATTTCTTTGATGGCTACAGGGACAATCCCGGATATGCGGTCCAGGTTTGCAAGGCCGCTTTAGAGGCCGGAGCTCGCTGGGTTGTTCTGTGTGACACCAATGGGGGCGCATTGCCCGGTGAAGTGTCGCGGGTTGTATCCGAGGTGATTGCCGCAGGCTTGCCAGGTGATCGTTTGGGCATTCATACCCATAATGACACGGAAAACGCGGTTGCGTGCTCGCTCGCTGCTGTGGATGCGGGCGTGCGTCAGGTTCAGGGAACCCTGAACGGGTTGGGCGAACGCTGCGGGAATGCAAATCTGACGGCTTTGATCCCCACTTTGCTGCTGAAAGAACCTTATGTGTCGCAGTTTGATATTGGGGTCAGCGTCGAGGCCTTGGCGGGTCTGACGCGGGTCAGCCGTATGTTGGACGAAATCCTGAACCGGGTTCCCAGCAAGCAGGCGGCCTATGTGGGGGCGTCTGCTTTTGCGCATAAGGCGGGGCTGCATGCCAGCGCGATCCTGAAGGATCCGTCGACGTACGAACATGTCGATCCGGCGACTGTCGGCAATGCACGGATCATCCCGATGTCGAACCAGGCGGGGCAGTCGAATCTGCGTAAACGCCTGACTGAGGCCGGCCTGAGCGTGGAAAGTGGTGATCCGGCGCTGGGGCGCATTCTTGACCGGATCAAGCAGCGCGAGGCCGAAGGCTATTCTTATGACACCGCCCAGGCCAGTTTTGAGCTGTTGGCGCGCGATGAGCTGGGTCAGTTGCCTGCCTTTTTCGAGGTCAAACGCTATAAGGTCACGGTTGAGCGGCGGAAGAATAAATACGACAAGATGGTCAGCCTGTCCGAGGCGGTTGTCGTGGTGAAGGTCGACGGGGAAAAGAAGCTGTCGGTCAGTGAATCTCTGGACGAAGATGGCAGCGACCGAGGGCCGGTGAACGCTTTGGCCAAGGCTCTGGCCAAGGATCTGGGGCAGTATTCGCGGATATTGGACGACATGCATCTGGTCGATTTCAAGGTGCGGATCACCCAAGGCGGAACCGAGGCTGTGACGCGGGTCATCATCGACAGCGAAGACGGGCAGGGGCGGCGCTGGTCAACTGTCGGGGTCAGCGCGAACATAGTGGATGCGTCGTTTGAGGCCCTATTGGATGCGATCCAGTGGAAGCTTGTACGGGATTGCCGTCCTCGGGCGGTGGTGGCCGAGTGACGGTGCAGTTCAATGACGATCTGAAGGCTTGTGCTGCATTGGTGCATCGCGCCGATCCGGACCGGTTCATGGCGGCGATGGCCGCGCCGGTTGCTGCACGTGCGGTTCTGTTTCCGATCTATGCTCTGAATGTCGAGGTCGCCCGCGCGCCCTGGGTCACGCAAGAGGCGATGATTGCTGAAATGCGCCTGCAATGGTGGCGTGATGCGCTGCAGGAAATCGCCGAAGGTCCGACTGTGCGTCGACATGAGGTCGTGACGCCGTTATCGCAGGTTCTTTCTCCACATCTGGCGGTGATGCTGGATGAATACGTGGCCGTAAGGCGCTGGGATATCTATCGCGATCCTTTTGAGGACGAGGCCCATTTCGAGGCCTACCTAAATCACAGCTCGGCCAGTTTGATGGTGGCGTCGGCGCAATCTTTGGGTGAGGCCGACGAGCCTGTGTTACGAGATTTCGGCTATGCCGTTGGCGTGGCGAACTGGCTGCGCGCAATCCCGGATCTTGAGGCGCGCGGGCGTATTCCTTTGTTGGATGGAACACCCGATGCAGTGCGCGATCTGGCGCAAAAGGCTCTGAACCGGTTACGGCGCGCACAGGGACAGCGTCTGGCGATTTCACCAGAGGCGCGCCCGGCGCTTTTGGTGGGTTGGCAATCTGAATGGGTGTTGCGCAAGACGATTGCTCAGCCAGATCGCGTGGCCGCAGGGAATTTGATGCAGGGTGAGGTTCGGCGCCGGGTTTCCCTGATGTGGAAGGTGGTCCGGGGTCGCTGGTAGACCTCAGACCGTTTCGGGATCGGACGGGCGCAGAACCAACCAAAGCAATGCGCCCCCGGCCAGAGTCAACAATGGAACCATGGCAAGGTTTACCGCGGTCCAGCCTTCAACCGGTGAGCCGCCAGAGCAGTTCATCAATCCACCCGAAGCAAGCGAAGCCAGTGTTACACCACCGAATACCAGCAGGTCGTTCAGACCCTGCATACGGCCACGCTCGTTGATGTCATGCGATGCCGCCAACATGGTGGTCGCGCCAATAAAGCCAAAATTCCAACCGACGCCCAGCAAGATCAGAGCGATGAAGAAGTTCTCAAGCTCAACCCCTTGCAAGGCGACAACGCCAGCACCGGCAAGGATTGCCAGACCAAGAGCTACGATTTTTTCGACGCCGAAACGGGCAATCAACTGGCCGGTGAAGAAACTGGGGATGTACATGGCGAGAACGTGAAAAGAGACCACATCTGCCGCGTCATTGGCTGTGTAGCCACAACCAACCACTGCCAGCGGAGTGGATGTCATGACCAGATTCATCAACGCATAAGAAACCATTGCGCAGATGATGGCCACGGCGATGCGCGGCGTCTTTAGCATCTCAAGCCGGGTGCGTCCGGTCGGGGCCCCCTCAGCGGCTTTTGCAGGCGTGGGGATGTCCAGAAAGAAAAACAAGACCGAACCCAGAATGTTGAGCACAATCACCGCCAGATAGGTGCCCAGGAATGGGATTACATAGGCGGTTGAGGTCAGCTTAACGATTTGGGGGCCAATGAGCGCGGCTGCCAGACCACCGGCCATGACGTATGAGATTGCCTTAGGGCGAAACGCGTCCGAGGCTGTGTCCGCGGCGGCAAAGCGATAGAATCCGTGCGCGCTCATATAGATGCCGGTCAGCAGACTGCCCGCCAGGAAGACCGGGAACGAGGCCAGATACAAACCGTAGGCCCCAACCAGACCCCCGCAGGCACCTGCCGTTGCCCCAACCAGAAACCCTGCGCGCCGTCCCCAGCGTTGCATTATGGCGGAAATCGGCGTTGCCGCCAGCATTGACCCCAGCACGATCAGCGAGATGGGCAGGGTTGCGAGACAGGCATTGGTGGCCAGCGACTGCCCGGCCAGACCGCCAACAATAAAGATCATCGGCATCTGCGATCCCAGAATGGCCTGAGCTGCGACCAGAACAGCGACATTACGCTTGGCCTGACTGTTATCCGGGATCGTGGGTGTCATTGTCATGCGCCAATGCCTAGCTGCGAAATCCATTGCGTACAAGACGGTTGCATCTGCGACAAAGCACCCTAACGTGCTGCTGACCAAATTACCGGAGCGCGCATGTCCGTCGGACGTATCATTGAAACCCCCGATTGCGTGGACGAGGGGGCCAAATGGCTGGCGGATATCTGTCCGCGCATGGCTTTTGCGATGGACCAGACCGGACCTCTACCGCTGCGCCGTAAACCTGACGGGTTTGCCCAGCTGCTAAGTGCGATTGTCAGCCAACAGGTCAGTGTGGCCTCGGCGAACGCCATCTGGAAACGACTGCAAGATGCAAAACTGACGGGCCCACGCAAAATCATGTGGGCCACCGATGAGGATTTGCGTGCGGTGGGCCTGAGCCGCCAAAAGATCAGATATGCCCGAGCGCTTGCGGAGGCTCGTATTGATTACAAGGCGTTACGCGACGCACCTGATCAGGACGTAGTGGCGATTCTGACCGAAGTCTCAGGCATAGGCGTTTGGACGGCCGAGATTTACGCGATGTTTTCTCTGGGCCGTGCCGATGTGATTGCACCGGGCGACCTTGCGCTGCAAGAGGCCGCGCGCATCCTCTATGATTTACCCAAGCGCCCTACGGATAAAGAACTGCGCCGGATGGCCGAAGCGTGGTCACCCTGGCGGTCGGTTGCAGCGCGGGTGTTGTGGGCCTATTACCGGGTCGCAAAAGAACGAGAAGGGATCAGATGACACGGGTTTTGAATGCGCTCCGAAAAGAGCCGGTTTCCGGCGATACGCGCTCGGTCGTGGTGTTCGTGCATGGCTATGGCGCCAACGGGGCCGACTTGCTGGGGTTGGCCGATGTGTTGGGCGAGCATCTACCGGACACTCTGTTCGTTGCCCCTGACGCGCCCGAGCAGATCCCGGGTATGCCCAATGGCTTTCAGTGGTTCCCGATCCCGTGGATTGATGGCTCTTCCGAAGAAGAATCGCGCCGCGGGATGGAAATGGCGGCGGATGACTTCGACGCTTTCCTCGATGCGTTGATGGTGGACGAAGACGTTCTGCCCGAGCAGGTGGTTCTGTTCGGATTTTCGCAAGGCACGATGATGAGCCTGCATGTCGCCCCGCGCCGCGAGGACCCAGTGGCCGGGATAGTAGCCATTTCAGGACGCCTTCTGGAACCCGATCTACTGCCGGATGAAACAGTCAGCCGCATGCCGGTCCTACTGGTACATGGCGATGCCGATGACGTCGTGCCGCCACAATCCTTGCCCGAAGCCGCCGAGGCCCTGCAAGCGGCTGAGTTCAAAGAGGTCTATGCCCATGTCATGAAGGGCACCGGCCACGGTATTGCCCCGGATGGTCTTAGCGTCGCACTGGCTTTCATGCGTGACAAGCTGAGCCTTTAAGCGATGATTGCGGTCCGCCCCATGATGCCCGAGGATGTCGCAGCAGCTTGCGATTTGCTCAACCAGATCATCGCCATTGGTGGTACGACTGCGTTCGAAACCCCTTTCTCCGAGGCGCAGTTTGCGCAGAGTTATCTATTGGGTCTCGATAAGATTTGCAGCCATGTGGCGATGGACGCGCAAGGTGAGGTTGCCGGGTTTCAATGGCTTGGGGTGAATGACGCACTGCCCGACGATTGTGCTGACATTGCAACCTTCACCCGCCGCGAACCGGTTTTGAAGGGGGCAGGGCGTGCCTTGTTTGAAGAAACCGCCAAATTTGCCGTAGGGGTTGGGCTCGGCTCCATCAGCGCGACAATAAGGGCTGATAACCGGATGGGCCTGAACTATTACGAGAAGATGGGATTCCAAGATTACTCGGTTGATTTTGGTGTGCCCCTTCGTGACGGCACGCCGGTCGATAGGATTACCAAACGGATTGATCTGAGATTGGAGATACCATGCTGATCGTAACCGGAACTATCGAAATTACGCCGGAAGGTGTCGAGGCTGCCAGAAAAGCTGCGCAGGAAATGGTTGCCGAGACGGTGAAGGAAGCAGGCTGCACGGTCTATGAATTCAGCCAGATTCTGGGTCATGCCAATCGGTTTCGGATCTACGAAGAATGGGAAAGTCAGGCCGCGCTCGAGGCGCATTTTGCCACACCGCACATGGCAACATTTCAGGCGGTGCTAGGCAAGGTCGGAGTGACTGAAAGTCTAATCTATCGGATCACGGGAGGTGACAAGAAACCGCTGCGGTGATCCTAGTCCCATAAGGAAGGCTCGGCGAATTCGATGGAATTCCCGGACGGGTCGCGAACGTATAAAGACAGTACTCCGTTCGGCCATTCAAATTCAGCGTCTACGGGCACGTTCCAGTCTATAAGATGCTTTCGCATCACCGCGATTTGCGCGCGCGCCATGCCAAAGCAGGCATGACCCGGACCTTGGGCGCCATGGGCGGGAACAGGCAGGCGCGGGTTGTCCGGAGGTTTTTCGGTCTCTGCCGCATTGAATAGCAGCAACACTGAACCACCCACCTTGTAGAACACATGCCGGTTGGCGACACGCTGGATTTGCTCAAACGCTAGAACGTCCCCATAGAAATGCTCTGCTGCATCCAGGTCGTCGACATAAAGTGACGCTTCTAAAAGGCCGGTTGGCTGCGGAATGTCAGGTGATACCTTCATTCCTCTATCCTATCACAAATAGGCGTTTCGGTCACCGACGTGGGCGCCGGTCCCGTTTGCGCGAAGAAGATGGCGTAAGGGCAGGCATAGATAGGCTATCCCATTGCCCCGGCTCAAGCCCGTCCAATGTCCAGTCGCCAATCCGGGCGCGGATCAGTCGAAGGGTCGGGTGCCCAACGGCCGCCGTCATTCGGCGCACTTGCCTGTTTCGACCTTCTCGAAGGACCAGTTCGACCCAACAATCCGACACCGTCTGCCGCACTCTGATCGGCGGGTCGCGCGGCCATAATGCCTCGGGCTGATCCATCAATCGCGCCTTGGCAGGGCGGGTCAAGCCCTCCTTCAGCTCAACACCCTCGCGCAGGGCTTTTAGGGCGGAGGCGTCTGGCTCCCCTTCGACCTGCACCCAATAGGTCTTAGCCATTTTATGCTTGGGATCGGCTATCTGCGCCTGAAGGCGACCATTGTCGGTCAACAGCATCAAACCTTCGCTATCGCGGTCCAATCGCCCGGCGGGATATACGTCCGGCAGATCAATGAAATCCGACAGCGTACTGCGCGGAGACTCCGCATTCGCGCGATCCGTGAACTGCGGCAATACATTGAATGGTTTATTGAAGCGGATGAACCAGGACATTACCCGCCATAGCCCGGCGATCGAATTGGTGCAACCTGTGGATAACTGTCATCGGCCTGTTACGGATTCGGAATACTCAATCCCCGAGATATTGTGGAAACTCAGGGCTTGTCAGAGCTTTAACACGATATATAGTAAAGCTAAGGCCGGGGCGGGGGTTCTCCGCTCTGATGTCAAAAGAGGCAGAGCAGAGCGTGGAGAGATTCTGATATGGACGGAGATTTCAGGACCGAATTTGTCAGGGAACCCGGTGCGCTCAAGCATCATCCGGCATTGGTTTTGAACGCCGATTACCGCCCCTTGTCCTACTATCCACTATCGCTCTGGCCGTGGCAGGAGGCCATAAAAGCTGCCTGGCTGGACAGGGTGGATATCGTCGCCGAATATGACGAAGTTGTCCGAAGCCCGAGCACCGAGATACGAATACCCTCGGTCGTTGTGCTGAAAGATTATGTAAAACCCAGAAAGCGCGTGGCCTTCACGCGCTTTAATTTATTTCTGAGGGATGAATTCCGCTGCCAATACTGTGGCAGCCGTGGGGATCTGACCTTTGATCACGTGATCCCGCGCGCGGCGGGCGGGGTGACAAGCTGGCAGAACGTTGTTGCGGCCTGTAGCCCATGTAACTTGCGCAAAGGGTCTAAATCACTGCGGCAAGCAGGAATGACATTGCGCAAGCCTCCGCGGCAGCCGGATGCTGAGGCTTTGCGCAACGTTGGACGAAAATTCCCACCGAACCACCTGCATGACAGTTGGATCGACTTTCTCTATTGGGATGCGGAACTGGACGAGCTCTAACGGCCTTCACGCCACGCGGCGAACCAGAGCAGAACCAGAACGAAAGACAAAGCGGCATTCCATCCGGCCATGGAAACACCAAATAACTCCCATGGAATATCATCACAGCGTACCAGTGGTGCCGACATGATCTGATCCAGCAGTTCTTCTGCCGACAGACCGCCGATGCTGCTTGATGTGCAGCTTGACGGACCTTCCCACAAACCGCGTTCTACACCAGCGTGATAGACACCAATGACCGCAGTGGTCAGCGCCGCCATGACGCCTAAAAGAGGGAGGATCGCCAGCCGAGGTAGCGCAAGCGCCGCAGCACCGATCAGGATGGCGACAGCATGCGGATAGCGTTGCCAGATGCACATTTTGCAGGGTGGAAGCCCGCCGAGATACTGAAACGCAAAGGCCCCAAGCAGCAATGCCACAGATCCAAACGTGGCAACCAGGACCAGTAAATTTCGTCTTGTCATAGGAATCTCACCGCTAGGAACCCGCCGAACAAAAGGATGATGAACAGGGTAAACATAAGGCCCAGCCGCTTTTCTATGAAGGTGCGGATCGGCTCTCCGAACCCCCAAAGCAGACCGGCGACGATGAAGAACCGGATCGCTCGGGCCAGAATCGAGGTGGCAATGAAGGTGCCCAGGGGCATCCCTGTCCAGCCGGACATGATGGTGATGACCTTATAGGGAAAAGGCGTAACCCCAGCGGCCAGAACAGCCCAGAAACCAAAGTCATTGAACCGTGTGTTGAACTCTTCCATGGCGTGGGCTTTGCCCATGGATTCAAGGATGGGCTGGCCGAGGCTTTCATAAAAGAACGCGCCGATTGCATATCCTAACATTCCGCCCAAAACCGAAGCTACCAGTGCCACAGAAGCAATCAGCCAGGCCCGGGAGGGTCGGGCAAGGATCATGGGAATCATCAGAACGTCCGGCGGTATCGGAAAGAAAGAGCTTTCGATGAAGGAAACAATAGCCAGCGCCCACAAGGCATTCGGGTGTTCTGCCAGACGAATGGTCCAGTCATAAAGAGGTCGCAGCATCAGGTGCAATTTCCCTGTACATGTGTTGGGTAACCCAAATCATGCGCCCCGCAGGCCGTCAACCTTGCAGGCTGGAACATTCCTCAATCAGGGTGTTTTTTGCCTCTGGACCTTCTCGATTTTGAACGCTAATTCAGTGTCCGTGGCCCAAGTGGCGGAATGGTAGACGCAGGGGATTCAAAATCCCCCGGTAGTGATACCGTGCCGGTTCGAGTCCGGCCTTGGGTACCAAAGTAAAAACAGAGGGTTAGGGGAACCTGCCTTCTGTTTTTTCTTTCCGGCAGTTCTAATTGCTCGGATTCCCAACTCACACTTTCGCGTTCTGGTCAGAATTCCCGATGTCAAAAGCGCATAATTGGATGTGTTTGCGGTCACTGCGGGGCAGATGCGCAAGAAAAGCTTCAAAGGCGGGGAAAATTCAGGGGGGCTTGTCAAATCTGAGGATACGCCTGCTTTGGTGACCTGCTGGCCTTGACAAGCTAATGCTCAGAATGAAACCTCTTACGGGTTGGGAGATTCTGAAAAATCAAAGATATGCCTGCTGCATAGCGGGCGTTGTTGCATATCGCAGGGCCATTTATCCGGCGCTTTGATGTGTCTCCCACCAGAAAAATAATGGGAGTTCACTTATGAAAAACAGCAGCAAGCTTAGCCTCGGCGCGGTTGTCACGGCGGCTCTGATGGCGCCTGCGGCCTATGCCGAAGAGTTTATCACGATCGGCACAGGTGGCGTGACCGGGGTGTATTACCCAACTGGCGGTGCAATCTGTCGTCTGGTCAACAAAGGGCGCAAGGAACATGGCGTGCGCTGCTCGGTCGAATCGACCGGCGGTTCCGTGTACAACATCAACACCATTCGCGAAGGCGAGCTGGAGTTTGGTGTCGCGCAGTCCGACTGGCAGTACCACGCCTATAACGGCAGCTCGAAATTCGAAGAGGCCGGCCCGTTTGAAAACCTGCGCGCCGTCTTCTCGGTTCACCCCGAACCGTTTACCGTTGTGGCCCGTGCCGATTCCGGTGTGACCAATTTCGAAGACCTGAAAGGCAAGCGCGTAAATATCGGTAACCCCGGTTCCGGTCAGCGTGGCACCATGGAGGTTCTGCTGGGCGAAATGGGCTGGTCCACTGACGATTTCGAACTGGCGACCGAACTGAAAGCGGCGGAACAGTCCGCAGCCCTGTGCGACAACCAGATTGACGCAATGGTCTATACCGTGGGTCACCCCTCGGGCTCGATTCAAGAAGCCACCACGGCTTGCGACTCGGTTCTGGTCAATGTCAGCGGCGAGGCCGTGGACAAGCTAGTCAACGACAACTCGTTCTACCGTACAGCTACCATTCCCGGCGGCATGTACCGCGGGTCGGATGGTGATACCGCGACATTCGGCGTTGGCGCGACCTTCGTGACTTCGGCGGACGTGTCGGATGATGCGGTTTATGCGGTTGTCAGCTCGGTTTTCGAGAACTTCGATGACTTCAAAAAGCTTCACCCGGCATTTGCCAACCTCAAGCCCGAAGAGATGATCGCGGACGGCTTGTCAGCCCCGCTGCATCCGGGTGCCGAGAAGTACTACAAAGAAAAAGGCTGGATTCAATAAGCCAGACCTGACGCGGGGTGCCCTTCGGGCACCCCGCACAAAACCCGTATCAAGCGGGTGAATCAGAAGGCCGCAAATGGCCACGACGGGGAGACATTTTCATGAGTTCCGAGACACAATCGAACCGCCCGCTATCCGAAGAAGAACTACAGGATCTGGTCGCATCTTCAGATGCCGGAGGGCGTAATCCGGTTGGGAATGTAGGCGTTTTCCTTGCGATCGTGGCGGCGATCTGGTCGATCTTTCAGGTCGTACTTGCTTCGCCCCTGGCGAACTATGTGTTGCCCGGCAGCGTGGTTAACAATTCGCGTCAGTTTCACCTGGCCTTTGCGATGTTTCTGGCCTTTGCAGCCTATCCGGCGCTGAAATCCAGCCCACGAGATTATATCCCTGTGCAGGATTGGATCATGGGCCTTCTGGGCGCGTTTGTGGCGCTGTATGGATATTTCTTCTATACCAAGATCGTCGATGCCGGAGGGCTGGCAGACAACACTGACAAGTGGATCGCGCTGGGTGGTCTGTTGCTGTTGTTCGAGGCCGCGCGCCGTGCGCTTGGCCCGGCGATGGCGATCATTGCGACGATCTTTTTGGCCTATGTCTTCTTTGGATCATCCGAATGGGTGCCCGAAGTCATCCGCTGGAAGGGCGCCAGCCTGAAAAAGGCGATGAGCCATATGTGGATCACCTCCGAGGGCGTGTTCGGTATCGCCTTGGGTGTTTCGACCAAGTTTGTATTCCTGTTTGTTCTGTTTGGCGCCTTGTTGGATAAGGCCGGGGCAGGGAACTATTTCATCAAGATGGCCTTTGGCGCGCTGGGTCACCTGCGCGGCGGCCCCGCCAAGGCGGCGGTTGTGGGCTCAGCTGCGACCGGTCTGATCTCGGGCTCGTCCATAGCAAACGTTGTGACTACTGGTACCTTCACCATTCCATTGATGAAACGTGTTGGGTTCAGCAGCGAACAGGCGGGTTCGGTTGAGGTCGCCAGTTCGGTGAACGGGCAGATCATGCCACCCGTCATGGGCGCTGCAGCCTTCTTGATGGTAGAATATGTGGGTATTTCCTATGTCGAGGTGATCACCCACGCCTTCCTGCCAGCGGCGATCTCATACATTGCTCTGGTCTATATCGTGCATCTCGAAGCCGTAAAGCGGAACATGCCCACGTTGGGCGACCGCGAAGTGAAACTGGCACGTACCGTGGTTGGTATGTTCTCGTTCTTCATTGTTTTTGCTGGGCTCTGCTATGGCTCTCAATTCCCTGTGGAAGCAGTGACAAATTGGATGCCGAACTCGGCCGGTCTGGTCCTCAGCTTCATCATCTGCGCAATTTACGTGGCGCTGCTGTATCTGGCCGCACAGGTGCCCGATCTGGAACCCGATGACCCGAATGCCAAAGAGGTGACGCTGCCGGTCATTAGCGAGATCTACAAGGCGGGCCTGCACTACCTTCTGCCGATCATCGTGCTGGTCTATTTCCTGATGATTGAACAGAAATCGCCCGGTCTTTCGGCCTTTTGGGCCACGTCCTTGCTGTTCGTGATCCTGCTGACGCAGAAACCGCTGAAGGCGATGTTCCGGGGGCAAAGCAACCTCTACAACGCGTTCATCGACGGTGTCGCGGATCTGTGGCAGGGCATGATCGACGGCGCGCGCAACATGATCGGTATCGCGCTGGCGACGGCCACGGCGGGTGTGATCGTTGGTACCGTGACCCTGACCGGTGTGGGCCAGGTGATGGCCGATCTGGTCGAGTTCCTGTCGGGTGGCAATCTGATCCTGATGCTGATCATGGTCGGTATCCTCAGCCTGATCCTGGGCATGGGCCTGCCGACCACTGCGAACTATATCGTCGTCAGTTCTTTGATGGCCGGTGTGGTCGTGGAGCTGGGCGCGCAGAGCGGGCTGATTGTGCCGCTGATCGCGGTGCATCTGTTCGTCTTCTACTTTGGCATCATGGCGGATGTGACACCGCCCGTGGGGCTGGCCAGTTTCGCGGCTGCGGCTGTATCGGGGGGCGATGCGATCAAGACCGGATTCATCGCCTTCTTCTATAGCCTGCGCACGGTCGCGTTGCCGTTTGTCTTCATCTTCAACACAGACCTTCTGTTGATTGATGTGACCTGGGTCGAAGGGATAATCGTTGCGATATTTGCGACGATAGCGATCCTTGTCTTTACGGCGGGCACGATGGGCTACTTCCTGACCCGCAGCCGGATCTATGAAAGCGTTGCCTTGGTCGCGGTTGCTTTCGCACTATTCCGTCCGGATTACTTTATGGACAGGATTTCACCCCCATATCAGACCGTTGAACCGGCAGCTTTCACCGAAACGATCGGGGAAACACCGCCCGGAACCGAGGTACGTCTGGTCATCAGCGGCCCGGATTTCGACACGCTTGAGATGGTGGATACCACGGTTGTCGTCTCTGTCGGCGACGAAGACGGCGGTCCTGCACGGGTTGATGCGATGGGTCTACTGCTGATCGAAGAGGACGGTCTGATCAAGCTGGAAGAGCCGTTGTTCGGCGCGCCTGTTGCCGATGATTTGGGCAACTTCGACTATTACGGGGATGAGGCCGTGCGCCTGACCTCGGTCAGCCTGCCGTCAAGCCAGCCACCCAAGCAGCTGGTCTATATCCCGGCGATGATCCTGTTGGGTCTGATCGCCTTCCTGCAACGCGGCCGTGCCGCCAGACAAGGGGTGCCCGCATGACACGTTCTGTTCTGTGTGCTGTTGATATCAGCAATGGCAAAATTGATGGCCCGGTCCTTCAAAAGGCCGCTGCATTGGCCGATTTGGAGGGGGCGCAGCTGGATGTGGTCAGCGTTCTGCCCGATTTTGGAGAAAGCTGGGTGTCCGGCTTTTTCCAGGCGGATTTCCATGAAAAGTCTTTGGCTGAGGCGCAGAAACAACTGACCGAGCTGTGCGCATCAACATTGGGCAGTGAGCGCAATGAAAAGATCCGCCATGTGGTGGCCACGGGCACGGCCTATCAGGAGATCCTGAAAACCGCAGAAAGCGCCGGATCTGACCTGATCGTCATTGGGGCGCATAAGCCGGACTTCAAGGATTACCTGCTGGGTCCGAATGCTGCGCGCGTCGTGCGGCATTCGACAGTCTCGGTCTACGTGGTGCGATGATCTAATACCCGGTCATTTCAAGATAGCCACGGCCTGAATGGCTGCCTGAGACCGTAACGGGGCCCTCCCAATAGGCAAAGCGGGTTGCCATCCAGGCTTTGGGTGTCAGGGCGCTGACGACAATATCCACCCCGCGGGCGGGGAGTGTGACACGCCATTCAATCGGGATATCCCGGTCAGCGACATGGGCGGTCTGAAGCGGTTCAAAAGAAACAGAGCCAGCGGCAAGCGCGGTGGTTTCGCCATCCTTGCCGATCCACGTGGCAGAGGTGAAATCCTCAGCCTCTCCGCGCAGGCGAAAGGCCATCAGCTTGTCGCCGCCCTCAAAGCTGAGCGAGAACCAATCCCATCCGCTTTGATCCTCGGCCAAGGGCTGCGAGGACCATTCCCGATCCAGCCATCCCTGTCCGGTTACCGCAACATCCCCATCCGGCAGATGCACTGTGCCTGTCAGGTCGAAAAACGGCTGTGAATAGTAATGACTTGCCTGCCCCTGCGTAGACTTGACCGAATACCCGGCATCCCCGTGAAAGACCAAAGGCCCCGTTGCACGCATTGACAGATCGTATCCGAACTCGGAACCGTTGGCCCTAATCTTCAGCGCATTAAAGTCTGGGCCACGCATGTACCACTCGTCGATCCAGGCCTCAAATGGGGTGGCGGTGACCCCGGCCTGACCGATCCCGCCGCGCGACAGGCGCTCTGCGAAGTAATGGGCGTCGGGGGTGGTCAAGGCGGCATGGCCCAACCACAACTGCGGACTTTGCCAGGATTGCTCTTCATAGGGTTTCAGCGCCGAGCGGAACAAAGTCCATTGCACTCCGTAAACGCGCCCGTCTTCTCCTTTCAGGTTCGCGGTCAGATACCACCATTCGATCTTGAAAGTGGGATGGGGACCGTGATCCTGCGGAAAGCTCAACTGATACCCAAGCTGGGGGACGTCGAACCCGTCGGCCTCACCTCCAAGACTGGCAAAGCCCTGCGCCCGAAGTTGGGCGGGCAATAGTAGGGCCAGAATTAGGAACCAGACTTTAGCGTTCATTGGCAAACACTCTTAACAACTCGGCAGGCGGGATGCGCAGCAACCGAAGGGCTGGAACCGCAGCGGCGATAACAGCGGCCAGTAAGGTCAGAAGAAATAGATAGAACCAGTCGCTTGGGAATAGGTACATTGGTAACCGCCAGCCAAACGCCTCGACATTGATGACCGTCAGCAACGTCCAGGCCAGAACCAACCCAAGCGGCAAGGCCAGCGCGGCGGTCAGCGAGGCCAAAAGCACGCTCTGCGTCAGTTCGAACCGCGCCAGTTGCGCCCGCGTCAGGCCAAGCGCCCAGACCGGTGCGATCTGAGGCAAACGTTGTGTCCAAAGCGTCAGCAGACTGGTCAGAATTGCAAATCCAGCAACCCCGAGCGTCAGGATATTCAGCGCAGAAGTCACCACAAATGTGTCTTCGAAGATTTCCGTGGATCGGGCCTTCATGTCCGCTTGATGAACGACTGCCTGCGGAGGAAGGTCAAATTCCGCCCGAAGCCTTTCGGCAACATCGCTGGCTTGATCAGGGGGCATGCGAACGCCATATCGCCGTTCCTCGGTATTGGGTGCGATGTCTTCCAAAAGCTCCATCGACACGATGGCTTGTCCGGTTGGATTGCCATAATCAGAATAGACCCCTGCAATGACCAGCTTGTGACCCGGGCGGAGCGTGATTTGATCTCCGGGCCACAGACTGGATCTGCGCGCAAGCTGTTCGTTGATCAGAACGGCGGTTCCGGACATCACCTGATCCCATACTCCGGGCACTGAGGCGATCAGCGGCCAGTTTTCTTGATAAACCGGATTGTTCACCACCCCGTAAAGAAACAAGGGGCCGCTTCCGTGCGCCAGCTCGACGCTGCGGATCGGCAAAACGGCGTCGACCTGAGGCAGCAGCCATTTCTTGATGTCCTGCGCCTGTTGTTCGTCGGATGCGGCTATATACAGTTCTGATGTCAGTCGTTGGTCAAGCCACCCGGTAAATGTCAGCCGGAAACTCGACACCATGGTGCCCACGCCGATGTTCGCGGCCAATGCCAACATCAATGCCATCAGGGCCAAAGAGAGACCGGGCAGTTGCGCCTGCATGTCGGCGAATACCCATTGTCTGACCGGGCCGTTCTGTAGCTTCTGAAGTCCGGTTACTGCGATCAGCAAGAGAAACGGTAAAATCAACGCAGAACCCGTCAGGATTCCGGCAACCAGCACGAACCCTGCGACCAAACCGTCGGCCACAAAGATTGAAACGATCCCCAACCCAATCAGGAATACTCCGATCAGAGCCAATCTTTTGGTTGCAGTGTCATCCCCCCGCCAGGCCTGCGGACCCGGGCTTGATAACAGCGGCAGCCGAGCCAATCGGAACAAAGCCTGAGAACTGGCCAAGAGCGTTCCGAACAGGGCCATGGCCAAGCCCGCGAGAACCCAGTGCAGTTGAAGCGATAGCTGACCTTCAACTGGTGCACCATACAACCCGCGTAGGGTGGATGCCACGTCGGGCAGCAAGGCCCCGGCCAGCAAGAACCCCAGGACCAGACCGGCGCCCCCTCCAATCAGGGCCAACAGCGACAGTTCGGCCAGGATGATCCAGATGATCCGGCGCATCGATACGCCCAGCGCACGGATTGTCCGGATGATCGCTCGGCGCTGCGCAAAAGCCAACCCGACGGTGCCATAGACGATGAACAGCCCAACGGCAAAGGACAAAAGCGCGAAGGCAGAGAGGTTGAGGTGGAAGCTCTCTGTCAGTTGAGCCGTGTCCAATCTGGTTGAGGCTGCAATTCGTGTCAGATCAGGAGCGATCTGCTCAAGCGGAGGGATCGCTCGGGGTTGATCAGGCAGGATGACCAGACGTGAAATCTGCTCCTTTTTGTCAAGCAGCTGTTCGGCGATGCCAATATCGGTAAAGACCAGATCGGGCGGCAGCGCGTCGCTGGACAGGATCGGCGGCAGGTCGCTGGCTTGCTCCAGAACCTGGGCCAGTTCCGGTGCGACCAGTATCCTGCCGGGCGCGGTCAGCATGTCTGCGGGATCGGGCGGCGTATCGCTTTGTTCCAGACGGCTAAGGGCGGGCAGGGGTGGAAAGGCGACCATGTCGACCCCCATGACCTGCAGATTGCGCCCACTATGGCGCCAACGCCCCTCAAGCACCGCAGCGACCTGCCAGCCAGCCCGACGCAAGCTGACATAATGGTCGATCGTCAAATTCCCCGAGGTGGCGTGCAATTCATCGTATTGACCAAATGAGAGTTGATCATTGGCCCGTTGATAGCTTGCCCGGGCCTCGGAATTTATGGCTTGAACTGCCGACCACAGCCCGGTCGCAAGCGCAATGCCGGTCAACAAGGTCAATAGCTGAAGCCAATGGGTGCGCCAGTGCGACACCAACGCCTGTATGACGGCCAAAGTCACGAGATCAGACCGCCGGACAGGCGGACCTGCCGATCCAGACGGGCCGCGATGTCCTGCGAATGCGTCACCAACAGCAGGGCAGCGCTGGTCTCGGCGACCAGAGCAAGCATCAAATCCAATACATTAGTGCTTGCGACCTCATCCAGATTTCCTGTTGGTTCATCCGCGAGCAAAAGACTGGGGCGCGGCGCAAGGGCGCGTCCGATGGCAACGCGTTGCTGCTGGCCGCCTGACAGGTTCTCGGGAAAGCGGTCTAGCAGGTCTCGCAATCCCAGTTTGTCGGCAAGATGATCGCACCAGTCCGGATCATATTTACCGGCAAGCCGGGCATGGAAGGACAGGTTTTGGCCGACCGTCAACGACGGGATCAGATTGAACTGTTGGAATACCAGGGCCACACGCTCGCGCCGAAGGGCTGCGCGCCCGGTATCGTCTAGTGTGGACAGGTTGGTTCCGCCCAGTGAGATTTCGCCGGCATCGAATATGTCCAGCGCACCTGCGAGATTTAGAAGCGTGCTTTTGCCACTGCCACTTTCCCCGGTTAGGGCAAGCGTTTGGCCATGGTCCAACGACAGAGATACTCCGTTCAAAATCGGTCGACCGTTTGCATATGATTTATGGACATCAGTTATTTTAAGCAGCATTCATAGGCGCCCTGTATTCTGCCACTCACAATTTGCAGCCGACCGAGGCGGTGTCCAGTTCAATGGCGCTATCGTTTCCATTCGTCGCAGACGCAGGGTTGCCCAATCCTGCAATTGAAGCGATTGTGACGAGACTTAAAAACAGAGGGGATGGGCGCCGGTGACCTTATCCGAGCAGATTATCTGGGGAAGCGTTTATTTGGGTATCTGCTTTTTGATCGAAATTGCCCTGCTGACTTGGTGCATGCAGATCATCCGCGTGATGTCCATCAAACTGGAAAAAAGCAAAAGGTTCGTCACCATTGCAAGCCCGCTGACTATCGCGCTGATTTTTATCGTGATGATCCATACCTTTCAGGTCTGGCTTTGGGCGATTGTCTGGGTCTTTGGGGATGTTCTGGCGGACTGGAACTCGGCGCTGTATTTCTCTTTGGTTACGTTCACAACGCTGGGTTACGGCGACATTGTTCTGGACGACGGGCTGCGCATTTTTGGTGCCTTTGCCTCGGTCACCGGGCTTTTGGCATTTGGGCTGTCCACAGCCTTTTTGGTCGCGGTCATGTCGCGGGTGCTGCAGGAAGAGTCGATCCTTTAAAGGATTGGTGCGAACAACCGCGCCAGAGGCGAGCCGAACCGAATATAGGCCGGTTGTTCGGGCAAGGTTTTGTCCAGCTCATAGCTGGATTCAAAGTCCATCAGCAGCATGTTGTGAACCGCATGGGCCGCGTCCTTGTCAAAGAACAGGGCCATCGCCTCAAAATTCAGGCGGAAAGAGCGATTGTCCAGATTGGTTGTGCCAACAGCGGTTAGAGTGTCGTCCACCAGAAATACTTTTTGATGCATGAACCCATCAGTGTACCGGTAGACCCGTGCGCCGCATTCCCTGATCTCGTCGAAATAGGCAAAGGCCGCCAGCCAAGGCAAGCGGTGATCAATCACGTCGGGAACCAGAATGCGAACATCTACCCCGCGCATTGCAGCGTGGCGTAGTGCGGTCATGATGTCGATATCAGGAACGAAATAGGGGGATGCGATCCACAATCGTTCCTTTGCTTCCGTGATTGCAGAAAAGAACATCATGGCGCCGGTTTCGGTTTCGTCCCCCGGACCTGTGGCGACGAGAAGGGCGTTCATGTCCTGATCAGATTCCTGACCCGCCCAGGCCAGTTGATCTATCAGGTCTTCTTGATGCGCCCAGTACCAGTCCTCTGTAAAGATCAGTTGTAGTTGGCGCACGATATGTCCAGTCAGCCTTATGTGTGTGTCCCGCCAATGTCCGAACTTTGCGGACTGACCGAGATATTCGTCGCCGACATTGTGGCCGCCGATAAAGCCGATTTCACCGTCTATGATCACCGTTTTCCTGTGATTGCGATAGTTTAGCTGAAATCGCTGTCCTGGATGACGCTTTTCATGCTGACCGGCAACGTGAATTCCCGCCGCGCGCAGCGACGTGATGTAGCTTGTCGGTAAGCCATAACTGCCCACGGCGTCGGTCATAAAGCGAACTTGCACGCCGCGCTCTGCGGCGGCGATCAGTTTGCTTTGCAGTTGCCGCCCCAATCCGTCATCACGCACGATGTAGAATTGCACAAGCACATAGTCCTGAGCCGCGTCGATAGCCTGAAAGATAGCGTCAAAGGTTGCCTGCCCATCGACAAGCAAATCTGCACCGTTGCCACGTGATATGGGTAGATGCGCAAGCTCTTCGAAAGGGAGTGGGTTGATCGAAATCATGCCCGGATCTGGGCGCGAAAAATCCGCAAAGCTCTTTATCCCTTCGACAACAGTCTCAGCGTGCTTTCGGGCCAGGCGATACCCGCGAAAACGATGATGTCCCAGAAACAAGTATAGCGGTACGCCAGCTATCGGCGCCGAGATCAAAAAGACCACCCATCCCACGGCACCCTGCGGTGTGCGCGCTGTTTGAGCGGCGCGTATCGAAAAGACCGCGGCGGTCAGGTACAAACATAGGACAAAGAGGGAAACAAAGAGTGTCAGCATGGAGGATTCGATCCTGGCATTTTCCTTAGTGTTTCAAGTTGCATTGGGGATTGGCCTGTTCAGACTGTATTCCCCGATGGCGGCCCTTCGTCGCCGAGTTCACCATTCAGGGACATTAAAATTGCGATCGGGCGCAATGCGGGTATATGGCTGAAGATGATCAGGATGCAGACGGTCAGCGGAACGCTCAGAAAGGCTCCGATCAGACCCCAGACCGTGGTCCAGAACATAAGTGCCAGAATGACCAGAAATGTCGACATGTTCAGCGATCGGCCCAGCATGGCCGGGTCCAGAAAATTACCGATCATGAACTGAAGCGTGCCACAGCCGAAAACTATGATCAGAAACGGCCCGATGCTTTCAAATTGGACCAGCGCAATCGCCGCTGGAAACAAAACGGCAATAATCGACCCAATCGAGGGTATGAAATTCAGGGCAAAGGTCAGCACGGCCCATGTCTCGGAATACTCAAGACCAAGGGTTTTGAAGACCACATAGCTGATTCCAGCCGTTATCAGGCTGATAAAGGTCTTCACTCCGACATAACGCTGCAGACTAAAGGAAATCGCGTCCAGAACCAAAGCGAACTCGGCACCGGTTTTAGGGTCACCGGCGGCCATACGGATCTTTTTGCGGAACGCCAGACGTTCGGCCATCAGGAAGGCAACGTAAAGGCTGATGAGGAAAAACTGGTTCAGCAAAGACGTCGCGCTGCCCAGCAACATCCGGGCGACGAAAGACATATCAATGTTGACCAGATTGTCCCGGATGAAGGCCGTAATATCGTTGCCCACAAGGTCGTTTATGCGGTTAACGGCCTCGTCGAACTGGCTTTCGTATGTATTGATCGAGCGTGCAAACTGCGTCGCCTGATTGCCCAGAATATACATGATCATGAACAACCCGACCAAAACCACGGTCACTCCAGCCAGGTTAGCCAACCAGACCGGAGCCTTGGTCAGCGCAATAACCCGGTCACTCAGCGCGATGATCAGGACGTTGATCAGCAAGGCCATGGTCAGCGGGATCAGAAAAGCCGAGCCCGCATAAAGCCCCAATACGATCAGTGACACGACAATCGCGGTGTCGCGGACAACCGAAAGGCGCAACCTGTTCGGTATGCTTGGGTTCTGGTCGCTGGTTGGCATTTTTCGCCCGGCTTTGTGTAGGTTTCGTTTCGATCCTGCACGGGACAAAGGGATTATGCAATGCAACCAAACATTTGGAGTTGGTTAATTGCGTCCAGTCGGGTTTTGCCGGTTCTGGTTCGAATACAGTCAGGGTAGAGTTTTCGGATGACGACAAGTTTGATTCCCCTGACTGGAAGAGTAATTCGAGCCCTTTGGCTGGCCTTGGGGCGATTTGGAGCCAAAAACGGCATGGTCATGAGCAGCCACGTTGCCATGTCCCTGATGCTGGCCCTGTTTCCGTTTGTTCTGTTCACTGTGGCACTGGCTGGTACGCTGTCTCAGGACTATGTCACGGACGAGCTGATCGAACTGATCTTTGGCGCCTGGCCAAAAGATGTCGCCGGCCCGATTGTGGGAGAGTTGCGCTCGGTCCTGGCGGAATCAGGTTCGGGGGTAATCACCCTGGGCGGTTTGCTGGCCATTTTCTTTGCCTCAAACGGCGTAGTTGCGGTGCGGGCAGCCATGAATCAGGCCTATCATGATCATGACGCCTGGCCATTCTGGAAGACACGCTTGCTGTGCCTGGGATTGGTGATTGTTGGCGGGGCGGCCATTCTGGCCATCGCCGCCGTCGAAGTCGTCTTGCCGGTCTATACGCGCCTCGTGTCCGAAAAGACGGATGTTAACGTGTCAGACTGGTTGTCTGTGGATCGATTGCGTTGGACTTTTACCGTGGCGGTTCCTGCGGGCACGGTTATCGTTGCACATCTTGTGCTGCCGACGCGCCGCCATCGGCTGTGGCAAATCCTTCCGGGCGTTGTTCTGACACTCGCTCTGTGGGCGATGGGCGGTTGGGGCTTTTCGATCTATATCGGACAGTTCGCCTCGTACAGCGCTACTTATGCTGGTCTTGCGGGGGCGATGGCTGCGTTGATTTTCCTATATCTATGCGCGGCCATCCTGATTCTGGGCGCTGAATTCAACGGCGCGCTGATGGATTTGCAGGATCAAAGTAACGGACAAACCTGAAGGGTAGGGTGGCTGGGGTAGTGAAATAGCAACTCAAAGCCTGGTTTGCGTCATGAAATCGGCACGTTTCTTACCCAAACTGCATGGACTGTGACCCCATACGCATCAAGGTGAGGCCTCATGACCAAACTGCCCGAAAGCGCGAAATCGCAAAATCCATCGTCGCTGACCCGGCGGATTGAAGAATTACGGGCAAAACCGGCGACGGATATCAGTCACGGTGAGGCATTGTTGTTGCAAGGAAACGCAATATCTTCGCTGCGTGAACAGCGCCTTGCGCGTTCTCTGGCTGACTTTGCAGATTAACTTCAGCCGCGAAATCCTGTTGCCACAACGAATTTTTCCGAACTGTCGGCACGGGATGCCGGTGGTTTAACATGCGCCACCTTGTCAAACTTCTGTTTCAGAATCTTCTGCAGATCCCCTTCGGCTCCTCCGGCCAAAACCTTGGCGACAAATGTGCCGCCCTGTTCCAGCACATCAAAGGCAAAATAGGCGGCGGTTTCGCACAGGGCCATGATCCGCAAATGGTCGGTCTGTTTATGCCCCGAGGACGCAGCGGCCATATCTGACATCACCACATCCGCTTTGCCACCCAACCAGTCTTTGACCTTCTGGTCGGCATCGTCCTCCATAAAGTCCAACTGATGAACCTCGGACCCGGCCACCGGTTCGACCTCTTGTATGTCGACACCCAGAACAGTGCCGATTTTCTTACCGCTTTTCTCACCCAATGCATTAACGCGCTGGACCGCAACCTGCAGCCAGCCGCCTGGGGCGCAACCCAGATCGACGATGCGCGCACCTGGAACCAGGAAGCGGAATTTATCGTCCAGTTCCAATATCTTGAACGCCGCACGCCCACGATAGCCTTCGACCTGCGCGCGCTTGACATAGGGGTCATTCAGCTGACGTTCCAACCACCGAGTCGAGCTGATTTTGCGCCCGCGGGCGGTTTTGACCTTAACCTTCAGGTCGCGCTGCCCGCGGCCCGAATTGTTTTTGCCAGTAGGTGTCTTCGCCATCAGAACGGTCCGTCTTCCAATACACCGTCCGCGCTCATCTGCGCATAAAGCAGGCCTTCGCGCAGCCCCCGGTCCGCCACTGAAAGACGGTCGGTTGGCCAACATCGTAACAAAGCCTGCAATATGGCCGAGCCGGACATGATCAGGGCCTGGCGGTCATCGCCGATACGCGGATCTCTCCGCCGCCCCAGTGGGCCGAGTTCTAGATACCCGCGTATCACTTTGTCAATCTGATCGCTTGTCATGCGCAAACCGTCTACCTTGGTCCGGTCATACCGCTTCAATCCCAGATGTGAGGCTGCGACTGTCGTAACCGTGCCACTGGTGCCGACGATCTGAAAACCTTCGCGGGCTTGCTCATCCTTATAAGGCGCAAAATCGGCTAGGTTTTCTTCGAAAAACCAGCTCATCAAAGCAAACCGCGCCGCATCATCTTCGACATCATGGAACTGATCGCGCAGCGTCGCAACGCCGAGGGGAACACTGATCCAATCCACAACCTTGGCTGCAGGAAACGGGCTGTCTGTTGTATGAAATCCATTATGCAGACGCATAATCGCCGCCGGGCGATCCCGACGCGGAAGCGAGGATATGTCGATCCAGACAAGCTCTGTCGAACCGCCGCCAATATCCACAACCAACAACTGTTCTGTCTTAGTGGACACCAGCGGGGCACAGGATATTACGGCCAGACGCGCTTCTTCCTCGGGCTGGATGATCTCAAGCGTCAACCCGGTTTCACCCTTTACCTGGCGAATGAATTCACGTGAATTTTTTGCACGGCGACAAGCCTCGGTTGCGACTAGACGCATCCGCTTGACCTTGTTGCGTTTCAGCTTTTGCTGGCAAATGCGCAACGCCTGAATGGTGCGCGCCATCGACGACCGAGACAAACGCCCCGTCCGCTCTAAGCCCGCGCCCAGCTGCACGGATTTAGAAAAACTGTCCACCACATGAAACCCGCTGCCCTTGGGCTGGGCAATTAACATGCGACAGCTATTTGTTCCCAAATCCAGCGCGGCATAAAGCGCATCAGGATCGGGTCTTGCCGGCGCGGGGCTTTCGACCGCCTTCGGGAACGCGCCCGCACCTTTGGGACGCTTGGGCGCCATCTTCAACGCCCTCCGATTTACGAGTTACCCCGACCATAGGTCGGCCTTTTGGTTCGTGCAAGATACTCATTAAAGTGATGAGAATTTTGAGGTGAGGTTTATAGGAACAATTCGTTACAAGCCGTGTATCCCGTTGTAGGTGAAAACGTCGTTTGAAATGCGCCTTGTGTCGAAAATCGACCGACCTGCGACCACATTGAAGTTTAGAACCGGTCCATCTGGTTAGGAGGAATCAAAGCAGATGCCTGACGTCACCATCGTATACTGGCGCGACATTCCCGCCCAAGTCATCGTCGGCAAGGGCCGCCGGGGCGCAAAACGGCAGTTGGAAGAACGGTTCGAGCAAGCCATTGACCGCGCCGCCATGAAGGTGAACGCCAAGGATAGCGATGCCTACCTGGCCGAATGGCGCAAGGCCGCGCCTTTCGCGGTTGAGGGCGATCCGTCCGAAATTGCCGAACAGCAGGCTGTGCGATTGGAAACGGAATATGATCAGGACCGTATCAAGGCTCTGATCGCCAATGACGGTTGGGCATGAGCTCGAAATCTATATGGGAGGCCGCTATGGCTTTGCTGAACTTCAAGAAACGTGATGCCGCCGAAAACGGTCCGGTAAATCCAACCGTCGAAGCCTTCCTGCAGGGCTATTCGATTGAGGTGATGCCGCGCACCGCCGAGAAGGTCGAGGATTTTCGCGCTTTGTTGCCTGAAGGCACACGCGTCTATATTGCCCATATCGAAGGCACTCCGATCGAAGACATGGTCAAGACCGCCAAGCGCATCGCGGTGGACGGCTATCCTGTTATGCCGCATTTCCCGGCGCGGATCATTAAAGACACGGCGACGCTGGAAAACTGGATTTCCATGTACCAGGGTGAAGCAGGTGTGGATCAGGCGCTGTTGCTGGCCGGTGGTGTCGCGAATCCTCATGGTGATTTCGACAGCTCGATGCAGCTGCTGGAATCCGGCCTGTTCGACAAAGCGGGCTTCAAGCGTCTGCACGTCGCTGGCCACCCTGAAGGCAACAAGGACATCGACCCTGACGGATCGACCAAGAATGTCGATGACGCGCTGCGTTGGAAACAGAAGTTCTCTGAGACCACGGATGCCGAAATGGCGCTGGCCACTCAGTTCGCCTTTGACGCCAAACCGATCATCGCCTGGGCCGACAGCCTGAAAGAGGCGGGGATCGACATTCCGGTTCATATCGGCATCGCCGGTCCGGCAAAACTGCAAACACTGATCAAATTCGCCATCGCCTGCGGCGTTGGTCCATCGCTGAAGGTTCTGCAAAAGCGCGCCATGGACGTGTCCAAGCTGCTGCTGCCTTACGAGCCCACGGATGTGATCACCGAGCTGGCCAACCACAAAGCGGCCAACCCGGATTTCAACATCACAAACGTACATTTCTTCCCGCTTGGCGGCATCAAGACCAACGCCAACTGGGCCATCAACAACGGCGGCGCTTCGGCAAAGCCTGTAAACTCCTAAGGATCGGACATGACCCGTACAGTCGTAGAATCAAAAACAAAAACCGCCGTCCTGGGCTTTGACGAACCGTTCTGCGTGATCGGTGAGCGGATCAACCCGACAGGCCGCAAGAAACTGGCGGCGGAACTGGAAGCAGGCGATTTTTCGACCGTCGAAAAGGACGCCCTCGCGCAGGTTGCCGCTGGCGCGACCGTTCTGGATATCAACGCGGGCGTTGTCTACAACTCGAACCCCAATCCGAACGAGACCGAACCGCCGCTGATGCGCAAGATCGTTGAAATGGTGCAGGGGCTGGTCGAAGTGCCGCTGTGCATCGATTCATCGGTTCCGGGAGCTCTGGAAGCGGGTCTTGAGGCGGCAGAGGGCCGTCCTCTGTTGAATTCGGTCACAGGCGAAGAAGATCGTCTGGAGCTGGTTCTGCCGCTGGTCAAGAAATACAATGTCCCTGTGGTGGCGATCTCAAATGACGATACAGGGATTTCGGAAGACCCCGATGTGCGGTTCGAAGTGGCCAAAAAGATTGTCGAACGGGCCGCTGATTTCGGCATCCCGGCCCATGACATCGTGGTCGATCCGCTGGTGATGCCTATTGGCGCAATGGCAACTGCCGGTCAGCAGGTGTTTGCTCTAGTTCGTCGTTTGCGTGAGGAACTGGGCGTGAACACCACTTGCGGGGCGTCCAATGTCTCGTTCGGCCTGCCGAACCGCCATGGTATCAACAACGCCTTCCTGCCGATGGCGATGGGCGCCGGCATGACCTCAGCGATCATGAACCCCGTTGCCTTGCCGGTTGGTCCCAAGAAACTGGCCGAGAAGAAGGCTGAGGTTGAGGCCAAAGGCATCATCCTGCCTGCGGACATGGATGATGAGACCTTCTGCCAGCTGTTTGGTCTGGGTTCGACCCTTCCGCGCGCGGGCAAAGAGATGGAGGCCATCCGCGCCGCCAACCTGCTGACCAACAACGATCCGCATGGCGGCGCTTGGATCAAGTTCAACAAAGCCCCCAGCGAAGCCGGTGCCGAGGGCACTGGAGGTGGTCGTCGCGGCGGTGGCCGTCGTCGTCGCGCATAAGCGTTATAAAACAACATGCTGGCCGGGTCTTTTGATCCGGCCATTTTTGTCTTCGCCGTCGCAAATAGCCTGACGGTTTGGATCAAAACCGCTTGAACCTGATCTTGTACCGGTGATATTCAGCTAGCAGCGGCGGGTATGATGTAATGGTAGCCTGTCAGCTTCCCAAGCTGAACGCGCGGGTTCGATTCCCGCTACCCGCTCCATTCAGTTCGATCGACGCGCTTGGTACAGGTTTATCACCGCCGGGATGTGCAGGCCGGTTTCGGATGTGAACTGGGCGAATTCCTGACAGACCTCGTGCTGGATTGCTGCTGCGTCCTGTTCGGTGCCTTCGAAATGCGCGATGGTTCGCGCGGCGGGGCCGACGCGGGTGCACAAGGCGGCTATTTCCTCTGACCCGCCAGCGCCGGGCAGATTTACGGAGATGGCTTGGGCCTGAATGTCCGACAGCCCCGCCTGTTGCATCATGCCGGTGACGTGATCCAGATCGTGAAACGCCAGCGGACCCGGCGCGTAACGATCTACCCGAGGCGGCTGCCCAAGGCGTTTTACCGCAGCAATATGGGGTATTTTGAACCACGGGTTGCCATCCAATGGCCCCCAAGCTGCAAAGGTCATCTGCCCGCCGGGTTTAAGTGCGCGGGCGATATTGGCGAATGCAGCAACCGAATCGTCAAAGAACATCACGCCGAACCGTGAAATCGCTGCGTCCAACTGATTGGCAGGAAACCCGAATATCTGCGCGTCAGCATGTTGGAAGCTGATGTTGCTCAGCCCGTTTTCCGAGGCTCGGGCGCTGGCACGATCAAGAAACGCTTGCGATATATCGGCGGCCAGAACATCGCCATCCGGCCCGACCAATCGCGCGGCTGCAAGAGAGCTTTCGCCAGTGCCACAGCCGATGTCGAGCACATGCATTCCTAGTTTAAGCTGGGCATTCTCCAGCACAAGGTCCAGAACCGAAGCCATCAGTTGATCCAACTGATCCTGATATGTCAGCCATTTGGCTCCGAATTCGGATTTTCCCCAGTATTCTGCCTGTTCCTCATTCACCGACTGCATCGTACCCCTCCGTGGTTGCCGCGACTATGACCTCCGGCGACGGCGGCGGCCAGAGTTTTCCTGATCTCCACCACCGGTGTTGAACGAGGGCGCGGGCAGGGTGACCACCTGTGCCAATTCCGGGAAAGGGTCGGTTTTGTGGGGTATCGCGTTCGCTGCCACGAAATGATCCTGAAACTTGGGCTCGATGGCGGTTTCAACCTTGGTGATTTCGCGCACTACATGTTCAATTTCACTCCGCGACCCGATGTTGCAAAGGGCGATCCGGGCGCCCGTACCGGCGGCGTTGCCCGCGCTTGAGACCTTGTTCAAGGGCGCATCGGGGATCATTCCCAGAACCATGGCATGTTTGGTCGAGATATGCGCGCCGAAGGCACCAGCAAGAACAATGCGGTCGACAGTATCCACGTTCATTTCGTCCATTAAAAGCCGCGCGCCTGCATAAAGCGCGGATTTCGCCAGTTGAATCGCGCGAATATCGCCCTGAGTGACTGTGATACGTGGGCCGCCTTCGGCGCTTGCGTCGTGGATCAGATAGGAATGGGTGCGCCCCTCGGGGACGTTGCGTGATGTGCCCGTTTGTTCTGCGGATCCGATCAGGCCACTTTCATCCAGCAAACCCGCCATACGCATTTCCGCCACCGCTTCAATAATGCCTGATCCACAGATGCCGCTGATGCCAGTGGTTGCGATGTCTTGATCAAAACCCTCTTCATCCGACCATTTCTCGGACCCAATGACGCGAAAACGGGGTTCTTTAGTGACAGGATCAATCTCGATCCGCTCAATCGCACCGGGGGCGGCACGCTGACCAGAGCTAATCTGCGCGCCTTCAAAGGCCGGGCCGGTCGGTGAGGAGCACGCCAGAACCCGGCTGGTATTGCCCAGCAAAATCTCGGCATTGGTGCCGACATCGACGATCAGAACCAGATCTTCGGATTTGCCGGGCTCTTCCGACAAGGCAACCGCCGCACAATCCGCACCCACATGACCCGCAATGCAGGGCAGGATGTAGACCTGCGCACGTGGGTTCATGTTGGTCAGATCCATCTCGCGCGCGGGCAAAGACATGCTTTCGGACGTAGCCAAGGCAAAGGGCGCTTGGCCCAGCTCGACCGGATCCAGCCCAAGCAGCAGATGGTGCATGACCGGGTTACAGACGAACACCGTTTCGACAATCAGGTTGGCGTCAATCCCGGCCTCATCCGCGATGGATGTTGTCAGATCGTTTATCGCTTCGCGTACGGCTCGGGTCATCTCTTTGTCGCCGCCGGGGTTCATCATCGAGTAGGACACGCGGCTCATCAGGTCTTCGCCAAAGCGGATTTGGGGGTTCATCAGGCCCGAAGATGCCTTGACCTCGCCTGTGTCCAGATCGGTCAGGTGAGCTGCAATCGTGGTAGAGCCGAGGTCGATGGCCAGACCGAAAAGTCCGTTCTCGTGCAATCCAGGCCAGATTTCCACGATCCGTGCGACCTCGTCCTTGTGGCCTTTATGCACTGCAACGGTGACCTCCCACTTACCCTTGCGCAATATGGGCTGCAGTTTGGACAACAAGGAAAGATCAGCCGTTACGGCGTCGACGTTCCATTGCTCGCGTAGCGCGCGTTCCAGACGTTCCAGATCGCCGGTTGGTGAATGCATGTCGGGTTCTTCTACCGCAACAAAATACAGCCGGGTGGCCGGATCCATTGTGATGGCGCGTGCTGTGGCGGCCTTGCGTACGACCTGACGGTGCACCTGGCTTTCTGGTGGCACGTCGATCACCACATCCCCCTGAACCGTGGCCTGACATCCAAGACGGCGGCCGGGTTTCAATCCGCGCTTGTCGTCATAGCGCTGTTCAACCGCGTTCCATTCGCTTAGTGCACCGTCGGCTACGGTCACGCCGTGCTTGGGAAACTCGCCATAGCTTGGCGTGATCTGGCATTTCGAACAAATCCCGCGTCCACCGCAAACGGAATCCAGATCCACACCCAATTGCCGTGCCGCAGTCAGAACCGGAGTGCCTACGGGAAAGTGCCCGCGTTTGCCCGATGGGGTAAAGACAACAAGAGGGTCGGTGGTCATGATTGGCCTGCCTTTTATATTCGCGCCTATGTCGGGCAAGATATGGTTTTGTACGCAAAGGGAAAGGCCATTCAGCGGCACGTTTTGTGTGCGTTGCGTCGTTTTTTGTCGCAGCATCGACCAGCAGGTAAAAACTAGTTTATGTCGGGGGCTTTTCCTTAGATGCAATCCATGCAATAGGGTCACCGTCAAACGGGCTTTTGCATGGGGTTAACAGATGCAGATTCGTGAGGCACTCACCTTTGACGACGTTCTTCTGGTTCCGGGCGCATCTTCTGTGCTGCCGGCCACGGCGGATACGACCACGCGCGTGACGCGGGAAATCACCATGAACATCCCGCTGCTCAGCTCGGCGATGGACACGGTGACCGAGGCGCGCATGGCCATCGCCATGGCGCAGGCGGGCGGCATCGGCGTGGTGCACAAGAATCTGACGGTGGATGAACAGGCCCGCGAAGTGCGCCGGGTCAAACGGTTTGAATCCGGTATTGTTTACAACCCGGTGACACTGCGGGTGGATCAGACGCTGGCGGACGCCAACGCGTTGGTGCAGCGTTATAACTTCACCGGCTTTCCCGTGGTGGACGAAGAAGGCCGCGTGGTCGGTATTCTGACCAACCGTGATATGCGTTTTGCGACCTCGGATGATACGCCGGTTCACGCGATGATGACCTCGGACAATCTGGCGATGCTTCAGGAACCCGCCGATCTGGAAGAGGCCAAAAGCCTGATGCGCGCGCGTCGGATCGAAAAGCTTCTGGTTGTGGACGGGGCGGGCAAGCTGACGGGTCTGCTGACTTTGAAAGATACCGAACAGGCGGTGCTGAACCCAACGGCCTGCAAAGACCGGTTGGGGCGTCTGCGAGTCGCGGCAGCGACGTCGGTTGGAGACTCTGGTTTCGAACGATCCGAACAACTGGTGGATTCCGGTGTCGACATTATCGTTGTAGACACCGCTCATGGGCATTCTCAAGGGGTGCTGGACGCGGTGAAGCGGGTCAAGACCCTGTCGAACGAGGTGCAGATCATTGCCGGTAACGTCGCCACTGGGGACGCAACCAAGGCGCTGATCGACGCAGGCGCGGATGCCATCAAGGTGGGGATAGGGCCGGGTTCGATCTGTACTACGCGGATGGTGGCCGGTGTGGGCGTGCCGCAGCTGACTGCGATCATGGATTGCGCCGCGGCCGCCGGCGATGTGCCGGTTATCGCAGATGGTGGTATCAAATTCTCGGGCGATTTTGCCAAGGCGATTGCGGCGGGTGCGTCCTGTGCCATGGTTGGCTCGATGATCGCAGGAACAGATGAAAGCCCGGGCGAAGTGATCCTGTATCAGGGCCGGTCGTTCAAATCTTATCGCGGCATGGGCAGTCTAGGCGCGATGGCACGTGGCTCTGCGGATCGCTATTTCCAGAAGGATGCCGCCAGCGACAAGCTGGTGCCCGAAGGGATCGAAGGGCAGGTGCCTTACAAGGGCTCGGCCAGCGCGGTTGTGCATCAACTGGTCGGCGGCCTGCGCGCAGCCATGGGCTATACCGGCTGCGCCACGGTCGAAGAGATGCGAAAGAACTGCAACTTCGTCAGAATCACAGGGGCTGGCCTGAAGGAGAGCCATGTGCATGACGTGCAAATCACACGCGAAAGCCCGAATTATCGAGTGATGTAAATTGCCGGAACCTGAACTGCGGCGCCCCGGTGAGGGCGCCGCTTTGCGTTTTTGCCCTGCACCATATCGGAGAATGAAATGACCCCCGCCGCACGTGTTCAGGCCTCCATCGAAATTCTTGATCAGATTCTCTCGGGTGCCCCGGTCGAAAAGGCCCTGACAGGTTGGGCGCGGCGAAGCCGTTTCGCCGGTTCCAAAGACAGGGCTGCCATTCGCGACCACGTGTTTGGTGCTTTGCGGTGCAAAAGGTCATTTGCGGCGGCAGGTGGGGTGGAAACCGGTCGGGGGTTGATGATTGGCGCGATGCGTATGCAAGAAGTCGATCTGGATCAGATATTCAATGGCGAAGGGTACGCTCCGGCCAGTTTGGAAGAACACGAACAGGCTAAACCATGTGAATCCGACGCCCAGAAATACGACATACCGGAATGGCTTTGGCCAACCTTTCAAGAGTCTTTGGGTGATTTGACTCTTTCAGTGGCCGAGGCATTGCGCGCTCGGGCCCCGGTTCATTTGCGGGTCAATCTGATTAAGTCGAGTGTCGATCAGGCGGTCACGGTCTTGCTGGCGGACGGCATCCAAGCGAGGCCACATCCCGCTTGTTCGACCGCACTCGAAGTTGTCGAGGGCGAGCGGAAAATCTCAGGAAGCCGTGCCTATACTGATGGGTTGGTCGAACTGCAGGATGCGGCGAGCCAGGCCGTGGTTGAATCATTAGACTTAAACCCCGGCATGCGGGTTCTGGATTATTGTTCCGGCGGTGGCGGCAAAGCCTTGGCCTTGGCCGCGCATCACGGTGTAGATGTGTTCGCGCATGACGTTAATGCGGCGCGAATGCGTGATTTGCCCGCCCGGGCCGAGAGAGCGGGTGCACAGATAACACTCCTGACCAATGACGAGATCTCTGCGCAGGCACCATTCGACATTGTGCTGACCGATGCCCCCTGTTCAGGCAGCGGATCCTGGCGTCGCGCCCCGGCGGGAAAATGGTCTCTTACACAAGATGGACTGAACCGGCTTACGGAAACGCAGCGGACGATCCTAGATGATGTCGCGCCTTTGGTGGGGCCAGCGGGTGTTCTTGCCTATGCAACATGTTCCATGCTCGAGGTCGAAAACGGTGCAGTGGTCGATGCGTTCGTGGCGGCGCACCCCGAATGGACCGAGACGTTTCGCAAAACGTGGTATGTATCACACGGTACTGACGGGTTTTTCACGTCACACTTGACGCGGTAGTTGGCGGACAAATAGCAACCTAAAGGAGAATTGCTCACTTTGTTAATTAAGTGGGCGTTAACCCTTTTGCGTTGGGTTACACCTAGCCCGGCAAGTTGAGTATTTAATGTCCGATACCGCAGATTTCTATTCTGATCCAAAGTTACGAAATTCACCAAGCGGTTTGCGTCTAGCACCATTGGTTGCGCTAGGGGTGTTGCTCTCACTGCTGCCGCTGGCAGGAATCATTCCCCAAGCCTGGAATCTCGGCCTTGTGGTGGCAGGTATGTCTTTGCTTGCTGCATCACTGTTGGTCGTGGTGAGGGCGCTGATTTCCGACGACTCGGTACGTCGTGAGCTTAGGGTTATGGAGGTTTTTGCCGAAGAAGAGCTGTACCCCTGCGCGATTGCCAATGCACAGGGTGATGTTCTGATTTGCAATTCTCATGCCCGGGCTCAGCTCCATGTTTTTCCCGGCAACCGGCTGGATGAAGGTCTAAAGTCTATTTTTGCGAACCCGTCGGCAATTTTGCTGCGCCTACAGTCTTTGGCCGAGATCCATGGCCGTGCAAGAGAAGACGTTGTCACTTTAGAGACAACCGTACCGATTTCTGTTCTCGGTGTTGGGAATAACTTTTTCTTTTGGCGGTTTCATCTGGATGGAACAGGTCAGTGGGATGCTGTGCCTGTACCCATTTTGACCGAAGGCAGAAACGGAGCATTGCTGCGGATCAACGGGGCGGCGGAACAAATCCTGGGACAACGACCCGACAACCTTGCACAGGTTCTGACTGGCGCGCAGCCCGAATTGGGTGAGGTTGTGCAGGTACAGACGGCACAGGGGCCAATTCCGGCTACGATGGCCGTACTGTCTCGGTCGGGAACCACGCGCGATCTGCTTGTTCTACCGCTTGATCGTGCACAGGAAGGTGGAATTGGCGCGTCATTTGTGGATCTTCCGGTCCCGGTAATGACCCTGTCTCCCGACGGGAGCATCCTTGAGGCCAACAGGCTGGCAACGCGTCTTGTCGGAAACATAGAGCCCGGAGAATCCAATGTTGTGCATATCATGCATGGTCTGGGGTATCCGGTTCTGGACTGGCTGACGCAGGCTTCAAATGAGGGCGCCGTTTCACGATCTGAATTCCTGAGGCTGACACGGGAAGACCGCGAGATATTCGTACAGGTCACATTGAAACGTGTGCTGATCGAGGGAGAAGTCAGACTGATTGCGGTTCTGAATGATGCTACCGAACTCAAGACTTTAGAGGCGCAATTTGTGCAGGGACAAAAAATGCAGGCCGTTGGCCAACTGGCTGGGGGTGTAGCGCATGATTTCAACAATTTGCTAACGGCGATTTCCGGACATTGCGATCTTCTGCTTTTGCGGCACGACCAGAATGACCCTGACTACGGGGATCTTGTACAAATCAATCAGAACGCAAACCGTGCTGCAGCTTTGGTGAGCCAACTGCTGGCCTTTTCGCGCAAACAGACTTTGCAGCCGGAAATCCTGGATCTCAGAGATACGATCTCAGACCTTATTCATCTGCTAAATCGTCTGGTCGGAGAAAAGATTAAGCTGACACTCAGCCACGATCCCGTTCTGAAAGCGGTTCGTGCGGATAAACGCCAGCTAGAGCAGGTGTTGATGAACCTTGTCGTAAATGCCCGCGATGCAATGCCTGAAGGTGGTGAGGTCAGGATCGAAACCGAAGTGGTCGTGCTGACAGAACGCTTCACAAGGGATCGCGCTACGGTACAACCTGGTGAATACGTCACCGTCAAAGTCATTGATAGCGGTACGGGGATTGCCCCCGATAAGCTACAGAAAGTGTTCGAGCCTTTCTTTACAACCAAACGCACGGGTGAGGGGACAGGTTTGGGCCTGTCGACTGTCTACGGAATTGTAAAGCAAACCGGCGGTTTTATTTTTGTCGACAGCATTCAGGGGAGAGGGACCGAGTTTATTGTGTACCTGCCGGTTTCAACCGCCCCCAAAAAAACCGAGGCAGCGCCTGCGCAATCCCCAGAGAATCCAACGGTTCGCCAGGGTGAGGGTGTCGTGCTGCTGGTCGAAGACGAAGCCCCGGTTCGGGCCTTTGCTACCCGCGCACTGAGGTTGAAAGGCTACACTGTGCTCGAGGCCGATTCGGGAGAAGAGGCTCTGAGGCTTCTCGAAGATGGCACATTGAATGTTGACGCATTCGTCACCGATGTGGTCATGCCCGGATTGGATGGTCCGACCTGGGTTCGTATGGCTAAGCAGAACAGGCCAGATGTCCGGGTCATATTCATGTCTGGATACACAGAGGGTGCGTTTGGCGATTCCGGACCAGAGATTTCCGATTCAACTTTCCTGCCCAAACCATTTTCTCTAAACCAACTGACCGAAGCTGTTTTTCAGCAGATCAATTAGGGTTTCAAAGTGCCGAGGCGTGGCAATCGAATTCCGCGGAGTGGGTGTTGCGAAACTTGGTCAATGTCTCTGCGCCCAGTGTTAGGTCTCGTGTGGGTGACACGTTTTCGCGTTGCAGCCGGATATCCATATTCAAGCGGTTTTGTAGGAAATCGAGAATTTTGTCCTGGTTTTCATATTTGAAGACATGGGTGGCGCCACGCCCGTTGTTGCGGGTGCGAAAAAATTGGCTCTGACTGCCGACATCGGCAAATTCAGGTCGGGGTGTGCGCATATAGGCCTGGATGAAATCATCAAAGCTCAGGTCATGTGTTGAATGCGGGTGGTTAAGACGCTCTTGGCGGCCGCGAAACCTGTACCAACTGCCCAGCCAATCGACCGGTTCACGAACAACCGCCATGATTTCCATCTCAGTATCGTACATTTTACGGAAAATGTTCTGGAAAAACCGATCATACCGGCGGACAGGTGCGTGTTTCAGATCTGGCGGATCGGTGACAACCAGATCGGCACGGTCCCGCAAAGCCGTATGATAAGCGGTGCTGCCGGTTTTTGGGACAGCCAGAAACGCAAGGCGTTCTTCATAAAAAACAAGCATTTATTCGTCCATCGGCAGTAAATATCTCCAGTTCAGATTGGCGTAAACGACTCCTTAATACAATTACAGAACAGTAAGTAATGTAAGTTTTAGTTGAAATGTTCTCTTTTTGGTCCCATAAGGAACAAGAGGCGAACAAAGCAGCGATTGCCGCCCGTTCAAGGGTGTGACAAAAGGGAAGGCGACAGGACAATGGCGGATCTTCTGACGATGAGCGACAAGAAAAACGCAGATAAGCAAAAGGCGCTCGACAGCGCGCTGGCACAGATCGAACGGCAGTTCGGCAAAGGCTCGATCATGAAGCTGGGCGAGGATTCCAAGCAGGACATCGACGCCAGTTCGACCGGATCGCTGGGTCTGGATATCGCTCTGGGAATCGGCGGCCTGCCGATGGGCCGGATCGTTGAAATCTATGGCCCGGAAAGTTCAGGCAAAACAACGCTGACACTGCACTGCATCGCAGAACAGCAGAAACATGGCGGTGTATGCGCATTTGTCGATGCGGAACATGCGTTGGACCCGCAATATGCGCGCAAACTGGGCGTCGATCTGGACGAGTTGCTGATTTCGCAACCTGACACTGGCGAACAGGCGCTTGAGATTACCGATACGCTGGTCCGTTCGGGAGCGGTGAACATGGTCGTGGTTGACTCGGTCGCAGCGCTGACGCCGAAATCTGAACTCGAAGGCGATATGGGCGACAGCAGCGTTGGTGTGCAGGCCCGGCTGATGAGCCAGGCAATGCGTAAACTGACGGGTTCGATCAGCCGTTCGAACTGTATGGTGATCTTCATCAACCAAATCCGGATGAAAATCGGCGTGATGTTCGGCAGCCCGGAAACCACCACCGGTGGTAACGCCTTGAAATTCTACAGCTCGGTCCGTTTGGATATTCGTCGGATCGGTGCGATCAAGGACCGGGATGAGGTTGTTGGCAACCAGACCCGTGTGAAGGTCGTTAAAAACAAAGTGGCACCGCCCTTCAAGCAAGTTGAATTCGACATCATGTATGGCGAAGGCATCAGTAAAATGGGCGAGCTGCTGGATCTGGGCGTCAAGGCTGGTGTGGTCGAGAAATCGGGTTCGTGGTTCAGTTATGGTGATGAGCGGATCGGGCAGGGGCGTGAGAATGCCAAGCAGTATCTGCGCGACAACAACCGCATCGCGTTTGAGATCGAGGACAAGATTCGCGCGGCACATGGGCTGGAATTCGATGTACCGCCCGGCGCGGAAGAGGATGATATCCTCGAGGCATAATAGGTCCGGGAAGAAAGCGACATTTGCCGCTCTTTCCTAGGAACTGACCATAATTTCGAACAAGGCGGTCCGCAGGGGCCGCCTTGTTCCGTTCTGCGACGCTCGCCTGTGGACTATCCCGGGGGACGGGGATAAACCCTTTTCGAAACAAACTGTTTGCGCGCCGAGAGAGCCCCATGTCAACGTTGAACGAAATCCGATCGACCTTTTTGAACTACTTTGCCAAACAGGGACACGAAGTAGTGGCATCCAGTCCCCTGGTGCCACGCAACGACCCGACATTGATGTTCGTCAACTCGGGTATGGTGCAATTCAAAAACCTGTTCACCGGTGTCGAAACCCGTGACTATCAGCGCGCGACGACAGCACAGAAATGTGTTCGGGCCGGTGGCAAGCACAACGACTTGGACAATGTCGGCTATACTGCGCGTCACCACACATTCTTTGAGATGTTGGGCAATTTTTCGTTCGGCGATTACTTCAAGCCCGAAGCAATTCCATTCGCATGGGAATTGATCACCAAAGAATTCGGGGTCGATAGAAACCGCCTTCTGACAACGGTTTACCACACCGATGACGAAGCGTTCGAGATGTGGAAGAAGGTGGGCGTCCCCGAAGATCGGATCATCCGTATCGCAACCAGTGACAATTTCTGGCAGATGGGACCGACCGGCCCGTGCGGTCCCTGCACCGAGATATTCTACGACCACGGGGATCATATCTGGGGCGGCCCTCCGGGTTCGCCTGAGGAAGATGGTGACCGGTTCATCGAAATCTGGAACATCGTTTTCATGCAGAACGAACAGTTCGAAGACGGTTCGATGGTCGAGCTCGACATGCAGTCTATCGACACCGGGATGGGGCTGGAGCGGATTGGTGCCCTCTTGCAAGGAAGCCATGACAATTATGACACCGATCTGTTCAAGACCCTAATCGAGGCCTCGGCGAGTGCCACCAATGTCGATCCCTATGGGGATCAAAACGTACATCACCGCGTGATTGCGGATCACCTGCGGTCGACCTCGTTCCTGATTGCAGACGGGGTAATGCCCAGCAATGACGGGCGCGGCTATGTGCTGCGGCGGATCATGCGTCGTGCGATGCGGCATGCGCATCTGTTGGGTGCGAAGGATCCGGTGATGTATCAGCTGGTGCCGACATTGGTCCAACTGATGGGTGCTCAGTACACCGAACTTGGCCAGGCTCAGTCGCTGATCGAAGAGACGCTGTTGCTGGAAGAAACCCGCTTTAAGCAAACATTGGATCGCGGCCTGAAGTTGTTGGATGACGAGGTCTCTGACTTGCCAGAGGGTGCGGCACTGTCTGGAGAGGCCGCTTTCAAGCTGTATGATACATACGGTTTTCCGCTTGATCTGACACAAGATGCACTGCGTGAAAAAGGCCGGACGGTTGATACCGACGGGTTTGATACGGCGATGGCCGAGCAAAAGGCCAAGGCACGCGCTGCCTGGGCTGGATCAGGGGAAGCAGCGGACCAAGCCGTTTGGTTTGACGTTCTGGATATCGCGGGCGCTACGGATTTTCTTGGATACGATACAGAAAAGGCTGAAGGACAGGTCGCGGCAATGGTCGTGGATGGCGCTTTGGTCGACAAGATCGAGACAGGTTGTTCCGGCTGGGTCGTTGTGAACCAAACCCCGTTTTATGGTGAATCCGGTGGTCAAATAGGAGACACCGGCGAAATTCGTCGTCTGGAAGAGCGTGATGATGTCGCGCGGGTCGAGGACACCCGGAAATTTGCGGATGGCAAAATCTATGCGCATCGGGTCACGGTCGATCACGGTACCTTGTCCAAGGGAGACGCAGTTGAGCTTGAGGTGGACCATGTTCGCCGCACCGCCATCCGGGCCAACCATTCGGCCACACATTTGCTGCACGAAGCATTGCGGGAAACACTGGGTGACCATGTTGCGCAGCGCGGTTCTTTGAATGCGGCTGACCGGCTGCGGTTCGACTTTAGCCACGCGAAGGCGATGAACCCCGAGGAAATTCGGCAAGTTGAACGCTCGGTCAACGCTTTCATCCGCCAGAACTCGACCGTCGAGACCCGGATCATGACACCGGATGATGCCCGGGAACTGGGTGCGCAGGCCCTTTTCGGTGAGAAATACGGCGACGAAGTTCGCGTGGTTTCGATGGGCAAAGCGCCAACCGGCAAAGGCCAGGATGGTGAGACCTGGTCGATCGAACTGTGTGGTGGAACGCATGTTCGCCAGACCGGTGATATTGGCGCGCTTGTTGTATTGGGGGATAGCGCCAGCAGTGCCGGTGTCCGGCGGATCGAAGCGCTTACGGGTGATGAAGCCCTGGTTTACCTGACCGATCAGGACCAACGTTTGGGGCAGATCGCATCTGAACTGAAAGCGCAACCGGATGACGTTGTATCTCGTGTCAAAGCTCTGTTGGATGAACGTAAATCCCTTCAAAATGAAGTTGCGCAGCTGCGCCGCGATCTCGCGATGGCTGGTGGTTCGGGGCAAGGCGGTAGCGCTGAGGCCAAAACGGTAAACGGTATCTCGTTCTTGGCTCAGTCCCTTACTGGCGTATCTGGCAAGGACTTACCCGCGCTGATCGACGAACACAAAAGCCGACTTGGATCGGGTGCTGTGTTGCTGATAGCGGATACGGGCGGCAAAGCAGCCGTCGCGGCCGGTGTCACAGCTGATCTGACGGATGCAATCTCGGCCGTGGATCTGGTTCGGGCGGCGGTTGCTGAACTTGGTGGAAAAGGTGGCGGTGGACGCCCTGACATGGCGCAGGGTGGTGGCAAGGACGCTTCGAATGCTGATGCCGCGATCAAGGCTGCAAAGAATATTCTTGGAGGTTAACAAAATGTCCGCACTTTGGATTGCACATGTCAGTGTTACTGACGCCGAATCCTATGGAAAATATGCCGAGCTCGCCGGGCCTGCGATTGCCAAACACGGTGGTGCGTTTATCGCGCGTGCTGCGCGATACGTGCAGTTGGAAGGCAAAGAACGGCCGCGCAACGTTGTCGCCAAATTCCCCTCATTGGAAGCCGCTGTAGAGTGTTATAATTCGGTGGAATATCAGCAAGCACTGGATCACGCGCGTGGTGCAAGTGAGCGGGAATTGGTGGTCGTAGAGATCACAGATTAGAATCACCCCGTGCGATCAGGGATTTAATACCCCTGTCAGCTTATTCATTGGGCGGTTTTCAGCCAAAAGATGGCCGCCCAATTATGACGTTGCGGCAAGCGTCGACCTGAAATCCCATAAATATATTATTTACAAGTAGTTAACAGGTCTTGATGTCGGGCCTGCCAAGGGGTTCGTGTTTCGAATGTGGCGAGCAGCGCCAGATTCTTACCCAAAAATGCCATTTTCAATGACGGAATTCCGCCTCTTTTCGTTGCAAGATTTGAGACAGATTGCACAATTAGGCGTGTTTACCGATAGTTTCGGAAAACGGAATATGGTCCTGTTTTGCGGCAATCGCAGGGAAAACACGGATCGAGGGACAGGCATGGCGACCATGGGTACGGAATTTAGGGCCGTTAATGCGCGGATCTGGACTGGTTTTGGTAGAACTTTAGGAATCCTCGCATTGGCGTTGGGGACCTCGGTTGTGGCACCAGATGCGCAAGCGCGGGAAGGCAACTTCATCCGCACAGTCGCATCTTCGCCCCCGCCGTCTGGAGCGCGGCAACTGTGCCGTCAATACTCTTGGGCATGTTCCAGCAAGGCTTCGAATTCAATGTCGAGCCAGCAAGAGATGCAGATCATCAAAAAGGTCAACCGGCAGGTAAACGCAACCACCCGCTCGGTTACAGATCAGGCCCAATATAGAACTCGTGAACGTTGGGCACTGCCGACTTCGCGCGGTGGAGATTGCGAAGACTTTGCTCTGTTGAAGAAAAGGGATCTTATCCGTGCGGGCGTCGATCCGAGCAAACTTTTGATCGCAACTGTACTGGATACGCAGCGAAATTCTCATGCGGTTTTGGTTTATCGCTCGGCCAGTGGCGATCTGGTTCTGGATAACTTGACCAACCGCATCAAACCCTGGTCGGCGACGCGATATCTGTTTCTGCGGATGCAGGACCCTCGGCGGCCCAGTAAATGGGTCGGGGTCTTCGGCAGAAGCTGAGGAAAGCTAATCTCAGCTGGTTAGAATGCAAAAATGGCGAAGCAGCAGCTTCGCCATTTTCTGTAGTACTAAATTAGCTTACTTGGGGTTGCCCGGATTGTTGGTACCGTTCGGGTTCTGAGATTGGCCGCCTGGATTGGTTCCGTCGCTATGGCCAGAACGGTTGCCCTTGGGTCCACCGTCACCACCTTCGCCGCCGTCACCACCTTCGCCGCCGTCGCCACCTTCGCCGCCGTCGCCACCTTCGCCGCCGTCGCCACCTTCGCCGCCGTCGCCACCTTCGCCGCCGTCGCCACC